>JADGQM010000095.1 GCA_017881795.1 Syntrophobacteraceae bacterium
CCCGGTTTCAATAATCGCCATCACGGGTCTGAATTGCCCTTTCCCATTCGGCGATTGGCGGAGGGGGAAGGGTCCATGGGCGATGTCGCTCTCCAGGATGAGCCGCATCGGCTGATTTTCCGCAGCCATGTCAGGCAGTCGTTGAAACTCAACGATGGTTCGCGCTTTCGATCTGAGAAATCCGCGGCTGTAGCTTTCGTTCGATAATTGTACGACCTGCCATGGTGAGGCTTGCTCGATCAGGGCACGGTATCGTTCCTCCGTCTTTACCCCAAACCAATACGTGGCGCCTCCCCACAGTGCAACAACCAGAATAAGCAAAAGCATGACAATGGAAATGACTTTTTTCACCTGTATCTCCTCAAAACCGGGCCGCAGAACAAGAAATGGCGTGGTTAGATCGTTCCAGGTCGCGTAGCCTCCGAAGTGGCGTCCCTCTGGGATTAGCTCAGCGCGGCAGAAGAATGACATCTCACGTTCAGCAGTCAGAACCTATTGAGTTTTATCCGATGCCGCTTTACCGAAGGCCGCCCAGAACGGATCGACGCGGGGATGGATGAGCTCGTGCTTGCGGCCGCCTTCGAAGTAATGAAGGCCCTGGTTTGCCTCCGTTATTTCCCCGACGATGCTCGCAGGAATGGCCTTGTCCTGGAGCCGGCTCAAGACTTCCCTGGCCTTGTGCGGCCGACAGGTGGCAATCAGGGTACCTTCGCTGATTGAGGTGTAAGGATCGATGCCAAACAGGTCACACACTTTTCTCACCGGTTCTTGAACAATGATTTTGTCCTTGTCCACCACCATTCCCACTTCGGAGGCCTGCGCGATCTCGAAAAGACCTCCCCAGATCCCGCATTCCGTGGCGTCATGCATGGCCGTGATGCCGTTTTCGCGGACCCCCACGGTCACGGCAGTGAGAGCATCTTCGACGACGGACATCTGCCAGAAAATTTGCTCCGCTTCGGCGGCAAATTTCTCCCCATAGCGTTCAGCCACTTTTCCGGGAAAGGTTACAGCAAACAATCCCGAAGCTTCGATGGCCGCGCCCTTGGTGATGAGGACAGCGTCGTTAACCTGGGCCATGGCAGGCGTTACATACTGGTCCCTGGGGCCCACGCAGATGACGGTGGCGCCGCCGATCATCGGGTAATCACAACCCTCGTAGCGGCCGGTATGACCTGAGATGATCGCCATCCCGAGCCGTTCACATTCTCTGTGCATCACTCCCCAGAGGATTTCGAATTGCTCTCGGGTGATGGCAAGGGGCAGGTTGAGATCCATGGTGATGTACTGTGGCGGGAGACCCGAGGTAACCGCATCGGAAGCCAGAATGTGCACGGCAAACCACCCCGAGCGTTCCCAGCCATAGGGAGGGACAACAAAGATAGGATCGGTGGTCGTCACCATAACCTGTCCGTTGCCGATGTCGATAACCCCGACGTCCACTCCGTGCTGGGGTCCAGCCAAGATCTCCGGGCGGTTTTTACCAAGCTGCGGCAGAATGATCTCATCAAAAATCTCAACAGATATCTTTCCAATCGTTGGCATTTCAGTTTTCATCGGTTCTCTCCAGTTGAATCACGTTAAGTTGTTTTTCGATGCAGCCCAAGCTTAGAGTACTTGTGGCCTTGGTACAAGCGGGAATCTAGGTGAAAGCAGGGAGTGTTTCGAAAATTTCGGACCAGGAACGATGCTGGTTGGTTTCGCGGGTGGCCAGGGCGATATGCTTGAGGAATTCCTTACGGGGAATCTCGCGAGCGCCGAAGCGTTTGAGGTGGTCCGTGGTGACCTGGCAGTCGATCAGTTCGAAATCCCAGTGCTGGAGTAACTGCACCAGGCAAACCAGTGCTGCTTTCGAGGCATCGGTCTTCTCGGTGAACATGGATTCTCCGAAAAATACACGTCCCATGGCCACCCCATAAAGACCCCCGACCAGTTTCCCTTCGTACCAGCTTTCTACGGAATGCGCATACCCGAGTCGGTGCAGCCGGTGATAGGCTTCAACCATTTCCGGGACAATCCAGGTGCCCTCTCCATAGTCCCGTTTCATCCCTGCACAACGCTGGATTACTTCCAGAAAGGCCCGATCCATGGTCACTTTGAAGAAGTCTTTCTTTAAGACTCGTTGCAGGCTCTTGGAGACCTTTAATTCATCGGGGAAAAGCACGAGGCGTGGATCGGGAGACCACCAAAGAATGGGCGTGTTTGCCGAGTACCACGGGAAGATCCCTTGCTGGTAGGCGAGCAAAAGCCGCTCGGCGGAAAGGTCCCCGCCCACAGCCAGCAGGCCATCGGGGTCGGCATGGTCAGGGGGAGGGAAAATGAGTTGGTACGTCAGACGATAAACGGACATCTTTTTGGTGGCTAGTGGCTAGTGATTAGTGGCTAGTGTTTCGTGACTCGTTGACTCGTGATTTGTGATTTGTAGCTAGCCACTCGCCACTATCTTCTAACTAACCGTCTCCTCGGTCATGGGGCTGTGCACTCGGGAAGAGGAGGCTTCAGTGATCAGGAAACAGAGATTTTCGGTCTTCAAGGTCTGTTCCGCGGTATCGGCGCAGTCTTCAGGCCGTTCAACCCGCACCAGGCCACCCTGCCGGAGGCGCCCGAAGAGGATCTCGTCGGCGAGAACATCCTTGATTTCGGTCTGGATCAGCCGGGAAAGCGGGCGAGCGCCAAAGATCGGATCAAAGCCCCCTTCTGCCAACCACAAGCGTGCCGCCGGGCTGAGCTCCAAGCGCACCCGTTTTTCTGCCAGTTGCCCCTCCATCTCGGTAATGAATTTGTCCACAATTCGTTCCATGATCTCGAGGGAGAGCCCATTGAACGTAATGATGCCGTCAAGGCGGTTCCTGAATTCGGGACTGAAGAGGTTCTCGATTGCTTTCATCCCTTTCGCCGCACGATGGTCATCTGCTTTCTGGCTGAAGCCGATGGACGGGCTGCTCATCTCCCGGGCGCCGGCATTGGAAGTCATCAGCAGAATGACGTTGCGAAAGTCGGCCTTCTTGCCGTTGTTGTCCGTCAAAGTGGCATGATCCATAATCTGCAACAGGATGCTGAAAAGATCGGGATGCGCCTTTTCGATCTCATCAAGGAGCAAGACCGTATGAGGCTGCTTGCGAATCGCGTCGGTCAGGAGTCCTCCCTGGTCAAAGCCGATGTAGCCCGGTGGGGCGCCGATCAGTCGGGATACCGTGTGCTTTTCCATGTATTCACTCATATCAAAACGCAGGAAGTTCACGCCGAGAACGCGGGCCAACTGCTTTGCCGCCTCGGTCTTGCCGACACCCGTCGGGCCCATGAGCAGGAACGAGCCAACGGGTTTTTCGGGAATGCGCAAACCGGCTCGCGACCGCTTAATGGCCTTGGCAAGGGCTTCAATGGCACTATCTTGACCGAACACATGGCTTCTCAGCTCGTAGTCCAGGCTCTGCAAGCGCAACTGATCGGTGGCCGAGACCGAGCGCGGCGGTATCCTGGCAATACGCGCCACCACCTGTTCAATGTCCTTCGGTCCAACTACGCGCCGCACCCGGCGGTCCTTTTTTAGACGCAGGCTTGCTCCGGTTTCGTCGATTACATCGATGGCCTTGTCGGGAAGATAGCGGTCGTTGATGTGGCGCGCCGCAAGCTCCGCCGCAGTCCTGAGCGCGGCGTCGGCGTAGCGGATATCGTGGTGCTGCTCATAGTACGGCTTCAAACCTTGGAGAATCTGGTAGGTTTCTTCTACGCTGGGTTCCTGAATTTCAACCTTCTGGAAGCGGCGACTGAGGGCACGATCTTTTTCGAAATGGTTCTTATATTCCTCGTAGGTCGTCGATCCCATGCAGCGGAGACCACCGGCAACCAGAGCCGGCTTGAGGATGTTCGAGGCATCCATGGAACCTCCGCTGGTTGCGCCTGCCCCCACTATGGTGTGGATTTCATCGATGAAGAGGATGGCTCCCGGTTTTTTCTTGAGCTCCTGGAGAACGCCCTTGAGACGCGCTTCAAAGTCACCTCGAAATTTGGTCCCGGCAAGCAGCGCCCCCATGTCCAGGCCGAAAATCTCGACATCCAGAAAAGTCTCCGGCACCTCGTGCTGATAAATCTTCAGGGCCAAACCTTCGGCAATGGCGGTTTTGCCGACGCCGGGATCGCCCACAAAGATCGGGTTGTTCTTGCTCCGCCGCCCGAGAATCTGCAGCGTTCTGAGGATCTCCTCTTCGCGCCCGATAAGGGGATCAATCATCCCGTCAGCGGCCTTCTGGATGAGGTTGACAGTGAAGCTTTCCAACGCACTGGCTTTCCTGGGTTCCGGTTTGCCTTCCGGGGTCGCAGCGGGCGACGGACGATTGCCGGATTCCTCTTCCTCGGGATCAGCCACCTTGGAGATGCCATGGGAAATATAACTGACCACATCCAGACGAGTGATCCCTTCAGCCTTGAGGAAGTAGACGGCGTAGGAGTTTTCTTCATAGAACATCGCAGCAAGGATGTCGCCTGCGTCCACCTCCTTTTTTTCGGCACCGTGAACGTGCATGATGGCTCGCTGGATGGCCCGCTGGACTGCCATCGTCTGGATGGGGTCCTGGTCGGTCCCTGCGGGGAGCTTCTCGATCCGCTCAGACAGGTACTTCTCGAGCCGGGCTTTCAGCATTTCCAGATCGGCTCCGCAATGATAAAGGATGCGCCTTCCCGTCACATCGTGAAGAACAGCGTAGAGGATATGCTCCAGGGTAAAATATTCGTGGCGCCTCACTTTAGCTTCTTTGATGGCGCCGGCAAGCGTGATTTCCAGTTCTCGATTGATCATTTTCTTTCTTTCATATCTGCTCAAGTTTTAAGAGCCAACAGCCAAGAGCTAAGAGCCAAGGTGTTGCTCCTTCAAGCTGCTTCCATGCTGCATTGGAGAGGGAATCCATGCTTTTTAGCGAGATGATGCACCATTTCCACCTTCGTTTCTGCAACTTCAGCGGTGAACACGCCGCACAATCCAACCCCACTCTTATGAACCAGCAGCATGATCCGAGTGGCCTCGGCGGGCGACTTGTGAAAGACCATCCGCAGAATCTCGACGACGAACTCCATGGTGGTATAATCATCGTTGTGAAGCAGAACCCTGTACATCGGAGGTTCTTCGAGATCCTCTTCGACTCTGCTCTCCAGATCTTCCCCAAAATCCGGAAGATGCTCGCCCATCCTTACTCCTCCACCTCGCTGAAGCACCCTGCTGCTGTCTCATAATTATGCGCTTCGCCTTCTCAGATCTTTCGCCCTTGGATCCCAAAGGCGTCAAATGGTCTGATTTCTGAATCCCATCCTTGATCTTTCTCTCATTATGAACAATAACTTTTTCCACTTGAGTGTCAAGGTGGCCTCAACGAGTCACAATCACTGCAAACTGCAAGGGAGAGCTCATGCCTGGCAATACCTTTGGTCGCCTGTTTCGGATTACAACGTGGGGGGAATCCCACGGGCCGGCTCTGGGAGCTGTCATTGACGGATGTCCCCCAGGGGTGCCGCTGACCGCTGAAGACATTCAGCACGATCTGGAACGTCGCCGGCCGGGAAAGGCCCTCACTTCCCCGCGTCGCGAACCGGATCGAGTGGAAATCCTCTCCGGCGTCTTTCAGGGAGTTACGACTGGGACCCCGATCAGCTTGGTCGTCACCAATCGGGACGTTCGCAGTGGGGATTATGATGAGCTTGCAGCCGTTTATCGCCCCGGACATGCCGACCGGACTTACGAACAAAAATATGGAATCAGGGATTGGCGAGGCGGCGGTCGCAGCTCCGCTCGCGAGACCGTCGCGCGGGTGGCTGCGGGCGCCGTGGCCAGAAAGTTTCTCGGTCGGCATGACATTTCCGTCAAAGCCTACACTCTCGCCCTGGGAGGCGTGCGCTGCAAGCATTTCGACTGGGTTGAAATTGATCGGAACGCGTTGTTTTGCCCGGATGCGGAAATTGCTCAAGCGATGGCAGCACGCCTGCGGGAGGTGCGGGAGGCGGGGGATTCCATCGGTGGCATTGTGGAGATCTGTGCTCGTGGATGCCCCGCCGGCTTGGGGGAACCGGTATTCGATAAGCTGGATGCCAGGTTGGCTGCGGCGCTGATGTCTATCGGGGCGGTTAAGGGCGTCGAGATCGGCGAGGGCTTCAACGCTGCCGCTATGCTGGGAAGCGAAAACAACGATCCCGTGACTCTCGAAGGCTATGGCGCCAACCACGCCGGCGGTGTCCTCGGCGGCCTCTCAACGGGCATGGAGATCATCGTGCGCGTTGCCGTGAAACCGATTCCGTCCATTTCCAAGCCCCAGTTGACAGTCACCACCGAGGGTCAGCCGGTCACCATCCAAATCAAGGGCCGCCATGATGTTTCTGCCATCCCGCGCATTGTTCCGGTATGCGAAGCAATGGTGCTCCTGGTGCTGGCCGACTTCTGGCTCCACCCGCATCCGAAGGTGACCCTTAGCTCTTAGCTCTTGGCGCTTGGCTTCTGGGGTGTTACCTGCACGCAACGAGCGTTGCCTGTCCAGGACCCAGCACTTCGCTGCAGCAGCTTACAATTTTATTCCAAGCTCTTCGAGCATGCGGTCTGCAAAATGGATGATATAGTCCCGCTGGTGCTGCGTGGCGTGCGCGATGCAGTTGCACCGGATCACCTGACGGCTCCGGATGAGCAGTTCAAAAGCAACGTCATTCCAGGTAAGGGTGATCGCAAAGTAATACGGGTGACACGTTGCATGTTCACTCTGGATCGGGCTATAGAGGTCGGGCGGCAGGTTCACCCAGTAAATGCCCGCCAGGCCGGTGCTTTCGGTATTCCTGGCAAGAAACTCCTGGATCTGCCCAAAATCAGATTCGCGCAGTTGATCGATAACGTACTGTTTCATGCTGACTCATTCTCCCAAGACTTCATTTCCAGAAAGCGGTCGACTGTCTCAATTTTTTGAATTATCATGATTCTGTCATATTCTGTTTGAGAAATGGAGCGATTTCCTATTCACGTAAAGACCATGACCATTCTCTGGTGGATTGTGTATGAAGAAGACGGTGATTTTGGTTATGGCCATGCTTATGCTCGTCAGCCCAGCTCTTGCCCAGCAGGCAAAGCGCCACGATCGAGCATCTCAGCCCGCTCCCACTGCCGCAAAGCTGTTGAATGCCTACAACCGGATGAACCGTGCCGCCAAACAGAGTGGCGCCCCTTCTCCATCGGGCCAAACGCAGAGCCTATACGGTTCTCTGGCGAACGTCAATCCCACCCTTCCGGGCAGTTCACCGCCGGCGAATGCGCTCACGCCTCCTGCAGGTGACAGGCCTTTTGATGCCAATGCCCCCACCATCAATCCATTTGCTCTGACGGCTACCTCACCCGGCAGTTTGTCGAGCACGCCCTTTATGCCGGGACCGGGTGTTGATCCTTTCGGTCCAAGCCAGTTCACGGTCAATCCGTTTATACCTGGCGGTCCACCGGCGGCAAATATTCTTTCTGCCAATGTCCCGAACGCCTCGCCCGACATGGTGAGCAATCCGGGAAATTCTTTAGGTGCCATGCAAAACGCCGCACGCTTCAACAAATCACCCCAACTCCAGCTTCATCCTTTTGAAGATTTGATTCAGATCAACAACCAATTTACTTCGAGTCCATACGATTCGGTGTCGGTATTTAACCCGATGGCCGCTATGGGGAACCATTACTCACTCGATTACCTCTTCTCGACCAGTTCTTCTCGTCTTCTTACCTCTCCCTAGCAATTAAAGGGGAGACTCCAAAAGTGATCATCAGCGTAAGCCGACGAACAGATATTCCAGCCTTTTATGCCGAATGGCTCATGAACCGCCTTCGGGCCGGATACTGCACGGTTCCCAACCCGTTCAACCCAAATCAGATCTCACACGTATCACTCACGCCGGAGAATGTCGATGTCATGGTGTTCTGGAGCCGCAATCCGCGCCCGCTCCTGCCCCATTTGTCAGAGCTCGATGAACGAGGCTACAAGTACTATTTTCTGTATACCATCCTGGCAAACCCGCGAGAAATTGATCCCGGGTCACCTCCGGCGGAGGCGGCGCTCAAAACCTTCCGCGATCTTTCCAATCGCATCGGTCCGGAACGAGTCATTTGGCGGTATGATCCTATTTTCCTAAGCAGTATTACCGATTTTGACTTCCACCAGAGAACCTATCGGCAGCTCGCAGGGGCGCTGAAAGGATACACGAGGCACGCTGTGATCAGCGTCACTCATCTGTATCGGAAGATCCAAAAGCGCGTCAGGGAGATCGAGAAGCGAGGCATTACACTTTTGCCGCTGAATGAAAGAGACCTTGCCAGCCTTATGTATGCTTTTGCAGAAACAGCTTCTCAGAACGGGATCCAAATCCGAAGTTGTGCCGATGAATCCAACTTGCAGCAATATGGCATATTGCCTGGCAAGTGCGTCGATGATGAGCTCATCTCGAAGGTGTTCGGGCTAAATCTGGAAGCCAATAAAGACAGTTGTCAGCGAAAACACTGCGGCTGCATTGAAAGCAAAGACATCGGAATGTATGAGTCGTGCCCTTCTGGATGCCTCTACTGCTACGCCACCACAAGCTTCGAGCGGGCTATGGCGAACTACAGGCAACACGATCCCCACGCCCCCTCGCTCATTATTCATCCGGAACGAACTCCGGCTGAAAAAACCGGCCGCGACTAGAACTATCACGTTTTGAGACATGGTGCGCCATTGACACAGCTTCCAACATGGGCTTATAATGTAATTACATTTTAGCGAAAGGATCATCGAATGAAGACCCGTTTGGTGCGTATAGGAAATTCACGGGGCGTCAGGTTGCCAAAACTTCTCATTGCCCAAGCCGGTTTGACTGAAGAGGTGGAGCTGCACGCCAAAGACGGAGCGATAGTGATTGAGCGTGCCTCCGCACCTCGGGCTGGATGGTCTGAAGCTGCCAGAGAGATGCTTGAGCGCAATGACGATTTATTGGTGGATCCCCCTGTTTCCACGCATTTTGACGAAAAGGAATGGGAATGGTAGCGGCTGAGGAGGTCCAAAGAGGTGACGTTTACCTGATCCGTCTGGATCCGGCCCGCGGGGATGAAATCCAAAAGACCCGCCCTTGCGTTATCCTCTCGCCAGATGAGCTCAATGCTTATTTGCGCACCTTCATTGTGGCGCCCCTCACGACGGGGAGTTATCCCTACCCGTTTCGTGTACCCTGCCGATTTCAAGGTCGGTCAGGCCATATGGTGCTTGATCAAATTGGCACCGTTGATCGTGAGCGGTTGGTGCGGCGACTCGGAAAACTCTCTTCTTCAACTCTTGGGCGTGCTTTGGGAGTTTTGCAGGAAATGTTCGCCCAATAGCCGGTGAAAAAAGCACTCAAGGCAGCCGGTATTCCCATGCTCAACGGGATGGGCCTTGATGGGAGATAACAGCAATGGCAGAAATCTTTGATGAATGGCCGGAGAAATACGATCAGTGGTTCGAGAATCCCATAGGCAGGCTGGTCAGGGAGTATGAGAGCCGCCTTCTTCTCGAAATGGCTCGTCCTCATCACGGTGAACGGATTCTGGATGTGGGATGTGGCACCGGCATCTTCACTCTCGACCTCCTGAGGGCAGGCTCGCACGTCATCGGGCTCGAGCTTTCTCTTCCCATGCTGCAGCGGGCTGGGAAAAAGGCGGCCGGACTCCCCTTCCACATGATCCAGGGCGATATGTGCGGACTCCCCTTTGCCGACAGTGCCTTCGACAAAACCGTTTCCGTCACCGCCATCGAGTTTCTCGAGGATGCCAGGGGTGGCGTCGCCGAACTCCTCAGGATCACCAAACCCGGTGGATTCGTTGTTGTTGCCAGCTTGAACAGCCTGAGTCCCTGGGCAGTTCGAAGGAAGGCCGCAGCCAAGGAGGGCCACGCCATTTTCGAGCATGCCCGTTTCAGGTCCCCGTCTGAGATGGCCGACCTGGTGCCGCTCCCGGCCTTGATCAGGACGGCTATTCATTTTCAAAAGCACGATGATCCCGAGCGGGCGAGGGCGATAGAAAGCGCCGGCGATGCTGGCAGGCTGGATACCGGGGCTTTCCTCGTCGTGCGCTGGGAAAAACCGAATGAGAATTAGTCGCGTTTGTGACGACGTGGTTTTCTCTTTTTCGTAATCCATTCCTCTTTTTCGACTCAATCCGCTCACCAGTTTTTAGAAATTCGTACAATTCTAACTGCATGAGGCCCCAAATCCATTCTTTCTCCTTGACTTATCAAAAAACTTGTTGTTTTCAATAATCCGTGAATAAACCTATTCTTTCAAGGTTCAGGCGCATCATATACCTGTGACTTGCTCATAACCGTTCGTGCCGCTAACATTTCGGGCTCGATGGTGTTCCATAATCTCGTTAGGTGAAACTTCTGAGGCCGTTTATAGACGAAGGCCTCAAGACATCAGTGACGTATTGGAGGCTTGTTCAAGTCAAATCATAAGCTTGGTTTAAAGATGCTTTTTCGAGGGAGGCACCACGTGGTTGTTGGCTAAAGAAACTTAACCTAACAAGGAGGAGTGGGACATGACAAAAGCCGAATTCGTAGCAAAGGTCGCCAAAGAGCTTGAAATTACCAAGAAGGCAGCAAATGCAGCATTAGATTGCACTTTATCTTCCATCATGGAAGCTGTCCGCGCCGGAGATGCAGTAACCTTTATCGGGTTTGGAAGTTTCAGGATGGTGGAGCGCGCCGCACGAGAGGGTCGCAATCCTACAACCGGCAAGAAGTTAAAGATCCCAGCCAAGAAGGCGGTGAAATTTACTGCCGGCAAGGCATTCAAAGAGAGCCTGAACGTCAAGAAAGGCAAGAAGAAATAATCTGCTATCGGCCAAAGGGGGGCTGCGGCCCCCCTTCGCCACCCCAGGACTGTTCAAAGACTGTCTTCGATAATCGTCCGAAGTCTTTGCAATGGTGAATTTGTGGAAGGAGCGCCTTGCAGACTGGGCTTTCGCTCGTTTTGTCTGCATTCCTCATGATTTCGTGAGTCACACGGATAGGGCTCCGCTCAAATTACGAAGGACACGCATGGAAATTAAAATAACAAACAGTGATGTGATGACCTCAGATTTTGCCACGATCAAGGCAGACGCCCACCTTAAAGAAGCCTACGATGCCATCAAGAAGAACCTCGAAGGGCCTCCCCATTCACCCGGACTGGTGGTCCTCGACGATCGTGGAAAATATGCCGGGGTTTTGACCATTGACGATCTGATGAAAGAGCTTGGTCGACTTTATCGCGATGCCTGCGACAAGCCTGGAAAGAAGGATTGGGTCGATGCATTTTTCAGCCAATGCGAACTTGCCGGGATAAAAAAGGTCGCCGAAATCATGAGCGGCAAACGTCTATCGCTCGGGGCCGGCGACAGTTTTGAAAAATCATGTGAGTTGATCCTCTACAAGAAGCTGCACTTGCTGGCAGTGGTTGACGATAACTCAAAACCTGTCGGGATCATAACCCGGAGGAAGGTGCTTACGGAGTTAGCTCCGAGAATGTTTAAATAGACCTTCAGAGCGGGATCATCATCGCTCCACCCTTCTCCGAAAACCGTTGATTCAAGGGCACCAATTCCTTCTGGAATTCGTCTGGTTTTGACCACGGTATTCCAGCAGGGCTAGACCTGCCGTGAATCCACCGGTCGCTTGCAACCCCAATCCTCGCCAAAGACACTACCCATTAGGCCTGAGCTCTTTCTTTTTGACCTCAGTAACTCATGTCCCTGCTGCCTTTCGGCTTGACCTGCTGCCACCCTTTTCCTACCATGATCGCGAAACGTCCTCATGTATCTTGAGGAAAAGAGACTTTATCCGGCGAGGAAATCATATGAAAAGCTCCGATTCACCTCAATGCGATGGTTCACTCATTTCAAGCCCGAAAAAGAAAGCACTCTCCTTCGACTCATGGAAGCGACGATCTTTCAATCTTTTCCTGCTCACCATCGGCGGCTGCATTTTTGCCATTGGCTTGAATGGAATCCTGATTCCAAGACAATTCCTCAGTGGCGGGGTTATCGGCGTTGCTCTTATTGCTCACTATCTCATTCCCAGATTTAATACGGGTTTCATCTATTTCCTTCTCAATATCCCGTTGATCTTTGTCGGGTGGTTCTGCGTCAGCAGGAAGTTCATTCTGTACACAACCTACGGGATGATCGTCTATTCTTTGGCAGCAGCGTTCATAGTTCCCCGCTTCCCTCCGATCGAGAACCCGATTCTCGCTGCCGTACTGGCGGGTATTATCTGCGGTCTTGGGGTGGGCATCACGCTCCGGTCCCAGGGCTCAGGCGGAGGCCTCGATATCGTGGCGGTCTATCTCCACAAGAAACTCCAACTCCGAATGGGATTGACTTCTTTCCTCGGCAATACGCTCATCCTCGCAGTGGGCGCCTACTTCTTCGGGCTGGAACCGGCGCTTTATTCGTTTGTCTATGTCTACACCAGCGGAAGAGTTGTGGACTCGGTAATCACGGGCTTCAACCAGCGTAAGTCAATCATGATTGTCTCCGACGCTTCGCAAGTCATTGCGGAACACATTCTCTCCGAGCTCAACCGGGGCGTGACGTTCCTGAACGGCACGGGAGCATACTCGGGGGAACACAAAGAAGTAATTTTCACCATTATCACGCTAACGGAGCTGGCGAAAATGAAGGAGATGGTCTTTGACCTCGATCCCAACGCGTTCATGGTGGTAAACGATACCCTGGAAGTCTTTGGGAAAAGGCACGGAACGAGGAGAGTCTACTGACAGCCGGCAGGCTCAGGGTTCGGCGGATGCTCTCAACCCCTTTTGAGTAGGAAACTCGGATGGAAAAGAAATCAAAACAGCAACTCTTGTCTGAGATAGAAGATCTCCGGGATCAGCTCTCTGAAGCAAGAGAGACTCTTCGTGCCATACGACACGGTGAGG
The DNA here is from genome assembly GCA_017881795.1 of Syntrophobacteraceae bacterium. Taxonomy (GTDB): domain Bacteria; phylum Desulfobacterota; class Syntrophobacteria; order Syntrophobacterales; family Syntrophobacteraceae; genus JADGQM01. Next base: position 12,925 of record JADGQM010000095.1, read on the forward strand.
TAGATGCCTTCGTGGTATCAGGTCCCGACGGTGATCATGTTTACGCCCTGAAGAGTGCCGACTATACCTATCGCCT
>JADGQM010000385.1 GCA_017881795.1 Syntrophobacteraceae bacterium
GCAGACATGCTGCTCAACGGCATGATCCAAGCGGGGTATCATTCACCTTACAGCAGCCTGGCTGAATTGTATATGGTCTGAGAACCCCTGAGTCTCAAGAATGGCTGGTTAACCTGTCGAACACATCAGCAGTTGTCTTGATCTTCATGATTGATCGTAATACCATATTGCTAAAACCGTATTATGTGAGGAGTGTAATGAAAACGATCGCCATAAAAGTGCCCGATGATTTGTTGGCTGCGATCCAATGCGCAGCAAAGAAAAGAGGCGAAACCAGTTCAGCAGTCATGCGTGAAGCCCTTCAGGAGTTTCTTTCTAAGAATCAGAATACGGGCTCCTGTCTCGACCTTGCCCGCGATCTTGCCGGATGTGTGCAAGGCCCTCCGGATCTCTCAACGAATCCGGCCCACATGGATCATTACGGGAGATGAGACGGCAGGTCATCCTGGATACTGGTCCGTTGGTCGCCTTTCTCAATTCGCGGGACAAGCACCACGATTGGGCCGAGGCTCAGTGGGCGCAAATTCAACCTCCCCTTTTGACCTGCGAAGCAGTCGTGTCCGAGGCGTGCTTTCTGCTCAGGGAATCGAACAAAGGCATTAGCTCCGTTTTTGAATTGCTGGAACGGAAGGTTTTTGAGATCTTCTTCTGTCTTGCAGATCAGATCGCTCCTGTTTCTGTCTTGTTGAAGCAATACGGGAATGTCCCCATATCGCTCGCCGATGCTTGCCTGGTGCGGATGGCTGAATTGAATGACAGCAGTTCGATCATCACACTCGATACCGATTTCCGAATTTACCGCAAGTACAAACGCCGGGTTATCCCTCTGCTGATGCCGCCCGACGCTGCTTGATCATTATCACCCCCTGTTGGCGTGACCATGAGAAGACTCTACCCATGGGAATGCAGAGGGGCCTTTCACTCCAGAGAGGGCCGGGTCTCTTTCGACATTCGATCTGATTGACCTCGCCTTTTCAGGCGCCCTCGACAGGAACCAGCTTCAAAACCGACTCGTGGGAGAAGGCGGCCTCTACGCTTACCTGGGGACCACGGATGTCCTTCGAAACCTGTTGGGGCGGCTCTATATTACAACTGACGTTTTCGCTGAAATCCAAGATGGCATGGCTGGAGGATATGATTTCTATGCGGGCATTGAATCCCAGATCCATCCCCTGGCGCCGGATGGCTGGTTGCGTCTGACGTCCCTGGATGGCGACGAGGAGCTTCGCTTTTTCAGCCGACTGCCTTCGGCGCTGCACCGCGGGGAGGCTTCATGTCTTGCGGTAGTCTCACTGCGCGGGTGGGCATTCTTGAGCGACGACGCTCGCGCCCGGGCAGCCGCACGATCACCGATGTGGCCGGGGAAATCATGAGAATATCCCTACGCTGAAAGCAACGGGAGCAGTTCTGAACAGGGATCGGGCAAACAGGATCAGTAATCTAAGTTTTAGGACCACTTCAATCCGTGCAACGGAGGAACTTTGGCGCTGTTTTTTCAGGAGCTGGAATCATGCTGACGGCGTTGAATCTCTGCCGCCAGGGTTTGTAAGTCCGGATCACCCAATAACTGCTCTCTTTCGGTGGTGTAATCTCCGCGCCCGGTTTCAAACTGCTGAAGAAATCGAATCATCCCGACCGGTCCCAAGTGCGTAATGAGCGCTCGAATGCCAGTTTCTCTAATTTCTTCTAATGTTTTTTCATGCTCAGCCATGGTGCATTTCCTCTTGAAGCCACTGCAAAGGATCACTCACTGAGACTCTTATTTCCCACAGATGCCGCATTGCCAAGCGGATCAGCTTGTCATCCGTTGTCAAAACAACATCCGCCTCACCCGCTTCAGCGCTTGCGATATGCAGTGCATCATATGACCCGAATCCGAGTTGTTTGATTTCGACTCCTCTGCGTATGATTTCTTCGGTGAGCAAAACGACCTGATGCGCCGAGCTCAACAAAGTCTTCACTCGACGTTTGCGCTCACAATCCGGCGTTTGATCAACCTCGTGATCGATGACAGTGCTGCTTATCCAGGTCCATTCGACGGATTCGAGCCGTTTTAAGATTAACATAATCGCTTCGGATTCCAAGTGGATTCGGTCTATCGACTGGTCATCGAACGGCCTGTTCAGGCAGCATACGTCCAAGTAGATCCGTTTCATCGAAAATATCTCCTTGGGTGATCATACGATTTCTCAAATTGACCTCTTTCTGTGGGTTAATATCATGGAAAGCAGACCAGGAGCAAATAATTGGGTTCCATGCGTTTACACGTCCCAAAAGACTCATCAGTACCTTTACCGCCCTGGAGACTGCGATTGTCATAGAGGCAAAGAAAGGCGCGCCTGGTGGACGAGAGTTAGACCTTCTCCTTCACCAGGCAAGGATTGAAATGGCGCCAATGACCGCCGAACAATTCGAGATTGCACGGTCAGCCTGGAGGAGGTACGGAAAGGGAAGGCACCTCTGGTGTCGTTGATGGCAGATTGGACAACCAGGGTCTTGTGTTATCAAGCCCTCTGGATGAATTCCCTCTGACCATGCTCAAGGTTATTTTTGAAATACTCTTCCGACAGACGAGCGTCCAGCTTGTGGCTGGGGGATAGCGTGAGCCCTGAGCGCTGAAGAAGTCGCTCCGCAGAGATAGCCCGGTCCGTTGCACCCAGAAATGGCAGTGCTCTGATTGCTGCAGCGTCAAAGGTGCAGAGGGGCTAGCTCTTCCCGTTTGACAAGGATGGCAAGCGACTCGATCTCTCCGGCGTGAAGCGTCTGCCGCCTTAATGGCGGGAGCCTGTGCAGGACGTCTTGCATTTCTTGAACAGTTGCCGTGGTTTCGGATATACGCCCTGACATTATGGTGGTCTGTCGAAAATCCACCCGAATCTTTTGACCGTTCCTGCGATAATACTTGACCTCATCAATGACCGTAGAGGCGACATACAGCTCATGCCGGCTGGTTAACCGGTCGAACACATCAAGTTCAAGAAGTTTGATGATAACGTCAGCGTCAAGCAGCCACAATCTCAAAGGAAACGCCCTCTGCTTCGGTCAAACCGCGATACTCCAAGAAGTCGTCGATGTCAGACCGGTCAATTTCAAAGAGCTCCGCAAATTTGCCACGGGAAAGCAGGCCCTTCCTCAGGCACTTGGCAGCAAGGAGGATGAATCTCTCCGATTCTGGAGCTTCATATCCAGCATCCCTTCTGATACGACGGTCAATCATAATTAATTCGTCGTTACTTTTTGCGTCGTCAGCCGTTTCCCAAGGAATAAGGCGCATGTTCGCCATCCTGTAAAGCAGAGCTTGTGTTGAAACGCCGAACTCGCGCGCAACATCAACAACGTCAGAAAACGAGAGTTTCTGGTCGGCAATCCTGTTATTCAATTCCTGCCGAACCTCTTGCTCCGGTAGAAGCAAGGTGGATGCAAAACGTTCGGCCTTTTTCTCAAGGTCTTTGAAAAGCGCTTCATTCTGCTCTATCTCACTCGCCGGGAAAGTATCCCACGTGAGAATGTGGAATAGTTCGTGAGCAAGGGTAAAGTTGATTCGCCACGGCGCCTCTTCATTGTTGACAACTATGGCGGCGCCGAATGTCGGATGGCCGGTGGATGCGGCCGAGCCAAAATCCGACAATTGAACGTAAAGTATCTTGATGCGGAGCGTCTGCTCCATCACTTTTGGCAGGACAAGCGCCGGTCTGCTCCCCAGGTCGAGCATATTACCGACCCTGGCAGCCAAACTGTCAACTCGGCTGTCAGTACGGATATCGGCAGGAGTTACCGTTAGAAGCCAGGAGCTCGCTTCTTGCTCGATTCCCTTAACAGTTCGGGAAGGGCCGTAATAATCGATCCCCCATGCAATCACCGCAAGCGTTTTCGACCGTTGGTGGATTAAACTGCGCGCCAAAATGTTCGGCCGGTAATCGAGCTGATCGATGGCGGCTTGCACACGCTGGCGCGTAGCTTCGCTAATTTCATTTTGATGGTTGACTACTCGTGAGACTGTTTTTGTGGATACGCCCGCTAATTCAGCCACATCCCGCAGGGTGGAATGCACATGATCGGCAGCCAGCACCAGTTCA
>JADGQM010000096.1 GCA_017881795.1 Syntrophobacteraceae bacterium
TGTTTCCGAATTGGATGGAAAAATGCTAAACAAAAGCGCGATGAAATCAAGGGAATCATGCATGAATCGAGGTTGGTTTTGGCTGCTGCATCCCCATTGAAGGCACTGATATTTGACTGTGACGGCGTTCTTGTGGACACCGAACCACTTCATTACCGGGCGTTCCAGGAGGTTCTGGGGCCGCTCGGGCTGGGGCACACTTATGAACATTATCTGCAGCGCTATATTGGCTTCGATGACCGCGATGCCTTCCTTGAGGCCTTCAGGGAAGGAGGCCGCCCCATTGATGATACGATCCTAGCTCAGCTCATTCGCGCCAAGGAAGGGATCCTCCAAGGAATGATTGCGCGCGGGATCTCGAGCTTTCCCGGTGTCGTATCCCTGGTGCGCGAGTTGGCTGCCCACCAGATCCCGTTGGCGGTGGCATCGGGAGCGCTCCGCCAGGAAGTCGAGGCGTTCCTCAATGGTCTGGGACTCGCAGAGTATTTCCCGGTGATCGTTGCAGCCAATGATGTCAACCGGAGCAAACCCGACCCTGAAACCTACCTCAAAGTGCTAAGTCAACTGCAGGAGACAATGGGATGGAAGGTTCTTGAACCTCGCTCCTGCATTGCCATCGAGGATACGCCGGCAGGGATCCGCTCGGCGAAAGACGCCGGGCTGTATGTCATTGGGGTAACCAACTCTTTTGCCTCGGAGGAGCTTGATGCTGCGGACCATGTTGTAGTGAGCCTGGAAGATCTCAATGTTTCCCGGTTGGTCGAATTGGTTGATGGGCAGAGCTCACCGCAGAGACGCCGAGGTCGCAGAGAGAACAATAACTTAGTACAGCTCAGCACAATAAAGTGATCACAATCCTGACGCGTCATTCCGGTGACAACTGGAATCCAGAAAAGCTGCCTGGATACCGGCTTTCGCCGGTATGACAGGCTGAATTCGAACACTCATTTCTGCGGTGCTGTATTTAGAGCAAATGGCCGATCATTCATAACTCTCCGGATTGTTTTCATGAAGTTTGGTAGGAAAAAGGCCCTTATCTCCTGCTTGCTGGTGTTGCTGAGCTGGCAAGGACTGGCTTTGGGAGGCGATGCGCCTTCGGGCCTTCCACCGCAGCCTCTTACTCTGAACGATGCGATATCCTATGCCCTGGTTCACAATCGAAGTTATCTTTCTGCCAAGCAGGAAGTGGATTCGGTGGGTCAACAGGTGAGGCAGGCGCGCGCCGATTTTTATCCCAAAGTGGACGCCAATTACACCTTTACGAACTGGAAGAATCAACCCTACGCGATTTTTAACGACCAGCAATTTGACACTTCTCCTCAAAGCGATAATCGATGGGAGCTCCGCCTTACCCAGCCCATCTTCTCCGGTTTTGCACTGAGCTCTCAGCTGAACATTGCGAAAATGAATTTAAAGATTTCGGAATACCGTCTGGATGAAACCCGGCTCAATACGGTGCGCGATGTTGAGCGAGCTTTCTGGAACGTGTTGCTTGGCCAGAAGCTGCTGCAGGTCGCCAGAGACAACGTCAGCAGCCTCGAAGTTCAGCGTCGGAATGCTCAGGCCAATTTCGATCAGGGACTCGTGGCGCAAAATGACGTTCTCAAGGCCGATGTAGCTCTGGCGCAGGCTCGCCAGCGGGAAAAGTCGGCGACCAAGCAGCTCACCATCCTCAGATCAAGGTTCAACCAGCTCCTCGACGTTGACCTTCAGACCGCTCTTACCTTGACGGAGGGAGAAATCCGCATGTTGGATACCCCCCCTTTAGAGCGCCTCTATTCCCTGGCAGATGAGCGGCGTCCGGAGTATCTCTCCATCGAGACCTCCATCCGTCAGGCCGGGGAGGGAATCATTGCCGCTCGCAGCCGCTACTATCCGCGCCTCTCTGGTTTTGCTCAGTATTATCGGGATGGAGATAATTTCCTGGCCTCAAGTAACCCATTCGCCAACAATGATAACGCCGCGGTCGGTTTGCGTGTCGATTGGAACTGGTTTGAAGGGGGTAAGACGGATGCCACCGAGAAGGAGTATAAGTATCGCCAAAAGGCGCTGGAAGAAAAGCGCGGCGAGCTGAAACGACAGATGCACCTGCAGGTGGAAGACGCCTACGAGCAGCTCGGGGTGGCCCGAGAAAACCTCAATACGGCTCAAGCGGCGCTCAAACAGGCTGAGGAAAATGAACGCATGACCACGATCCAATACCGGGAGCAGTTGGTGATTTTCCTCGAAGTTTTGAACGCTCAGGTGTTGCTGTCGCAGTCACGCGTGGACTACTATGACGCTCTTTACGGCTTCAAGCTGGCTTGGGCGGATCTGGAGAGGGCGGTCGGTGGGCCTTTTCTGGATGACGTTGCACCGCCGAGTGTGCCGAAGAAGCAGAAAAAATAAATCGCCGCATGCGCTGCGATCTTGGGTCCGTCAATAAAGATTGTTGCTGCCATTGGTAAACAGGTATCTGTGACTCATGGATGAAAGTGGTGTGCCTGCCGCAGAGCGGGCCAACAATAAGCGCATTCAGGGCCATCATGTGCGATGGTTTGCCTTCGGGATGATAACCTTTCTTCTCCTTGGCACGGGCTACTGGTGGGAATTTATGCGAAACCGTATCAGCACGGACAATGCCTACGTCAGGGCTGACAGCGCGCAGTTGGGCAGCCGGGTGCCGGGAACGGTCCTCCGGGTGTTTGTGGAAAACGACTTTCCGGTCGAAAGCGGGCAGGTGCTGCTCGAACTCGACCCGGCGGACTATAAAGTGGCGTTGGAAAAGGCTCAGGCGCAACTGGCTCAAGATGAGGCGGAAGTCCTGGGCGCGGAGGTGGCTGTAGCCCAGATCGATCAACAGACGGCAGCCCAGGTTAAGGCTGCTGAGGCTTTTCTGCAGGCTGCACGGGACAACGAGCTTGAGGCTGGCCACCGGATTGACGAGCTGGGGAATCGGCAAGTGGCTGCTTCTGCCGATCTGTCGCTGACGAAAAAGGATTCTGAGCGCTTCGAAAACCTCTATCGTCAGGGGGCAGCTCCTGAACGTCAGCAGGATCAGGCACGGAACGCCTTTAATAAGGCCAAGGCGCAGTCAGGAGCAACCGAGGCGCAACGGGCGGCTGCGCGTGCCGCGCTGGCCGCGGCCGCGGAGAGCGTTGGACGCGCCAGGGCGCAACTCGATGCAGCTCAGAGCGAACGCTATAAGGTTGAGATTCAGCGCTATCGGGTTGCCGGTCTCAAAGGCAAGCGCGATAAGTCCAAAGCGGAGCTGGAAGCCGCCCAACTGAATCTTTCTTATTGCACCATCACCGCACCGATTCCCGGGGTGATCGCTCAAAAAGGTATCCAGGTGGGTGATCGTATCCAGCCCGGGCAGGCGCTCATGGCGGTGGTTCCCTTGCAAGATATCTATGTGGAAGCGAATTTCAAAGAGACGCAACTGACTGACGTCCGTTTGGGGCAACCGGCAAAAATTGAGGCCGATGTCTATCCCCGGTACGCGTATCGTGGCCGAGTGATTGGGGTGCGGGCTGGAACGGGAGCGGCCTTCTCGCTGCTTCCCGCAGAGAACGCCACCGGCAACTGGATCAAGGTGGTGCAGCGCATACCCGTCAAGATTCAGTTTGACGGCCCTGTGCCCCCGGATCATCCTCTGGTGGTGGGCATGTCCCTCGGTGTGACCATCGACATTTCGAACAAAAAGGGCGGCATGCTCATGCATCAGTCTGCTCGCTATCCCTAATCATCACTCCTTACTCTTCCCGCTTCCTTCATGACTGCGTCCAGGCGCGCTTCAGCCCGAGCCAGATCGGCTTCCACCCGTGCCCATAGGTCGTCACGAATTTTTGGAGGTGATGCAGCCAGTAATCCCTGCAAGGCATTGGTCTTCTGTGCCAACCGCGAGAGCAGTTGTTCCGCCTCGGGTCCCGTCGGCTCTGCGCGGACCGTTTCCGCCCGCCCTGGGCTGAGCGCAATGACCTCACCGATTGCTGGTACATGGGTTTCGAACCCGAAACGAGCGGTTACCAGCGAGGCAAAACTTTCACTAACGTTCGGCTCTCCGTGAATGACATAGACCTGCATTTTCGGATTTTCAAAATGGCCAAGCCACTCCAGTAGCAGGGCTTGATCCGCGTGCGCGGAAAAAGAATGGCGGATTAGTTCGATCACGGCATCGCGGGGTGAAACGGGAAGGATTTTAACAGCGCTGTTCCCGTATGTGTCGAATTTCCAGTTTACCGTCTATGACCTCTCGCAGTACCGCGATGAAAAGATTAAAGTCGGCAAGGATAAAGGACTACATTACCTGGAAGTGCTTTTCCGGTAACTTGGCGGACCGCCATCTAATGAAGACCTTTTTCGAGAAGGTGATCGAATTCATCCAGGGTGCGGCAGGTCTTGCCTTGGCGCGACTTGGAGAATAGCTTTTTCGAAACCGTTGCGCTAATATTGCTCATAGTTGCTTTTTTCAGGCCAGGCGTGATGTGGGATCGGAAAGGACTCTCCACGAAGGATATGCTGTGAAGGTTTATTTTGATCTCTGTGTTTACAACCGCCCGTTCGATGATCAAACACAACCAAGATCATGATGGAGTCTCTTGGCGTCGTAACCATCATGGCTCTGATCGGTAGGAAGCAGATCGATTCCATCAATTCGTTTGTACTCGATTATGAGAACCGGAAAAATCCCAAACCGGAGAATAGATCCTTTATTGGGAATCTCCTGGCTGAATCATCAGAATTCGTCCACCGGAATGATAACATTGCTCGGAGAGCTTTTGAACTTGAGAAGAATGGCATCATGGGCATGGATGCCCTACATGTTGCCTGTGCTGAGGAAGCCGGCGCTGATTATTTCGTGAGTTGTGATGATGTTCTTGTAAGGAGACTCAACAAGATCGAAGATATTAAAGTCCAGGCCAAGGGCCTGTTAGAGTTCATCTCCAGGGAGGTATTTTGAATGATGACAACATCCATCGATCTGACACCGGCGGAGATCCGCAAGGCGGGTTGGGAGGCGTTAGTATCTCAGTTGGGAGTAGCCAAGAGTCTTAGATTCCTGCTCGAATACGAGAGAGGCCAAGGGAACTACACAGAGCTTCGCAAAGCACTGTTCGCAGGACAAACGGTTGATCAAATTCTGGAAGACATGACCAAAGAGGGGATCATGTCGCGAGCAGGTCTCGCACCCGAAGGACGAGTTGGAGAATGTCAAGCCGGCAAAGAGCCCGAACGGGATTCAGCCGAGTGAGAGTGCGTGCGGGGGCTTTGTGTGTAAAATAAGCAAAAATCGCTAAGCCTGATCGCGCCCCTGTAAGACGCAGAGGAATCTTGATGTGTCTGCCTCCAGTGCTCTGACGGTGACGCTGGAAGCTTCTGCCGAGTGGGTATGAGCGGAATAGTGATGTGCTGCTCAATGTGCACATCGCAGAGGGAATGGGTATGCTGGTGCGATTTTGTCGAACTCCCTCATATTCTCTGCCTTCAAGCTTCACGGCTTTCTCGAATGATCTGCACCAGTTCGTCGATGGAATGGAGATAGCCAGGTTGAGACCTTCGTTATCCAGGGGGGATTGCTTTTGAGGTTCCGGCCTTACTACGAAAACCTGGCCATCTTTGCGCCTTATCCTGATTTCACCCTCTTTAACCGGCTGTTCCAGCAACGCTACCAGGTTCTGGTGTTCAATATCATGGCTCGGTACTCGGAGAGGCTTGCCAAAATCGTTAAAGAGACTGGGATTAGAGGTCTAATCTCCCTTGTTCGCCAAACCATGGCCAGCCCATGGCTGGATCGTGCATGGATCGAGGAGCGCCTTGCTGCCCCATATCAGCTCCGGCTGATATAGCGCACAACTGGTCAGAATAATCTAAGTGGCCCCCAACCAGGGGAAAAGGGGAACTATGCGCGGTGTGGTAGTGAACCTCAGGATTTGGAGCCATAGAATGACCCAGGACCTGATACTCTATATATTGTGCCTCTGCGACCCGGTCGGACTAGGTCCGAACTGCTCGAAAATGGATGCCCGAACCTCAATTTGATGAGTCGTGCGTCAGCACTGCGGCAATTTTTGCAAGGTTGACGCCTCAGTCATGCTGTTGTACGCTATCATTACACTTATCGCTACGGGTCTTATCGGGTTCTGAAGGTGCAAGAGATCTCAATCCCAAGTTAACCCTATTTCTTGGGAACGACATTGGAGGAGTTCTTGCAAGGCCTACAAGCACGGGCACTCTGCTACTGACGCAAAGGAAAGGGCTCAGCATGAAACTGCTTGTTGACGAGCGGGACGTGAAGTTTGTCCTTTATGAACAACTGCGTATTGAAGAACTGTGCAAATACCCGGTATACAGCAGTTTCTCGCAGGACCTCTTCGAGATGGTGCTGGAAGAAGCCGGAAAACTGGCTGAAAAGGAATTCTATCCGGCGAACCGGGAGGGCGACCGGCAGGGGTGTCGCTTCGAGAACGGGCAGGTGCGGGTCCCGGAGGCTTTCTACCAGGCCTATGACCGGTATCGTGAAGGGGGATGGCTGCCCATAAGCGACCCGCCTGAAGTGGGAGGGCAGGGGTTTCCGGTGGTTTTGGGCCATTCCTGCATCGAGATTTTCGGGGCGGCCAACTGGGCGCTCCTGATGTATCCGGGGCTGACCCATGGCGCCGGCCGGCTGCTCCAGGAATACGGTACTCCTGAGCAGCAGGAGCAGTACATGCATAAATTGTTTTCCGGCGAATGGTCCGGCACTATGTGCCTCACCGAACCTCAGGCGGGGAGCGATGTGGGGAATCTGCGCACCAGGGCCACACCCCTCGACGATGGGACCTACAAGATATCCGGCCAGAAGATTTTTATCTCGGCAGGGATGCATGACCTGAGCGAAAATATCGTCCACATGGTGCTGGCTCGAGTAGATGGGGCCCCGAAGGGGGTAAGGGGGATTTCCATCTTCATCGTGCCCCGCTTGCGCTACGCCGCCGACGGTGCGCTGGTGGACAATGATGTCGCGTGCACCGGACTCGAACACAAGCTGGGCATTCACGGGTGCGCCACCTGCACGCTGAATTTCGGTGAGAACGGCGCCTGCGTCGGTTATCTGCTGGGGAAAGAACATGCCGGCATGCGCATCATGTTCGCCATGATGAATGAGGCGCGGCTCTTCGTGGGCATGCAGGGGCTGGCCCATGCCAGCACCGCCTATCTGCATGCGCTCCAGTACGCCAAGGAAAGGCTGCAGGGGGCCCCGGCGGAACGGATGAAAGATCCCGAGGCGCCGCGCGTGCCCATCATGCACCACCCCGATGTGCGGCGAATGCTGATGTTCATGAAGAGCAGCACCGAGGGAATGCGGGCCCTGCTCTATCTGGCCGCTTATTGCATCGACCGGGTGCGGGCCGCGCAATCGGACGAGGAGAGAGAGCGCTTTCAGGGGCATGTGGATCTTTTGATCCCCATTTGCAAGGCGGTCGGGAGCGACCTGGGGTTTCGGGTTTGCGAGACGGCGATCCAGGTCTATGGCGGGTATGGATACATTAGCGACTATCCCGTCGAACAGTTCCTGAGGGATTGCAAGATTGCGTCCATCTACGAAGGCACAAACGGCATCCAGGCCCTCGATCTGGTCGCCAGAAAACTGATGGTCAAGCGCGGCCAGCTCTTCAAGAATGGCTTGGCAGCGATGACCGAAATCCTTGAAAGAATCAAAAAGAACTTCAATTTGCGTGATCTCGTGCAAATCTATGAAGAGGCGCAGGAGAGTATCATTCAAGTGACCAAGTTCTTCGCCCTGAAAGGGATGACGGACGACTTTCAGGTGCCGCTCCTGTATGCCAAACCCTATCTGGATCTGTGCGGCGATGGCGCGATGGGGTTTCTGCTCCTCTGGCAGGCTCATCTGGCCGACCGCAGGCTCCAGGAAATTTATCGCGACCACCGCGCGCAGGATGCCAAAGCCCAGGCGGAAATTCTCGAGACCAACAGAAGCGCGGCTTTCTATTTTGGAAAGATTGCCTCGGCGCGCTTCTTCATCAACCAGGTCCTGACCCTCACGCACGGCCGGGCCCGGGCGATCATGAATAACGACAAGTCGGCTTTAGAGATACCGGAGTATGGGTTTGCTTTGGGGTAGTGATAGTTGATGGTTGATGGGGGAGGGAGAGCCAAGTGCATGCCCACCCAATAAAGGGCTCGAAATGTAGGGTGGGTTAGGCGCGTCTTTTTGCGCCGTAGCCCACCGATTGACCAAAAGCTAAGCGCTAAGAGCCAAGAGCCAAGAGCCAGGGAGGTTTTTATGAATATGAGGGATGTCGTGGTTGTCGATGGGGTGCGCACGGCTTTTGGAAGGGCCGGGGAAAAGGGCTACTTCTGGCTGACGCGGGCCGACGATATGGTGGTCAAGGTGATCCGCGAACTGCTGCGGCGCAACCCCGAGGTGGCTCCGACAATGGTTGAGGAAAATATCTGGGGAGCCACCACCCAGGAGGGCGACCAGGGGCTGACCCTCGGACGCACCACGGCTCTGCTCGCTGGGTTGCCCGACAGTTGCTCGGGTTTCTCCATCGATCGCATGTGTGCCGGTGGGTTGACCGCGGTGACGGCGGCGGCCTCGGAAATTGCGCTGGGCGCTTGTGACGTGGCTATTGCCGGGGGGGTGGAGCACATGAGCCACCATCCCATGGGCGCCACCGCTGACCCCAACCCGCGCTTCCTCGCCGAACGGCTGGTTTCTGCAGATGCCCTGTCGATGGGGAAAACCGCGGAAAACCTCCACGACCTCTTCCCGGAAATCTCCAAGGAGATGGCGGACGCTTACGCCTTGCAGTCGCAACAAAAGGCTGCTCTGGCCTATCGCGAGGACAAGATTCAGCAGATGATCGTGCCCATGACCGTTTATACCAGGGAAGGGTGGGTGGTGGCGGATCGGGACCAGCAGCCCCGCCCCGAGACCACCATGGAAGGATTACGGGATCTCAAGACCCCATTTCGGGCTCAAGGTCGGGTGACTGCGGGCAACTCGTCCGGGTTGAATGATGGCGCGTGCGGCCTGCTGCTCATGAGCGAAGAACGGGCGCTGAAACTGGGGATGGTCCCCAAGATGCGCCTGGTGGGATACGCCTATGCCGGGGTAAGGCCCGAAATCATGGGCTACGGGCCGGTTCCTTCGACAAAGAAGCTCTTTACCAGGACCGGGCTGTCCATGGAGGACATGGGCCTGATTGAGCTGAATGAAGCGTTTGCCGTGCAGTGCCTGGTGTTCATGAAGGAATTTGGGTTGACGTTGCCCGATGATGAACGGCTGAACCGACTCGGAGGCGCCATCGCCTTTGGCCACCCGCTGGCGGCATCGGGGCCGCGCCTGGTGATGCACCTGATGCATCTTTTCGGCGCCCATCCGGAGGTGCGCTATGGCCTTTCCGCGCTCTGTGTGGGCCTTGGCCAGGGGGCATCAGCCATCTGGGAGAATGTCGGTGGCAGGTAGCAGTTAGCTCTTGGCTCTTAGCTCTTAGCTCTTGGCCGTTGGCGGTTGGCGGGCTAAAGCTGGTTCCCAAGCTCCAGCTTGGGAACCCACGTGTTTCGAAGCTCCCGCTTCGTGGGATGCAGGGTTGCCACCTGCTGCTGAAGTGGCACGGGAAGCTGGAGCTTCCGTGCTTACGTTCCCAAGCTGGAGCTTGGGAACAAGCGAAGGGTGGCAAGCGAAGCTGTGGCTTGGGAAAAAGCGGACGAAGGGGTGTTGAGAAAATGAAGGTTGGGTGGGCAACCCCAATGAGGACTCCCGGTGGGTTACGGCGCAAAAAGACGCGCCTAACCCACCCTACGAAATTTGCCCGCATCAACTATCAACTATCAACCATCAACGCCTTTTATAACCACTAACCACTGATCACTGCTCTTGACAGGAGAAGGACTGAACACCAGTCACTAGCCACTGCTTTTATAGGAGAAGGACCATGGCTGAACCGATTACGCGTTTCTATAACCGATTCTATAACTCACCGGTGGGAAAGATCGCCATTGTGACCATGGACAATGGTCAGGACTACCGACGTCCCAACACGTTCAGTGAAGCCGCCATGCATTCTCTCAGCGAGACCCTGGATGCGATCTCGCGGGAGCCCGAGGTCCGGGGACTCATGCTTACGGGCAAGCCTTATATTTTTGCGGCGGGCGCCGATCTTACCGAAGTGCCCTTCATCACGACTTTCGAACAGGGCTATCAGGTCGGGCGGTTCGGCCACACGGTGATGAAAAGGATCATGGATTTACCCTATCCCACCCTGGCCGCGATCAATGGCGTGGCGCTGGGGGGCGGACTGGAAATTGCGCTTTACTGCAGGGTTCGGTCTGTGCATCGGAGCGCCCAGGCCATCGGCTTCCCGGAGTGTTTCCTCGGGCTCATCCCGGGCTGGGGCGGATGTACCCTGGCGACCCGGCTGCTTGGTCCGGAAAAAGCACTCCAGCTCATCATCTACAACGCCCTGAACCAGAACCGGATGATCAACGGCCCGGCGGCCTTCGAGCTCGGGCTTGCCGACCGGCTGTTTGACGGCGCCGAGTTTCTGGACGAATCCCTCCAGTTTCTCCTCGACGTCATTGCGGAAAAGGTCGTTGTGGAACGTGCTCCCGTGCAGGGCGCAGGGATCAAGAACCTGATCGGCCAGGCCAAAGCCTTCGTCGAGGGTCGCGTCCATGGGGCTGCCCCTGCTCCCTACCGGGCCCTGGAGCTCATTGCCGGAGCCTGCGATGGCGACCTGGAAAAGGGGTTCGAGGAAGAAAATAGGGCCCTTGGCGAGCTGATCAAATCACGTCAGTGCAAGGCATCCATCTACGCGTTTGATCTGGTCAATCGCTATGCCAAGAAGCCAAAAATCCAAAAGGAGGTCAAGCGCAAAGCCATCGCCAAAGTGGGGATTATCGGCGCGGGGCTCATGGCGTCGCAGCTTGCTCACCTCTTCATTCACCGCCTGGAAGTGCCGGTGGTGATGAAAGATATCAGCCAGGATTTGGTGGATAAGGGCCGTGCTTATGTCCGCCAGGAGCTCTCGAAGTTGGTGGAAAAAGGGCGGGTGAGTGAAGGGAAGAGTCGCTATCTGGCAGGTCTTCTCAAGGGGACGCTGGACTATGGGGATTTCGCCGAGTGCGATTTCATCATTGAGGCGGTGTTTGAAAACATGGGTGTGAAGCAGCAGGTTTTTCGCGAGGCGGAGCATTTCCTCAAGCCCGACGCCGTCCTTGCCACCAACACTTCATCCCTGAGCGTTAGCGAGATGGCAAAGGAGCTCAAGAATCCGGAACGGATGGTCGGCTTCCACTTCTTCAACCCGGTCGCCGTCATGCCGCTCATCGAAGTCATTCGCGCGGAAAGGACGAATGAATCGACTTTGGCAACGGCCTTCGACCTGGCGGCCAAACTGCGCAAGACCGGCATTCTGGTGAAGGATTCTCCGGCCTTTCTGGTGAACCGCGTTCTGGTCAGAATGCTGGTGGATTGTCTCTCCGTGGTTGACGAAGGGGCACCATTCAGCCAGGTGGATGCAGCACTCCTCGCTCTGGGGTTGCCCATGGCGCCGTTCGAGTTGCTGGATCTGGTTGGCCTGCCGGTCGCCTTCCACGTTATCGAAACGCTTAACCAGGCCTTCGGACCCGAGCGCTTTCCGCTGAATGCAAACGTGAAAAAGCTGGTGGAAGGCAAGAAGGCGGCCTTCTATCTTCGCGATGGCAAGTCGAAGCAGATTGACCCCGAGGTCGAGGGGCTCTGGGTGAGAAGCGGAACGAAGGATTTCCATCCCGAAGAAATCCAGGAGCGAATTTTGAGCAACCTTGCCCGGGAAACAGACCTCATTTTGAACGAAAAAGTGGTCGTGAGCTCCCGCGATGTGGATCTGGCCATGATCCTCGGGGCCGGTTGGCCGTTTTTTATGGGCGGTCTCACCATGTACCTGGATCTGGTTGGGATCACCCCCAAAGTCCTGCAGAAGGTCTTCTTCAGCTTCTAGTGGCCAGTGATTAGTGGCTGGAGAAGGGTCCAGAGAGGCAGACGAGCCACTGTTACATGGAGAGCTTCTGAGCGATCTTGCGCATCTGAATGCCGTGGATGAGCGCGGCACCGCCTCTGATGGCTGCAGCGACGTGGACAGCTTCGGTCATCTCCGCGAGATTTGAACCTTTTTCCAGGCAGGTCTGGGTATAGGCATCGATGCAGTAGGGACATTGAATGGTGTGCGCGACAGCCAATGCGATCAGCGCCTTTTCCCTTTCGGTGAGCTCTCCTTCCTGGAAAACAGCCTGGTAATAGTCGAAGAACTTTGCGCCGAGGTCCGGGGCCTCCTCAGAAATCTCTTGAAACTTCCCTAGATCTTTCGGGTCATAATAGTTTTCCATCGTAATCTGCCTCCTCAGTTGAAAGAGCATGCTTGTTCCGCACGCAGAAAACCTTGTCCAAATATTCTCACGATACAATGCTTGTGTTATGTTAGAAACCTTTCTTTGCCTGAGGTGTCAAGATAGCGCCCTTCGGGTGAACTTTGATCAACATCTCACCACGAAGAACACGAAGGACACGAAGGAATGTTTTCACAATAATCTCTGTGCTCTTCTTCGTGATCTTCGTGTCCTTCGTGGTTAAAAAAATGGAAATTCCTATACGATCAAGTTAATCGTGGGAAGGCAGGCTGCTTCGGATAGAGCGCTGCTCCGGGTGGTTTCGGGAATGAAAATCCTTGCTATTTATGGAAGTCCGCGGCGCCGGGGCAACACGTCCCTGCTGCTGAAGAAGGCTGTGGACGGGGCCCGTGAGGCTGGAGCCGAAGTCGAAGAGATCATCCTTCGGGATCTCAGGATGGCCCCTTGCCTTGAAATCTATGGCTGTAAGAAAACCGGCCGGTGTGTCATCCAGGACGACTTCCAACGGGTCTACGATCAGTTGCTGGCGTGCCAGGGCCTGATGCTGGCG
>JADGQM010000386.1 GCA_017881795.1 Syntrophobacteraceae bacterium
TCCTTCAGCACGCGCTGGTCGGTCTTCCGCTTCGGCGGCGGCTCGCCCAATCATATTGCGATCGCCAATTGCCTCATTTACGAAACCTACGGCTGCCCGATTAGGCACTTTACCGGAGCTTGGTGCGCGCTAGACGCTTGGCGTTTGCTGTTGCTTTCCGATGCACTGGAGCTATACCTTTGCCCAGAACGCCAAGTGCAGCGCCATGCAACTGTGCAGCCACCGCACTTGCAGATGGTCTGCCCTTCAGCGAAGGCGACCAGAACGAGCGAAGGAAGGAAGCCGCCAGTGCTTGATTGGCACGAAGGGCTTGCATGGTCATAGCGTTCCAAGACTCACTGAACGCAGCCGTTTTCTCGGCACCCATGCGTTTGAACTCCTTCCGATCACGTTCTGAAACAGAGGGACCTGCGATGGCCATGCGCGTTACTCGATGAGCGACGACCTGCGGTACGACGAAGGCGAGTTCTGCCGCCTTGGCAACTAGAGACTTGGTCTTGCGTTTATGGCGAGTGGACATGAGTGTTCCTTGGTGGTGAGTCGGTGTCGATAAGGCGCCCTCGTGGCCGCAGCCAATGAAAATGTTAAGTGGTCGCTGCGGAACACGTCAGAATCGCCTCCACTAAACTCATATAGGCACATAAAACCCGGAAGGAAAATCATATTCCCTTCCGGGTAAACAATCCTGCAACGTGTGAAACTATTGTGAATTTTATGCGTCAGACTCATGTGAGAAGTGACAGGAGCTTCTCGACATGCATTGAACGCTTCCCTCATCAGACAACAACCTTGACACCCGCCGTTGGTGTTGCTGCTTAAGAATTTGGCCTCACTGCCATTACTGCGTCAGCGAGTATTTTTTGCAACAGCAGCCACCTCAGGTGCACCCACGCAAGAGATACAGCACCACTAAGATCGGGATCGGGACTCCCAAGGCCCAAAGTAAAATCCACCCCACCTTCCCTTCTTCTGTGTTACGCATAGCGATCCTCCATTTCTTTCGGACTTGGAACTTTTCCTGATTTTGTGGATTGCTATTTCCGGTAACAGAAAGGGTTAACGGAAATACTCCTGAGCAAGGTCGGAGAGCGCGTTGACCACGGGTTGTGCAAACCGGCTGGTACGCGAACGACGAGAGCTTGAACTTGCACCCAAAAGAAACCCCAGTCCTACTCCTATCCCCAATGCGATAAGAATTGTCTTGCCAGGATTTTCGTTACTATAACTCTTGGCCTTCTCATAAGTTTTGCTTACCGTCTGAGCTGTTTTATCATAAACATCACTTACAGTCTGCTCCGCTTGCCCGTAAACCTCGGCGCCGCGATCCAAGATGCTCTGAGCAGTAGCACTAGCGCTGCCGGATTCTCCTACCTTTTGCTGTTTGATGGTCTCGTATTTGTTCTTTTCGACATCCATGTTATCCTCCTAAGAAAAATTAAATGTTAACTGTTAATTTTAATAATTTTATACATATCCGCTCTCGGGCTAACGGTTGAACCACGTCCTGTCTAAGGTCGAGGCACGGCGCCACCGCTTGCCACATCTGTCGAGGTTGCATTCTTCATCCAGCTGACGGCAGCCTTCGTGGCAATACTTAGCAGGGCCACCTTAATCAGGCCGGGGCCAGCGGCTCCGGCACGCAGGTCACCGAGTGTGTCGCGAACTTCCTCGGCAATGGAACCCATGATTCGCTCCATGGGAGTGGTGCGTGTTATGAACATCCCTGAAGCAAGATAGCCAAGGCCGGCGGCAGCCCCTAGCGCCCAGTATGGCAAGTCCTTCACATATCCACGCCAATCCAGCTTCTCTTTTATACGCTCGCCGATTTGCTCGACTGCCTGGGAAATATTCTCTTCTTTTTTAGCTATATCCTGATGTATATCTTCGGTACTGCGCTCGACCCCCCCTTCCCTTGTGTTACTTAGATACTCTCTTTCAGCCATTCCTTGTCCTCCTTTTCAGTGTTTGCATTGTCTTCTATGTTTTAAGGATCGATTTCTTCAATTGCTTGAAGCCGATGAAGGCAATGACGACACCGATTAAAGCAAGCGCCGCTCCAGTGACAAGCGCCGCAATGACCGGGGCCATATAAGAAGTGAGTCCGATGATCAATGCAGCGCAAAGAGACAGGAATGCGGCAAAACCGATGACCGCTCCTATCGCGACTGTTAAGACTCCGCTGCGAGCAGCCCTCATCTTTTCGCGAATTCCCTGGACCACGAGCTCAATTTCGTCGTGAACCACCGCGGCTGAGTTGTTGGCAAGCTGTCCCAACAGTTCAGTGAAGGATTCGTGTTGTGTTGTAGGGTCCTTGTTTATCACTTTGTTGTTCATTGGGAAAAACCTTCTCCTTACCTGCGTCGTAAAATAGCTCCGATAATCAGGCCGACGGCTCCTGCTATCAAGAGGCTGCGTCCTGGGCTTTTCCTGACGTATTCTCGGACCCTGGCATCTGCCTGCTCATAGTCGAATTGCCGAACGTACTCGGCTGATTTGTCCAACCACTCGGATGCCTGCTTTCCGTACTGAGCTATGCCGGATGGCGCGTCCTGATTTGCCGCTTTTTCGCCTAAAGCCTCAGCAACATTATGCAACTTATCAGCAATAATATTTTTGACATTCTTGAAGCCGGTTGACTTACCCGAACCTTGGAACTCTGCCGCGGTTTCTCCAGTTTTATCAACTGCACAATTGTTTATTCCCATAGTTCACCTCATAAAGTTAAAGGTTGATGATTGCTGGCAATGACGAAGCCGCCCAGGCTTTCTTTTGCTTGCACCGGATCGCCCCCATGTTGATTTCGATTTGATTGCTGGGCTGGTATCCCTTTTCCATCACTACGGAACCGGACAGTGAAGCAATCGTCAGTGACAACTCCATGCGCTTCTCGGAACGGACCTTCATTCGTGTGATTACTGCGTCAAAATAATGTGAGAAGTTACACCTACCCTCGTCTACTCCACCAGTAACCGCCGCCCCCGCCGAACAATAAGACTAACACGACGATGAGAATGATTAGCTCTGTACTCATGGTAATTTCCTCCTTTTACTTTGTTGAACATCTGTGTCATTATCTCTATCTCATTTAATTTTCTCACCTGAAGGGGGCTTCCGATAGCGGCCAATAAACGCCTTATATTCCTCATCGGCTTTTTCCTTGGCGTATCCATACCTCTTCTGCAAAAGTCCCACGAGTTGTTCCTCTTTTCCTTCCACTTGGGCAAGGTCGTCATCGGTGAGTTTCCCCCACTTCTGTTTGACCTCCCCCTTGATCTCCTTCCACTTCCCTTTCAGGATGTCCTCATTCATGATTGGTACTCCTTTCGTCTAAATTGACCGTTTTGTTGTTCTTTGACCTCACCCTTTTTCCTTCAGTTTCCACCCAAACGAGCGGAATGTATTTCCCCCGGATCCGGACAGTATAAAGAAATACGAGGGGCTAACGTAGTTAAATTCTTGAAATATCTGTTAAGACTCCCTTCCACTTTTTTATCCTCATTTAAAAGCACAACCGTGTATTGGATGACGACCTACGTGAGGCGTAACGCCTCATAAATTCTTCAACCAGCACAGCAGTCTATTTGGTCTTGAACTCAGACTACTCGATGTAGATATTGAGCTCTTTAGTCTTGATCATACAGAATGGGTAGTTATCCACAATCAGGGATATCCTGATTTATGGCTACGAAAAACCTGATGACAGACTTCGAAAATGCTGATTGATTGGATCGGAACTTCCTTCTGTGAAGCGGCAATAGATGAAGAATGGTCTTATTTGTCAGCTAGAATGGACGACAAGAGCGGTATGGCCACTTGTTGTCCTCAGTATTTTGTGACGTCACTGGTATGTGAACTTCGGTCAATAAGGATTATCATTTGAAAGAGTGGATATTTATCAAAATCTTCGGATGCTCTCTTTCAGGAAGTTAGCGAGGGAGATCGTCTGTTTCTTATAACTACTTATCAGTGACTATCGGCTTATTGATCCGAGGCTCATTTGCAGGACGATACTGCGCCATAAAAAAGGAAAACTTACGACAAACTATCACGACTTTTGCTGTTACCTACA
>JADGQM010000097.1 GCA_017881795.1 Syntrophobacteraceae bacterium
GGCCTTGGCCTTTTCGCCTTGTCCGATGAACTTGCTGCCGACGATGCCCATCACGACGCCGATCAGCACCAGCACCACGAGGATTTCGATCAGGGTCATGCCGCGTTGCCGCGGGCGCCTTTGCTGCATTGTGTTCATGGTCGTTCCTATGCTTGTTGCAATGGAAGTCAGTTGGCTCAGGGGGGCATGTTAAGGGATGCTGCGATGGCATTCAGTGCATCCTTTACCGGCCCGGCAAAGGAATAATTGGAGCAGTGGGTAAGTACTGAAGGGGAAAGCAGTGCACGACGCGATGCCAAAGGATTACGCCGCAGAGATCCTCGGGGGATCGTCCACGGCGGTTGCTCGGTTGATCACCTGGCTGGAAGATGAAGATGAAAGGGCATACCAGTGCATGGTGAAACTTTATCGACACACCGGTAACGCCTACATCATTGGGATCACAGGTTCACCCGGAGCAGGGAAAAGCACGCTTACCGACCGCTTGACTTCTCACATTCGGAAAGCGGGACTGACGGTGGGGATCATCGCTGTAGATCCCTCCAGCCCCTTCACGGGCGGCGCGATCCTGGGAGACCGCGTGCGGATGAGCGAGCACAATCTGGACCCGGACGTCTACATCAGGAGTATGGCCACCCGTGGCTTTCTTGGAGGTACCTCCAAAGCCACAGGGGATGTGGTCAAGGTCCTCGATGCGTTTGGCAAAGATGTGGTCATTATTGAAACGGTCGGTGTGGGACAGGATGAAGTGGACATTATCGGCATCGCTGATACCACCTGCCTGGTTTTGGTCCCGGGCCTGGGCGATGCGATCCAGAGCATGAAGGCCGGGATCATGGAAATTGCCGATGTCTTTGTCATCAACAAAGCGGACCGGGCCGGGGCCGATCAATTGTGGGCCGAGGTTTGCTACCGGGTCGAGCAGGACGCCCACATCAAGTCAACCGATTGGAGTCCAACCATGGTCAAGACGGTCGCGGTTAACAATGAGGGCGTGGATGACCTGTGGAAGGCGATCGGGCAGCATCAAGACCACTTGAAGAACAGCGGCAAACTCTTGGAGAAACGCCGCGAACGCACCTATCGGGAAACGTTGCGAATGATTCATAACGAGCTTTTTCGAGTCGTGCGCGAGCAACTCGACAGCACCGGACAGCTTGATCATCTCGTAGAGGACATTTTAGATCACAAACAAGATCCTTACACCGTCATGCGTCAGATCGTCAAGAATTGGCTTTCAATTTCGCAAAAATAGCAGGAGGACACTATGAAGATTCTAAAAGTGGATCACATCGGTATTGCCGTCGCCAGCGTCGATGATGCCAAGAAGCTCTACAGCGACATCCTGGGTTTGCCCCACGCCGGTAGCGAAACGGTAGCCGAACAAAAGGTCACCACCGCATTCTTTCCCGTGGGCGACACCGAAGTGGAATTGCTGGAATCAACGGCACCGGATGGCCCCATTGCCAAATTTATCGAGAAAAATGGCGGTCGCGGCGGGGTTCAGCACATTGCCTTTCGTGTCGAAAACATCGAGGAAGCCTTGGCCGAACTCAAAGCCAAGGGCGTTGCCCTGATTGATGAGAAACCACGCCGGGGCGCCGGTGGAGCAAAGATTGCGTTCCTCCATCCAAAGTCTACCTTTGGCGTGCTGGTCGAAATCTCCGAGAGAGCATAGCAGGCTTCGAGGGCACGGTTCGCCGTGCCCTCCCCCACTCCCTGCTCATTGAAATCCCTTCGTGTCCTTCATTCGCTTCGTGCTCTTCGTGGTGAAACCGGAGCCTTCGATGGATCTAGAAATACCCTTTTCTGCCTCCTGAGAGTTCTGTGCTTCCGCTTCCCTGTCAATAGAATCTCCGCCACGGCGGTCCTGCCTGTTACTCTCAGCTAACCCTCGTCACCAGGAGAGTCACAAGGCTGCGGTGTTGAAAAACGCGATTTCAAAAACCATGCCAGGCCCGCCAGGAGGATGACCAGCACCACGATATCGATCTCGTGCGAATAGGTCTGCACGACTGGCCAATGTTCACGAAGCTTCATGCCGCAGAGCAGAAGAAAGGTATTCCACATCGTCGCGCCCACTAGTGTGACGAGCAGGAAAGGAATGAGCGGCATCCGGCCGATACCGGCAGGGATTGAGATGAGATGCCGGACAACGGGAACGAATCGGCTGATGAAAACCGTGACGAGTCCGCCTCGCCGGTGGAAAAACTTCTCGGTGAGGACGAGGTCGTGAGGGTTCAGGAGGAGGTATCTGCCGACTCTCAGCACCAAAGGCTTGCCCCCGTAATATCCCAGGTAATAGGAAATGAGCGAACCCGTAATCGAACCCAGACTGGTGACTCCAATCGCCAACCAGAGATTCCAACTGCCGTCCGCCACCAGGAATCCCACAAAAGGCATGACTGCCTCGCTGGGTATTGGAGCAATCATGCTTTCGAGGGCCATGAGCAACCCGGCGCCGAAGTACCCGGTCTGGTCCAGGCATTTCATTGCAAAGTTCGAAACTGCTTCTGTCAGCACGGCTTGATTTCCTTTGCTAAAGCACCAACCAACGTCAATTGGACTTGACTCCCAGCCCTGCCATCCATTATGTTTCTCACAGCGGGAGGACGAGTGATGGCTACGATTGTTTTCGACACCTATCTCTATATCAAGAAATTACGGGCCGTGGGCTTCACCGAGGAGCAGGCCGCCGTCCAGGCCGAAACCATTGCCGGGCTGATCAACGAAGAACTCACCACCAAACGCGATCTCTCCGAAATGGAACAGCGTCTGGACAGCCGCTTGAAAGAGCTGGAATACAAGCTCACCATCAAGTTGGGCGCCATGATGGCGGCATCCATCGCCATTATTGCCGCGTCAGTCAAACTGTTCTAGCGCCTGCTGCCGCAATTCTATTCTCCACCATGGCTAGATTTCTGCCAATAGAAAATCGAGGTTTCCCCTGCCTACTGCCCGTTAACTCCTACGCCTGGCCAACATTCCTGAAACCATTCCAAACTCAACTTCATGGCCATTGCCCGCCAATGCGGATCGAGCAGGCGATGATCGGCTGTCCTCATGAGCAGCAATCGTTTGGGTTCGCCAACCTGGCGATAGATAGCCTCCGCTTCAGGCCACGCCACCGTTTCGTCCTCTTGTCCGTGAATGACCAGGACACGGGGAATGGGCGGAAGGCCCCTGAGGTTCTCGGGACTTCCCAGTGGAAATCCCGGGGGGAAGATCTGCTTCAACTCCTCAGACTCCGAAAGCGCCAACTTTATTCGCGACAGATCAAAAGGCGTTGCCCAGCAAACAACAGCCTGAATACGATGCGGGCTGGAGGCCGCGGCCAGCAGCGCCAGGTACCCGCCCAGGCTGGACCCTAGCAGGCCGGTGGCACCATTAGCCCAGGCCTGATGCTGCAGGTAGTCGAGCACGAAACGAAGGTCGCGCACCCTGGAGAAAAGCAGGCTCTCTCGCTGCACAACTCGTGATTCGCCACAGCCCGAAAAATCGAAGCGAACAACGCCTATGCCCGCGCGGCTGAACTGCTCGCCAATGGCCACAAATTTCGAGCTGTCTTTGTAGCTGAGCAGTCCGTGGCAGCACACCACGACCGGCGCAGGAACTCGCTCGGGCAAATGGACCACCGCGGGGATCGGTCCGTCAGGGGTTGGAATGGAGACAGGAAATGATGGCGTCACCGGATTCCTAACCATCTTTTGGCTGTTTGTGACGAACGGCAAAGAGCTCAATTTGTTGAACCTCGTCATCCATACGGAGCGTCTGCGATGTCTTTTTGAATTCGAAACACCTCGTCAGCTCCACGAAAAACGTGGGGGCTGGCAAATCGGCATTCTTGGCCAGGAAGATTACACCTTCCGGGGTCAGGGATCTTCGCAGGAAATCTACAAGCAGGGGATAGGATCGCCGGTCATAGACGACCTCCGACCCAACAATGACATCGTAGCGAAGAGTCTCGCCCGGGTCGCTCCAGTCCAGCCTGCGAATATCGAGATCCATCAATCCGTTAAGCAGGGCATTGGCCCTGGCAAACATGAGGGCATCCTCATTAATGTCGGTGATCGTGATCTTATGCCCGCACCTTGCAGCATAGATGCCGACGATGCCGATGCCGGCGCCGATCTCAAGCATACGAGAATCAGGTTTGACCGGTTGTTTACCCAGAAAATACGCCAGAAGCAAGCTCGCTTCCCACAGCTTGGCCCAGAAGGGCGCTTCGGTCACATTGGGATCGCTGGCCTCGATTCGGTCCAGGATATACTCTTCGTAATCCCTAATTTGAACGATCTTGAGAACTTCGTCCCCGATCTTGACAGGAACCGTTTCAATCGAAAACCTGCCGCTGATCTGCTCCATCAAATCATTCAATTCTCGCATCGATTTTTCTCACCAACATAGGATACGTCTCTCAAACCACGAAGAACACGAAGATCACGAAGAAATCACTTCGTGATCTTCGTGATCTTCGTGTTCTTCGTGGTGAAGGGTGTAATTAAAAGCGGGAGTGACCTCCCAATTTGATTATGCACCCCTGGTAGCGCCGCCTTCCACGGCGGCGTAGAAATTGTGCCTCATACCTCAGGGCCCACTCACACCTTGTGTCACCATCCCTTGACGCCATCCGATAAACGCCGCCGTGGAAGGCGGCGCTACCGTTTTGATCGCGGGAGCAGTCCGGCGGTTATCTTACGTCCACTTTTGATTGCACCTCGTGGTGAAAGAAGGCGCTTTATTTCTTGACAACTCCTCAATCTCGTGCTGCGGGACGTGCTGCCTCTGACCAGCCCATTCGGCTGCGAATCCAATAACCGGTCCACCGCAGGCGCTCCTGGAAGGACTCCAAATAGAGATAAATGACCGGCGTAATATAAAGCGTAAGGAATTGGGAGACCACGAGACCACCCACCACGGCCAACCCCAGAGGCCGCCGCGCTTCGGCTCCCGCCCCAATCCCGAGCGCAATCGGGAGGGTTCCCATGAGAGCCGACATGGTGGTCATCATGATCGGGCGAAACCTCAGAATGCACCCCGCAAAGATGGCCTCAGCGGGCGTCTTCCCCTCTTCACGCTGGGCGTTCAGGGCGAAATCGATCATCATGATGGCATTTTTCTTCACGATCCCGATGAGCATGATAATGCCGACGAAAGCGTAAATGCTTAGATCCGTCCGGAAGATGAGCAGGGTCAACAAAGCTCCCACCCCTGCCGAGGGCAGCCCGGAAAGAATGGTGAGCGGATGGATGAAGCTTTCGTAGAGGATGCCCAAAACCATATAGATGACCAGGATGGCCATGAGCAAGAGCAGCCACATGCCCTTCATCGACGCCTGAAACTGTTGCGCCGTACCCTGAAAGCTGCCCGAGAGGGTTGCCGGCAGGCGCAGGTCCCGTATCACTTTTTCCGTCTGGGAGACCGCTTCGCCCAGGCTGACACCGGGCCTGAGATTAAAGGAAATGGTCACGGAGGGCAACTGCCCGCTATGGTTGACGGTCAGCGGACCCACTCGCTGGTTGAGCTTCGCCACCGACTCGAAAGGAACGAGGCGACCGCTGGCCGAACGGACGTAAAGCATCGAGAGCGAGGAGGGATCGAGCTGATACTGGGGCTCCACTTCCAGGATCACCTGGAACTGGTTGGTAGGCATATAAATCGTTGACACCTGCCGAGAACCATAGGCGTTATACAGGGCTGTTTCGATTTGCTCGGCGGTTATCCCGAGCACCAGTGCTTTATCGCGGTCAATGTCCACCCAGACTTCAGGATTGCTGATTTGCAGATCGCTGGTCACATCCTGCAGGCCGGGCAGGACGCGCAATTTTCCCTCCACCATCGGGGCCCAGTGGTAGAGCTCCTTGATATCCGCTCCCTGCAAAGTATATTGATATTGACCCTTGGTCAATCGACCCCCGATTTGGATTGCCGGAGGGTTCTGCAAATAGACATTGATGCCGGGAACCGCAGCCAGTTTCGAGCGCAAATTTTGAATCACCCCATCCGCACTCAGGGAGCGCTGGTTTCGGGGCTTCAACCGCAGCATCAGGCGGCCGGAATTGCCCATCGGAACGCCTCCGGTTGCTCCCGCTGCCGACATGAAGGCTTCGACCTCTGGCTCTTGACGGATCACATCGGCAACGGCCATCTGATGCTGGACCATCGCCTGAAACGAGATCCCCTGGGCCGCTTCCGTGAACCCCGTTATTTGAGCTGTATCCTGACTGGGGATGAAATCTTTGGGTATGATTACAAAGAGATATGCGGTGGCAAAAACGAGAATGAAGGATACCGCCAGCGTGATACGACGGTGCTTCAAAACCAGCTTGAGACTGCTCTCGTAGGCATGAAGCATGCCATTGAAAACCCGCTCCGAGGCAGCATAAAAACGACCGTGTGAGGTCGCCGGAGGGGTGAGGAAACGGCTGCAAAGCATCGGAGATAGCGTCAGAGACACAAACCCGGAGACCAGAATAGCAACCCCGATGGTCACGGCAAACTCATGGAGCAACCGCCCGAGAATGCCGCCCATAAAGAGCAGCGGGATAAAAACCGCCACCAGCGAGAGGGTCATCGAGATGATCGTGAAACCGATCTCTTTAGAACCGTCGAAGGCAGCCTGCATCGACCCCTTCCCCATCTCCATATGGCGCACAATGTTTTCGAGCATGACGATGGCGTCATCGACGACAAATCCAACGCAAAGCGTAAGTGCCATCAGCGAAAGGTTGTCCAGACTGTATCCCAGCAGGTACATAACCGCAAACGTGCCGATAATGGATGCGGGCAAAGCCAGGCTGGGAATGATCGTGGCGGAAAGATTCCGCAGGAACAGGAAGATCACCAGAACGACCAGGCAAATGCTAAGATAAAGCGTAAACTGGACATCCTCAATCGAGTTACGGATGGACGTGGAGCGATCATAAAGGGTATTCACGTTAATCGAAGCCGGCATTTGGGCGAGAAAGCTTGGCAGGAGCTCTTTGATGGACTGTACCACTTCGACCGTGTTCGTCCCCGGCTGGCGCTGGATGGCAAGGACGATAGCCCGGGTCCCACCCGATTGATCATTATACCAGCTGGCAACCTTGTCGTTTTCGACACTGTCAATAACGCTTCCGAGCACTTCCAAACGTACTGGGGAACCGTTGCGATAGGCCACAATCAAGGGACGATATTCTGCCGCCTCGGTGAGCTGGCCGGTGGCCTGCACCGTGAAGGCTTGATGCTTTCCATACAGAGTTCCGGTGGGGAGATTGACATTTCCCTTGGCAATGGCAGTTTCGATTTCATCGATACCAATGCCCATTGAAGTCAGAGCCTTGGGGTTTAACTGCACGCGCACGGCGTATTTTTGCGCGCCGAAAACCTGCACCTGGGCGACCCCATTCACCATGGAAATGCGTTGCGCCATGAGAGTTTCTGCATATTCATCCACCATCGACAGAGGCAGGATCGGCGAGCTCAAGGCCAGGAAGAGGATTGGCTGATCGGCAGGGTTGACCTTGCGGTAGGAAGGCGGCGTCGGCATGTCTGCGGGAAGCAGGCGCTGGGCCCTGGAGATAGCCGTTTGAACATCCTGAGCGGCGCCGTCAAGGCTCCGATCCATGGAGAACTGCAGGGTGATCTGATTGACGCCCAGACCACTCGTCGAAGTCATCGAATCGAGGCTCTCGATGGTGGAAAATTCCCGTTCGAGAGGGGTGGCCACCGACGAAGCCATGGTTTCCGGACTGGCGCCAGGCAGGCGCGAGGTAACCTGGATGGTGGGAAAATCCACATTGGGTAATTCGCTCACCGGAAGCAGGCGATAGCCCGCAATCCCAAAAATCAAAATGGCTATCATTACCAGTGTCGTGGTGACAGGCCTTTTGATAAAGAGCTCAGGGATGCTCATTGGGGCTTTTCCTCGCCGGCAGTTTCCCCGGGTTTAATGACTTTCACCTGAGTGCCCTGAGTGAGCCGAAGCTGACCATCGGTCACTACCGTTTCGCCCGGCGTGATGCCTATTCCTACTACGGCTTCGCCATCGACCGTTCTGGCTAAAACCACCGGACGGTATTCAGCGGTGGCTTCCGGCGTTACCACAAAGACGTAGCGGCCCTGCTGACCGGTCTGGACGGCCTGAGACGGGATGACGACGGCATTGTCCTGCGTGTTGAGGGTCAGAGTAACGTTCACAAACTGCCCGGGCCACAGGGCTCGATCCTGGTTCGGGAAGGTTGCGCGGAGCAGGATCGTACCGGTGGCCTGGTCAACCGTGTTGTCAAGGAAAGTAAGCTCTCCTTTAGTCGGGTGTTCCTCGTTCCCCGGGGCGCTTACCGCAACATCCAAAGGGCGGACCGCCAGGCGTCTTTTCAGTTCCGGGAGATTCTGTTCGGGAACTGAAAACACGACATAGATGGGACTGGTCTGCTTGATCGTAACCATGGGATTGTCGTTGTCGCTGGCCTTGACGAGGTTGCCCTGATCGACTTTGACCTGCCCGGTGGCGCCATTGATGGGAGAGCGGATGGTGCAATACGTGAGATCGAGCCGGGCATTTTCCACCGCCGCCTCATCGGCGCGGACCGAAGCTGCGAGGGCGACGGCATTCGAGACGATCTGATCGTTTTGATCCTCCGACACATAACCTTTCTTCACCACTGCAGCATAGCGCTCGGCTTGCCTGCGAGCGTGCTCCAGTTGCGCCCGGTCCTTGGCCAGATTGGCTTCCGCCTGTTTGAGCGCCGCTTCAAAAGGACGAGGGTCGATGGTAAAGAGCAAAGCACCGCTTTTTACCTCATCTCCCTCTTTAAAATGAACCGCAAGAAGCTCACCACCGACTCTCGCTCTAATCAGCACGGTCGCATAGGCCTGCACGCTTCCAATCGCTCGCAATTGCTCGGGCACCGCTTTGGACACGGCGGTGGCGACGGTCACGGGAACCGCCGCCTTTTTTCTGGAATCCGCGGTTTTCGCCGTTCCCGAAACATCCCTGGAACAGGCTGAAACGAAACCAAAGACAAAGATTAGGGCCAAAGCGCCAACAGCACGCAAAAAAAAGGCGGTTAACAAGCCGCCCTTCCCGTTTGGGTTCTGCTCAAAAAACGCCACTATTCTTTCCCTGATGGTTGGTGAATCACATCTCCTGCAAAAGTTCTTTATAATTATACCATCCGAGTCAAGAAAGGATAGAAGCTCCTTATTTTGGGAGTTGTCAGTCAACCTCCCACCCCCCGCCAAGAGCTTTGAACAGGGCGACGAGATTGGATGAGACGCGTTGCGCGCTTTGGGTAAGCGCATCTTCGCTGGTATATTCGGCGCGCTGCGTTACCAGAACATTGAGGAAGTCCACCAATCCCCTGGTGTAAAGCTCATTGGCAATGTCGGATGCCAGGCGATTTGCTTTGACTGCTTGAATGAGAGAATCCCTCGTCACCTGTTCCTTTGAATAAGCGATGAGCGCGTCTTCAACATCCTTGAGCGCGGTGAGGACCGTTCTCTCATATCTGATCGCGGCTTGTTCCTCCCTTGCATTCTGCACTGCAACTTGCGCTCGGAGACGTCCTGCGGTAAAGACAGGCCAATTGATGGTTGGCCCCACAGACCAATAGCGACTTGAAGCCTGAATGAAATCAGAGCCACTTACACTGGATTGGCCCACCAGCCCCGTCAGAAAGAACTTGGGAAAGAGATCAGCCGTCACCACGCCGATTCGGGCTGTTGCACCGGCCAGTTCCTGTTCCGCCTGACGGATATCGGGACGGCGCCGCAAAAGGTCTGAAGGCAAACCGGCGGGAATGGCAGGCGGACCGGTTGGGATTGGTCCCATGGGCAAAAGTTCCGTGAGGAGACTTTCCGGGCTCTCGCCAAGTAGAACGCCCAGTTGGTGTATCGCCTGCCGCAACGAAGTTTCCAGAGCAGGTATCTCCGCTTCGGTCGTCGCCAGTTGTGCTTGTGCCTGAGCGACATCCAGTTCGCTGCTCAGGCCGGCTTCGTACCGAGCCTTGGCAATTTCCAGCGCCTGCTGCTGGGTGAAGATATTCTTTTCGGCTACTCCCAACCGGGCCTGGCTCCCCCGTACTTCGAGATAGTTCCGGGCCACTTCAGCCAGCAGAGTCACCAGCACATCACGGCGATTTTCCACAGTAACCGCGATGTCTGCATTCGCAGCCTCCACGGCTCGCCGCACGCCGCCAAAAACATCGATTTCCCAACTGGCGTCAAAGCCCGCCAGAAAGAGGTTTGCTCCTCCTGGCATGGCCGTGACCTTCGTGGTGTTGGCATTTTCACTGGTGCGAGCGCGTGAATACACACCTGTGGCGTCGATCTCGGGATAGGCAGCCGAGGCGACCACAACGCGCTGAGCCCGCGCTTCGCGAATGCGCGCTTCGGCAATCCGCAGGTCAAGGTTGGCCTGCACGCCCCGCTCGATGAGCGAATCCAGTTCCGGATCTTTGAAGATAGTCCACCATTGGGAGAGGTCCAAAGACTTCACGGTCGTCTCACTTGTGGGCGCCTCGGCCCATTTTTCAGGCATTTTGGGGGTGGGTTTCAGGAAATCGGGCCCCACCGTGCAAGACGCAAGCACCACGGCCATGAACCCACCCAGGAACAGAGCGAGAAGAAGTTTGAAAGATAGGTCACGTTCGATCATTCGCTGGTTCCGATACCGTTAACCGCTGTCCGCTCACCACTGATCACTGTCCACTGACCACTACTTTTCAAGAGGAAGCAGGCCATTAAGGTTCTGGGAGAAAAGCTCCAGATCGTCTTTTGACCAAAGACAGAGAATGACCTCCTTCAGGCTCGTTGCTTCATTATCGAGGTAGTCTCGAATGGTCTTCAGCATGATGTCTGCGCAGCGATCCTTGGGGAAACCAAAAATCCCGGTGCTGATTGCCGGAAAAGCAATGGAGCGCATACCCTTTTCCGTCGCTCGCTTAAGGCTGTTCAGGGTAGCTCCGTGAAGCTTTTCGTCTTCGTTGCCTTCGCCATAGCTTGGCCCCACCGCGTGGATGACATAGCGGGCCTTCAGATTGCCGGCGCCGGTGACCACGGCTTGCCCCACGGTGGTGCCGCCAATCCGGTTGCACTCCTCTTGAATGCTTGGCCCCCCCTTGCTGCGGATGGCCCCAGCCACGCCTCCACCCAGTACCAGGTGGACATTGGCTGCATTGACGATGGCATCGACTGCCAGTTCCGTCAGGTCTCCCTGGATCAACCTGATTACTCCGCCCTTCACGGTCCTTTCCATCGTCTTCCTCCCTTCAGAGTAAGCATCACGACCGAAAGCATCTTGGCCTTTATGTTCCTTTGTTCGGGGGTCAAGACTATTGGCTCAAAACGCTTCCTGTCAATACAATTTTCTTGATCTTGAGAGACCGTGCGGCCATAAAGGTCTTGAATGGCAACTCAACGATTCGAGGAAGTTCCTGAGGGGTTTGGCAGGCTGGAAAGCCTGCCCCACATTTGCATTTGCATGAGAATCCTATGATTTCGCGGAGGTCTCTATGCCCATCTCGGAAGTCATGAGAAACAAGTTGAAAAGGGCACTCGCGGCCAGCCGCGTGGCCCTTGTGGGAGCATCCCCGGAACAACTCTCTGTGGGCATGGGGGCGCTCTTCAACCTTCTAGCCGCTTCTTTTCAGGGTGAGGTGCTTCCCGTCAATCCGAAATACAAGAAAATCCTCGGCTGCACGTGTTATCCCTCTCTCGAAGTGATCGACCCTCCTCCCGACCTGGCAATCTTGCTTCTGAACCAGCACGCGGCTGTGGAGATGGCCGAGCGAGCTGCGAAACACGGAGTCGCGGCAGTAACCATTGTGGCGGGAGGGTTTAAGGAATTCGGAGAAGGAGGGATGGAGTTGGAAGCGCGCTTAAGGCAGGTGGCCGAACACTACCAGATGCCGGTGATCGGCCCCAACACCCTTGGTTTCTCCTCTTTCCACAAGGGCTTGCACGGCATCTTCTGGCACCTCGACACGGTTCCCGGCCCCGTTGCGGTGATCTCACAAAGCGGCGGCGTTGGTCTGACCATCGCCAACTGCCTGCGCGATCTCGAATGCGGGCTCAGCCATTTCATCGGGGCCGGCAACTGCACGGTTGTAGATTTTGAAGACTACCTGGAAGTCCTGAGCGGACAACCCGAGGTCGCGACGTTTTGCCTCTTTATCGAAGGCCTGAAGAATCCACGGGGATTTTTCGAATGCGCCAGGCGTATGGCTCCCCACAAGCCCATCGTGGCCTACAAGGCCGGCAAGGTCGAGGAAGTGGGGCGCGCGACCGTCACCCACACGGGAAGCCTCACCGGGGAATACCGCACCTATCAGGCAATGTTCAGGCAGGCCGGGATTCTGGAAGCGGCCTCGAGCTGGGATGCGGCAGTGATGAGCAAGGCTCTGAGCATGCTTCGACCACCCGCAGGCAACCGTCTTTGCGCCCTCACCTTCACGGCCGGGCCGAGTATTGTGGCGATGGACCGGCTGCTGGCTTCCGGGTGGGAGCTCCCGGACCTTTCCGCCAGTGCCGGGGTCCACATTCGGTCGATTATCGGTGAAAAGACCCCCGTCGATCTTCAGAATCCTGTGGACCTCACCGGACCGGGCTTCCTCCCCCACACCTACGCGAGCGTTCTCGATATGCTGCTGTTTGAGCCCTTTGACGCGTACTTTCTGGCTTGGAGCTACAACGCGCTCATCCGTATACCGATAGCTGAGCTGGAGGATTTTCGAAAAGCTACCGATAAGCCTTTTGTTCTGGTCCTTCTGGCGCCTGAGAGGGAGGCCAGACCCTATCTAAAGGACCTGAATGCCCGGGGAATCTGCACCTACCTCACCCCGGAAGACGGCGCTACCGCTCTCAATGCGCTGCTCGACCGAAGCCGTTTTCTTGAAAGAACACCCGGAGCAACAATCCTACCGTCCCAATAGAG
>JADGQM010000012.1 GCA_017881795.1 Syntrophobacteraceae bacterium
CTCGGTAACGCGGGTTGGCTCTTCCCCTATGGTGGGTTTTTTTGCATTTGACATGGCGGTTTTACCTAACTGGCAGACCCTGAGGGCTGCAGCGCAGCATCAAAACCACCCGTCTAGAAATGCTTTTCGCCCACTCGCCGCGGCCGATTGCCTCGTCTTAGGGTTGACTCAGGCTCCCAAACGCTTGTCTGCCAATTGTCTTTCAGGCTGGATTCCGAAATCCACGGAGGGAGCGTTAGACACAGACGCTTGGCCAGGGAATAGAGATAGGGTTCATACATCTGGCGCAGTGCTCGTAATTTCTGGTCGGCTTCATTGCCCTCTCGGACCTTCAGGCCGGCCGCGATTAGAAACGCTCGCAAATGCTCCAAAATGGTATCCGGAAGGCGATCGGCGTCCGACCCACCGGGCGGAACTCCAAGGATAATGGAAAGGTCAACGACCGCGTGACGGGCTATTGCAAAAGTCAGTTCAGCTTGACGCTCACAAGCGCCCTCAAGGCCAACCATGACCAGTGCGCTGGTGTCCAGGATTGCGGTGAGGGCTGCGAGCCACGACTGGTTGTCGTGTTGAGAACGGAAATATGCGAGAACCGGGTAGGACAGATGGCTTTCGAGCAATTCCGCCGACCAGAGCTCCCATTCGTGCAAGAGCTGCCGCAGTTCCTCCATCCCATGGTCGTCCCGGTGCCGGCGCAGCATTTCAGCGGCGGAGGGTGGCGACCCTGCACGGGCATCCAGAAGGGATATGTTTACTTCGCGTCGGGAGAAAGACTGATTGAGTGCCGGGAGGTAGCCAATAACCAAGGCGAGAAAGCCTAATCCCATCCCTGCTTCAGCCACGGTGAGCAAGCTTGCGAATCGCGTTGTCGGTACCACATCCCCCAATCCCAGAGTGAAGAAGGTCGTGCCGCTGAGATAAAGACAGGTGCTGAAGCCGGCACTCGCTCCCGGTGTTTTGATCGCAGGGCCGGAAGCGTAGTAAAGGATTCCGAACCCGAAGATCAACACACAAGCCCAAAAACTCAGAAGAAGAAGTAATGAGAACGGACCATAAAAGCTGAGAAGATTTTCCTGGTGTCTGCCGGAGGACAGGGAGCGCACTAATTTTGACCATGGAAGCCAGGTGGTGCGATAGAAAACACGGGTGAGACGAAACCGGCGAGTCACCCGCCGGGGAAGAATGATGGTTTCGAAGCCATCCCATAGCACCATAAGGATGAGAGCAACACCGAGCATCGCCGTCAGAATCGACACGTGCATCTCCTTTCATACAGATAATTACTGTTTGCTTATATAAGAACGCACCCTCGTTCCTGCGAGGGGGGTAGTCTAATGATCGACATCATTCTTTCCGCTCGATTACGAATGCTTCAAACGGAACCTTCCCTTCTGACTTGTGTGCAGGAATTGCGAAATATGGATCAAATGACTATAATTATGAAGAAAATAAAGCAAGGAGCAGGCCATGAAAAAGCTTTTGTTGATCGCAATAGCAGCCTGTTTGCTCTTGTGGCAGCCGCATGCGGCCGTAAACGCCCAACAGACGTCGGAACAAAAGCCGCCCATTGAGCAGGTGTTGGTGCGCGAAGGTGACTATGCCGTAGACCTTGTCGAAGCGTTGAGTCTGGGAGTGGCTCGCAATGAAACCGAGGCAGAGAGCACGTTGACCGCCCTCGGGATTGCACCGCGCAATGGATGGATTGCGGATTATCCGATGACTCCTGACATCACCCTGGAAGTGGAAAATGCTGCGGGGATGGCTGCGAGTTCCGGGAAGCTGAAGATGGAAGAAGGTGCCGCGGAACAGGCGGTAGAAGGGCTTAGCGCCAAGCTTGGTTTTCCCGTCACCGCTGCCGGAAGCGTCCAAACTCAGACCTGGTCGACGCAGAACGATGGCGCGTACGCAGAGCCAAGCGCCTATTCGAACCCCGGCGCATATTCTGAGCCCATTGCCTATTCAAACCCCGCTGTATATCCTGATCCCACTGTAATCAATAACTATTACTACGAGACGGGTCCTCCAGTCGTGACTTACTATACTCCTCCATGGGATTACTCTTACCTGTACTCGTGGGTCCCTTTCCCATTCTGGTGCGGCGGGTTCTTTTATGGTGGCTATTACATGTTGAACGACTTCGATCGGGGGGTCACAGTCCATAGGCATTTTAACAGGGACAATGTCTACGTGAATAGATTTATGAACAAGGAAGTCACTAATCACATTGCAGGCAACAGGCCGGGGCAGTTCTCCAGGGTCGATCCGATTGCGAGAAGTACCGGAAATTCCTGGAGAACTTTTCCAGAACCTGCGCGCACCAGAGGTTTCAATACCGGCCAGGCTCAGAGCAGCGCTCAATCAATCTTCACCCGTAGTATGGGACGGACGCCTTCCGCCGAGACGGGCAATTTCCCAAGGGTTGCAGAACCCGCCTTTCGGAATCCTGTGCCATTGAATTCTGCTGGGCGATCACCGGGACCAAATGCTGCCGATAGAAACCCTGTGACTTCATCCTTCCGCGGACGCGGTGGTGATCAAATGAGGACATCCCCATCCGAGCGCTCGCTCGGGGCAATTGGAAACGGACCTGCCGCTCCTCCTGGCGGAAGGAACCTTAATCGCGGTCAAGCGAACCTCAGTCCATCCCTTCCCCCCAACGGCGGATCATTCGGCTCAGCCCGTTGGGGCAGAGGCGGTCCCTTGGGGGGATTTCACGGCAGCGGCGGTTTTCCGGAAACCTTCCGTAGTAGTGGAAATTCCCTTTTAGGATTTCCGAGTGGGAGAAGTTCTTTTCAATTATTCTCCAGTGGTGGGTCTTCCTTTGGAGGGTTTCACAGCGGAGGCGGTTCCTTGGGGGCGTTCCATGGCGGTGGCTTCAGCCACGGGGGGTCCGGGGGCGGACGGAGATAGTTTCCATCCGGAAACTCCGCATATCTAAATCTGAACTGTAGGGGAGGGGTTCATCCCCTCCCGACATACGCAGGAATCATTGCCAATTAGGGGGCGGGTATAAAACCAGCCCCTACGGTTATTTTATGCGCTGGTGCGTTCCGGGTGAACACGAGAGAAGAATTGTCACCGACAACCTGAGCGAAGGACTGACCTCGTAACCTCGGCGAAAGTTTCTTGCCAGTTCGACCACCATTTAACGCGATTGTGTAGGGGCGACCGGCCGGTCGCCCCTACACTGGTTCCTTGGCCGAAGGCGAAGGAAACGTCTCGACGGTTTGCGTTGATCGGGGTGCGAGGACCACTCGAAAAGGGAAATTTAGCATAGAGTTGTATTTTGGCGACGTTGCCCGTGCAAGCGGTGACTGGGGTTAACCCAGTTCCTCTTCTATCTCGCCAAAAACGTCCTCCAGGTCATACAGAAGCCTGTCGGCCTGGGCGAGTTTCCATTCGGCGATGTTCTCCTTGATGTTCTTGTTGAGCTTCTGGAGCTTCTCTCTGTGGCTGAGGAGCACTTCCCTGAGGGGCGTTCCCTCGAAGTGATAGAGAAGCTGATCGAGTTGACCGACCAATTCATAGAGCGAGGGATTGCGCTTGGCCAGGTCGGGATCCAGACGGCTGATATGACGCTCCAGCTTGGGGTAAGCCCCTTCCAGATCTCCTGGATAATACGGGTGCACGGTAACGGTCAGTTGCATGTATTTACTCATGGTTGCCTCCTTTTGGTGAGTTAGTGCCTGGGCGGGCAAGTACGCTTAACCGATCTGCAGTCGTCAGATACTGCGGCTGGCTACATTTCGTGTCATATTTCACCCCCGGCACTGGAAAGAATATTAGCCAACTCGCGATGGCCATGGCCGGCTTTCACTTCCGCGATGAATGTTTTAAGTTCATCTCCTTCTATGGATTCTCTTTCAAGAAGAATCCTGGCGAGACGTTCCAGGTTTTCTCGCTGGTCCTTCAAAATCGAGCGAGTAGCCTGGTAGGCTTCTTCGATGATCCTTGAGATTTCCTCATCGATGCCTTCGGCTGTTTGTTCACTGTACTCCCGCGTCCGCGAACCTATTCCGAGATCCATGTAGGCCGACCGCGGCTCGCGAGCGTAGGTGAGGGGACCGAGGCGATCACTCATGCCGTATTCGGTAACCATGCTGCGTGCGATATCGGTGGCGCGTTGCAGGTCATTCATGGCTCCGGTGGAAATGTCACCGAAGACAATCTCCTCCGAGACCCGTCCGCCCAGGAGCACCTTTAACCGGTCCAGAAGCTCGCCGCGGGTCATGAGATAGCGATCTTCAGTGGGCAGTTGTTGCGTGTAGCCCAAAGCGGCAATGCCTCTCGGGATGATGGAAATCTTATTTACCGGGTCGGCATGGGGAAGCATCATCGCCGTGAGAGCGTGGCCGGATTCATGGTAGGCGACGATTTCCTTTTCTTTGGGATTGATGGCGCGGTTCTTCTTTTCCAGCCCTCCGATGATACGGTCTACAGCCCCTTGAAAGTCGGCCATCGTGACTGTTTCTGCATCTCTGCGAGCGGCAACGAGCGCGGCTTCATTGACCAGGTTAGCAAGGTCCGCTCCCACGAAGCCTGGAGTAAGGCCGGCGATTTTTTTCAAATCCACCTCGGGATCCAGCTTGACCTCCTTGGCATGAATCTTAAGAATGGCCTCCCGACCCCGGATGTCCGGCTTATCAATGGCCACATGACGGTCGAAACGACCGGGTCGAAGGAGCGCCGGGTCCAATATCTCCGGGCGGTTGGTGGCAGCCATGATGATGACCCCGGATCTCGGGTCAAATCCATCCATCTCGACAAGGAGCTGGTTCAGGGTTTGCTCCCGTTCGTCATGCCCGCCCATCGGGTTAAGTCCCCGGGCTTTTCCCAGGGCATCCAGTTCGTCGATGAAGATGATGCAGGGAGCCTGTTCCTTGGCCTGGCCAAAAAGGTCACGAACACGGGCGGCGCCCACACCCACAAACATCTCCACAAACTCCGACCCGCTGATGCTGAAAAAGGGCACTCCCGCTTCACCGGCAACCGCTTTTGCAAGCAAAGTCTTGCCAGTTCCGGGGGCGCCCACCAGCAGCACACCCTTGGGAATGCGCCCTCCCAGCTTCTGGAATTTGTCGGGATATTTCAGGAACTGAACGATTTCTTCGAGCTCCGATTTGGCCTCGTCAATGCCGGCCACGTCATCAAAGGTAATCCCCACCTCCTTCTCGGCGAAGATTTTAACTCTCGCCTTGCCGACGGACAGCACTCCCTGGGGTCCGGCTCCCATCCTCTTAATCAGAAAACTCCAGAAAAATATGAAAAAAGCGAGAGGCAACAACCACGAAAGCAGTAAGCCCACCCATTTGTTCTCAGCGTAGCCGGTGTACTTTACCCCTTTCTGATCCAGCAACTGCACCAGGTCGGAGTCTTCGACGCGAAGGGTGACGAAATGCTGAGTCTGTCCCTTATCGTCTTTGAATTCCCCATGGATTTTGTCCGGCTGGAGCACCAGATTCTCGATCTTGCCATCCCGCACCCACTGTTTGAACTCAGAATAGGGGATCTTTTCCCTTTGCGGTTCGGCAAGATAACCCTGCAGCCAGGTAATCAGGAGGAGGGCAACGATAAAGTACCAAAGTGAAAAATGGACCTTCTTCTGGGAGGGGTCGGGTGATTGCGATCCGCCGTCTCCTGAAGACCCTCTAAGTCGGTTCATAAACCTGTCCATCGGGCTGAGCTCTTCATCGGATTTCTTTGCCATTCATCCTCCTTATGGTCACTGGGGAATATGGTTCACACAATCCATCTTAACTGCTAAAGTATATGACAGCCTGGACCATATGCAAGCCGCACGACTTTTGCTTGCTAACTTTTTGCTTAGTGCTAGAATACGCAACTCGATTTTATCGTATCTGGCTTCATTCTGGTATTTACGGCCGGTCTGCTGCTTCAACCAAGGAGAATATTTGATGAATTCATCAAGCAAGGCGCTGATGGTTGTTATGATCTTTTTGCTCATGTCATTTTATTCGCCATCGCGAGATGGAGAGCGGTGGGTCCTGGCAGATCTGGCGTTTCGGAATGCAGCCATGGCAGCGACGGAAACCGTAATCGTGCCAAGTGAGGAAGAGTCCGAAGCCCCTGCTGAAACTTCCAAGGGGGAATCTGCCCCTGACCCACTGGAAAGGTTGAATCGAGTAGTCTTTCAGTTCAATGATAAAATGTACTTCTGGGTCCTCAAACCTGTCTCGCAAGTCTATGGTATCTTCATCCCGCCAGGAATAAGAGTCTGTATCCGCAATGGCTTTGATAACTTGCGGTTTCCTACCCGGTTTGTCAACAATGCACTCCAGGGGAAGTTTAAAGCGGCGGGAATTGAAACCGCACGTTTTGTCATCAATTCAACCATGGGACTTGCCGGATTTTTCGAGGCGGCCAGCCAAGAATTTAATCTCCCGCCGCCCTTCGATGAGGATACCGGACAGACTCTCGGATTTTATGGATTGAAACCGGGCTTTTATGTCGTTTTGCCGGTTCTGGGGCCGTCATCACTCCGAGACGGCTTTGGCCTTGCCGGAGATACTTTTCTCAATCCACTTTTCTGGATACCGCAAAACCTTTGGTTGAGTACTGCCATCAGGGGTGGAGTCTTGGTGAACAACACCTCATTAAGAATTGGTGACTACGAAGACTTCAAGAAGGCTGCTCTTGATCCCTACGCTTCCATGCGGCAGGCCTATTTGCAGTATCGAGAGAATGAAATATTTAAGTAGGCCAAAGCCGGTTCTGAGCCGGGAGTCAATCACTTCCCTCGGTTTTCGAAATGAGAACGGAGTGCCTGCGCAAGGCCCGTGATCGTGTATTCCGACGGCATGACATCCACTTTCAGCCCATGTTCTTCTGCGGTCTTAGCGGTTATGGGGCCAATGCACGCGATGCAGACATGCTTCAGCACAGGAAGGATGGCGCTTTGCTCAAAAAGGCTGAAAAAGTTGCTGACGGTTGAAGAGGAAGTAAAAGTCAGGCAATCGATTTCGCCGGAAATCAGACGCTCCATCATTTCCGTGCTTCGCTCGCGGGGAAGAACCGTTTGATAGGCTGGAACCACATCGACCTGTGCGCCCCATCGGCGCAGGGTTTCCGGCAAGACATCCCGGGCCGTCATAGCGCGAGGCAGGAGGACGCGTT
Source organism: Syntrophobacteraceae bacterium (assembly GCA_017881795.1). Lineage (GTDB taxonomy): Bacteria > Desulfobacterota > Syntrophobacteria > Syntrophobacterales > Syntrophobacteraceae > JADGQM01. Next base: position 7,135 of record JADGQM010000012.1, read on the forward strand.
TCCCTTTGATCTCCTCGCCCGATAATCCTTCGAGTATCGATTCGGCGCGGTATTCGTTGGGCACGAGGTCAGGACGCAATCCGTATTGCTCAAGGGCCTCCGCGGTTTTTGGACCGATGGCCGCCAAACGAGCTCCGTGCAAGTCTCGAGCATCCCTCCCCGTCAGTCGAAGGCGCTCCATAAAGAAGCGCACGCCATTGACACTCGTGAAGATGACCCATCCGTAGGTCGCAATACCGTTGATAGCTGCATCCAGAGGTTCCCAGGAAGGCGGAGCCTCGATGGCGATGGTAGGAAATTCGATACAATGGGCACCCAGTTCGCTCAGGATCGTTTTGAACTCACTGGCCTGCTCCCGAGCGCGGGTCACCACCACGCAGCGGCCAAAAAGCGGTCGCTGTTCGAACCAGTTGAGCTCGTCCCGCAGGCGCACGACTTCGCCCACTACGGTGATGGCCGGAGGCTTGAGATTCGCCCGCACCACCTTCTCGGCGATATCCTGAAGGGTCCCGATGACCGTCTGCTGCTGCGGAGTAGTTCCCCATCTGACCACTGCTACGGGTGTTTCCGAAGCACGACCGTGCGTGATGAGGCTCGTGCATATCTCCGGAAGGTTCTTGACGCCCATGAAGAAAACCAGAGTGCCGACGCCCGTGGCCAGCTTGTCCCAGGCGATTTTGGATTCAGCTTTGTCGCCTCGCTCATGGCCGGTGATAAAAGCCATACTGGCGGCATAGTCCCGGTGTGAAAGCGGGATGCCGGCATAGGCGGGCGCCGCGATGGCCGCTGTGACTCCGGGGACGACTTCGAACGGAATTCCCGCAGCAACCAGAACTTGAGCTTCTTCGCCACCCCGCCCGAAGACGAAGGGGTCTCCTCCTTTGAGGCGCACCACAAAGCGATCTCGGCCTTTTTCGACGAGCAGGCTGTTAATTTCATCCTGGCTCATCGTGTGGTCACCACCCTTCTTACCCACATATATATGCTCAGCCTGGGGGCCGGTAAATTTCAGGAATTCCTCATTTGCCAGATAATCATAGATGACCACTTCGGCATGCTCTAAGAGCTCTTTTCCCCTTAAAGTCAAAAGGCCCGGATCTCCGGGGCCTGCTCCTACGAGATATACTTTGCCTCTCTTCACCTTAAATCCTTCCCGACCGGTAAATCTCTTCCAAGACTTCACGTGCACCGGCATCGAGGAGTTCCTGTGCCAGTGCGCGCCCCAGGGATTCCGCTTCTTCCTTCGCTGCGGAACGAGTCCTCCGGAATATTTTCTTCCCGTCCAAGGATGCTACGAGGCCTGTCAGTTCAACCTGCTCTCCCAAAACCTGCGCATAGCCGGCGATAGGAACCTGACAGCCGCCTTCCAGTTCTTTGAGGCAACTCCTTTCGGCCTGCACCGCTACCGCCGTATCAGGGTCGTGCAAAGGCGCCAGGAGTTGGCGGATTTCGTCATCATCGCTGCGGATTTCGATGCCGAGGGCGCCCTGGCCAATCGCAGGCAGAAATTCGGTCGGGTCCAGATAGACGGTAATCCTTTCGTGCCAGCCCATGCGGTGGATGCCTGCGGCGGCAAGGATGACGGCGTCGTAGCGGCCTTCCTGCAATTTGCGCAAACGTGTATCCAGATTGCCGCGCAGATTGTGAATCTCGAGGTCCGGGCGAAGATTCATGATTTGGGCCGCACGGCGTAAACTGCTCGTACCCACTTTGGCCCCCGGAGGGAGGCCGGACAGACTGGTTCCCTCGCGAATGATCAACACATCGCGAGGATCTTCCCGCTTGGGGATGGTCCCGATCTCCAGCCCTTGCGGCAGAATCGCAGGAACATCTTTCATGCTGTGAACCGCGATGTCTGCGGACCCTTCCAGCAGCGCGTCTTCCAGTTCCTTGACGAAAAGCCCCTTGCCGCCGACCTTGGCCAATGGCACATCCAGGATTTTGTCACCGGTGGTCTTGATGACCCTCAACTCGACTCGACAGTCCGGGCAGTGACGCTGAATCTCGGCTTTCACCCACTCGCTCTGAGTCAGCGCAAGCAGGCTGCCTCGAGTCCCAATGCGCAGAATTCTCCTGGTCACCTTCAGCGGTCTCAATGGCAGGAACTGCAATTGCTGGAATGGCAGCTGCCGCAGGAAGATCCACCGGAACCCATTCTACTGCTGGCAGCACCCTTGTCGCCGCCGCTCTTGAAACCAAACACCGAAAGCACCTTCTGAACGTCGCCCGAGTCGCACTTGGGGCAACTCACAGCTTCGTCACTGCGGAAAATCAGCCTTTCAAATTTTTCACAGCACTTGCAGCACTCGTATTCGTAAATCGGCATGTTTTTCTCCACTACCCCGTCGTGAACACAGGCCTCCACCTGACTCTCAGCGTGATCGCTGACCGTTATTCCCCTTTAAAAGACACCGTTCTTGGCGAACATTTCCCGCCCCGCAGGACCGTTTTCAACGGTATTCAAGTTTTCAGTTTAACTGTCATGCTCCAACCGGACAAGCTCTCCATCCTCAACCGCTCTGAATACTGTAGCATCCCCGAGCACTCTCCCAACGAGATTGACCGCGCTTGCAGGGCGGATTTCGTCACCGCGGCTGGCGGGAGTCGGACCGAAGAAAATACAGAACGCCCTGCCGGTTGGCCAATATCCCAGATCTCCCACCGCTACGACCTCGACTGCCGAGTCCTCGAGTTTCTGTTCCACGGGAACGCGAAAATAGATTTCATCACCCCAGGTTTGAGCCGCAGCCTCCAGAGGTAACGCGGCGTGAATAGCAGCAGCCGTTGGAGAATCATTCAGTACTGCTGCCATGGAAACGGCGCCGGCATGAATGCGCATGCGCTTGCTCATAGCTTTGTCCTCTCATCCAACTGTTCCAAAACTGCCGCCATGAGGAGCGGAAACATGATTTCATGATGACCGATCAAATTAATCCCGGAGCCGGTCCCGAGGGTGGGGCGTTCGACCACATTGACCTGAGTCCGGTAGTGGCGCTGGAAGTCCATATTAATGGTGGTTATCCCTTCCAGAGAAAAACCCAGGTTGCGGGCAACGCTAACTGCCTTCAGAAAAACTTCCGGGATGATCACAGCCGAGCCGAGATTGAGGAAGACTCCCTGCTCAAGAGTTGTGACGAGCCGGCAAAAAAGCCGGAAATCGTAGTGGCTCAGTGCTCCCGTGGCGGCGCCATCCATGGCCGCGTGCATATGAACGATATCCGTACCCACAGCCACATGGACCGTGACCGGGATCTCGAGCTTAGCCGCCGCGGCAAGGAGGCTCATGTGCGCAAAGGGCGCCCCGGCCTGCAACAACTTCTCGCCGACGGTTCGACCCAGACCCTGATTGCCGGTCCGGAAACCCCAGGCCACGGCGTCGTGAATAAATTCCGCGGTCTCCCGCGCCGTGCCGAATTGCCCCTGATTCAAATGCGCGGCCACGTCTTCCGAAGTCTTCCCGGCCAGGGCCAACTCCACATCGTGGACGATTCCCGCACCGTTTAACGCCAGGCCCGACAGGATCCCGCGCTCCATGACGTCAATCAGGATGGGGTTCAGACCGACCTTGATCGGGTGGGCGCCCATTCCCATCAGGATGGTCCGGTTTCCACGAAAAGCCGAGACGATGGCCCCAACGGCCTCGCGAAATTGCTCAGCGGCCAGGATTCTGGGGAGACTATCCAGAAAGCGCGCCAGTGAGCTTCCCGGCTCCCATGGCTTGCCAAAATCAGCGAGGCAAACCTTGCTCGGGCGGTCCTTCAGGCTCGTTGTCCGGAGCCCGCGAAAATCCATCGGTTCCAGGCCCTGCCTGCGAGTGCTCATGGTTTATTCCTCGTTGCGCCGAAAAGCATTTCTTCAACCAGCAGACAAAGCACATGCCCGAAGGTGATGTGGCATTCCTGCACCCTGGCCGTTACCCTGGAAGGGATATGAACGATGAGGTCGCAGCAGACGTCCATCTCGGTCTCTTCGGCCCCGGCCCAGCCAAGGGTGCGTAGACCGTTTTCCCGAGCCCATTGCAAGGCTTTTAGGACATTGGGAGAACGGCCGCTGGTAGAGATTCCGAGAGCGACGTCTCCGGCCTGCCCAAACGCTTGCAGCTGCTTTATGAAGATATCTTCAAACTGGTAATCGTTGCTGATACTGGTCAAGATGGATGTGTCGACGGTCAGGGCGAGCGCCGGCAGGGGGCGACGCTCGAGCTGAAAGCGATTGACAAACTCCGCCGCAAGATGTTGAGCGTCTGCAGCACTGCCGCCGTTTCCGAAAAGGAACAGACGATGCCCCCCTTGAAAAGCTGCTGCAAGCATCTCGGCCATCTCCAGAATGAGCTCAAACCCCATCCGGCACAATGACTCCTTGACGGCGATGCTTTCGCGAAAAGCTGCTTCAGCGGTAAGGCCGAGCTGCTCGCGATAGGTTCTATCCATTCTAAGCTCCTCTGACCGGAGTGATCATTTCATCGCAACGGTGCATGTCCTCACGGAGCAACTCCCGAAATTTTCGGGCGAAAAAACCGGGCTGCCCATCGCCTATGCGGTGACCGTCATAATTCACGACCGGCAACACATCAAAACTGGTCCCAAACATCATCATTTCTGCTGCATGGTAGGCGTCTTCAGGGGTCAAGTCCATCTCTCCCATTCTTACGAGGTCCCCGGCATCGAGTAGGGATTCGGCCAATTCCATTGCCCGGCTCACCGTTGTCCCCCGCAGAATCCGGTCGAACCTCGGGACCAAAAATTCCCGATTGAGGGTTATAATGCCGATGTTTTCCGTGGGCCCTTCGGCCAGGAAACCCTGTTCATCGATGGAAACAGTGAAATCCACGCCCGCGTCTTCCGCCTCTTTTCTCATGAGCACATTGGGCAAATAATTGCAGCTCTTGATGGTGGCAAAATAATCGTTCTTAACGGGAATGGCACTGGTTCTCAGGCTCACACCCCGGGCATACTTTTCCGGAGACGGGGTCTGCAGGGTTGTGACCACAATATAGAGCTGACTCTCGGGACATTCGTAAGGGCTTGCTGAGAAGCCGCCAGGACCTCGCGACAAGAAAATCCTGATGGAGCAATCTGCCAGATTGCCAGCCCTCACCGTGGCCAGAATCGTCTCGGTCAATTCCGCGCGGCTGAGAGGTAAGGAATGGGAGGACATTTTGGCGGAATATTCCATCCGATCCAGATGCCGTTCGAGGGCATACACCCTCCAATCGACACCCTTGAGGGCTTCAAAGATGCCGTCTCCCCGGTGGACCAGATGGTCATCAATGGGAACCATCATCAAAGCCGGATCAGTGATGATCCCACCGTACCAACTGGAATACATGGCCCGATAGTTCCTCTGATAAGGCTCCTTCCTCTGCAGGAGACGATCCACCACTTCATCGAAACTCAAGGTCGGAACGGTTTCTGACATTTTCTCTCGCACCTCTGTCGCGCGCCTTTTCTATTCTGCTCTAAAAAGTGCCATTGGGCTCAGCCCAACCCTAAACCTTCTCACTCACCCACAGAGCGTGAGCCTTGATGCTCCCGCACAACCGGTTTTGCAGGAATGTTTTGTCGCGAAAGTCTTGTCGTAATATGATAATGCGGGTTCAGGCTTTCACAAGTCGCCCAAAAATAACCAACAGGATCTGGCTCTGCAAGGAAAAAGGGCAGGGGCAGGGCAAAGAATAGGCCGCTGGCAGGATGGAGCAAAAGGGATGTCAGAGCAGACAATGGATCACCAGGTGTGGGGGAAACTCAAAGCGGTCGTATTTGATTTCGACGGAACTCTTGCCGAGTTGCATCTGGACTTCGCCGAAATGAAGCGCCAATTGAGGGTTCTGGCGCAGGAGTATTTCCGAGACCTCCTGCAAACACCCCAGGTACCGGCGCTCGAGTGGCTGGGAGCTCTTACTGTCAGCCTTCATCAAAGGGATGATGCCGCGGCTTTTGAGCTCGAAGAAAGAGCCAGTACCTTGATCAAGGAGATTGAGTTGGAAGCGGCCCATCGCGGGTCGCTTTTCTCCTTCACCCGCTCGATCCTCCGGGAACTTCAGCAAGCACAAATCGAAGTTGCCATTATCACTCGGAACTGCGAAGCAGCCGTGCGGACCGTCTTCCCGGATCTTGACCAGTACTGTCAGGGGTTTCTGGCCCGCGATCATGTCCACCGGGTAAAGCCCGACCCCGATCATTTGCTTCGCGCTTTGGATAGGATTGGAGCCTCACCCGAAACCGCTCTTATGGTTGGCGATCATCCCCTGGATATGCAGACCGGCAAGCGAGCGGGAGTGTTGACTGCCGGCGTGTGGAGCGGTAATGCCTCACAGGATGACCTGATTCGCTCCGGCGCCGATCTGACCGCCCGCAACTGCCGGGAGCTGATGATCGTGTTGAAAGCACGAAAGCTTCTCTGAACAAAAAAAGCCAGGAATTACTCCCTGGCTCTTGCGTTCAAAGTCGGCGGATCCTTGTTAGATCTTCGTTACTCTAACTGCCTGGGGACCCTTGGGTCCAGATTCTACCTCGAACTGTACCCGTTCTCCCTCGCTCAGAGATCGAAAACCGTCAGCAACAATAGCCGAGTGATGGACAAATACGTCACCCTGATCTTTGGTCTCAATGAAACCATAACCCTTTTTGTCATTAAACCATTTAACGCGACCTTCCGGCATTTCCTTAGATCCTTTCCTTCTTGCTGTTGTCTACTGCTGCCCGGTTGGGTTACTTTGAGAGCTCCCACGAAATCGTTCTGAGCGAAGGCATGACCGATTTGGCAATGGCCCCAAAATACCAAACCTAACCACGATAAAGCTTTGTGGCGGATTATAATGCACAAAAATTATGCCGTGTCAAGAAAATGAAATTGCTCTTTACGTTTTGCCATCAATGAGGTCTCGCAGGGCTTCTTCCAGGGTCGCAAACCGGAAGCGGTAGCCGGTTTCAAGCAACCTCTTGGGGACCACTCTTTGACCTTCAAGCAGCACGTTGCCGAATTCACCAAGCGCGGTCCGAAGCAGAAAGCCCGGGACTGCGGGCAGAATCAGCGGTCTCCTCAGCACTTTGGCAAGCGTCTCCGTCAATTCCCTATTGCGCACAGAGTGGGGAGCAGTGGCATTGACGGCGCCGGCAAGCTTCTTGTTTGCCATCAGGAAGACCATGATGCCCATGATGTCTTCCAGGTGAATCCAGGAAAACCATTGTTTGCCGCTCCCCAGGGGACTCCCCAGGCAATAGCGAAAGGCCGGAATCATCTTTTCGATGGCGCCGCCGTTTTTCCCCAGAATAATGCCAAAACGACAGCGAACCACTCGAACCCCTGACTGCTCAGCACGCCTCGCTTCCGCTTCCCACCGTTTGCCGACTTCAGCCAGAAAATCATCACCGGGCGGGCTGCTTTCATCCAAAGTTCGGTCGTCCTGCCAGCTTCCGTAGTAGCCAATCGCAGAGGCGCTGATCAGGAGGGTTCCTTCGGGGGCTCCCTGCAGAGCATCCACGATGTTCCGGGTTATCGACACTCGGCTATCGATGATTTCACGCCGTGCTTTCCCGGTCCAATAGGTGAATATGGACCGGCCCGCAAGGTTGATGATCACGTCATGCTTCGGCACGCTCTCCTGCCACGGTCCTGGCCTGGTAGGATTTCCTTCAACAAAGGAGGCCCCCGGGAGCAGTGTCCGGCTTTTTTCCGCGGAGCGGGTGATCACGGTAACTTCGTGCCCAAGCTTGATAAGCCGCTGCGTCAGATGGCTGCCCACAAATCCTGTACCGCCGGTGATGAATACCTTCATGGTATGCTCCAATTATCATATCTGGTCTGGTCATTAGACTTATTTGACCGCGTGCCCTGCCTCATCTCCCCATCTCCCTATCCCCGTGTCCCGTGTCCCCGCGTCTCCCCACGGAGCAGCCTGGTTGCCAGATTCGAGATGCGATAGCGATGCAGCGAACCCTGCTCAAAGATGATCGTTTCATTTTGATCTTCCAGCAAGTGAGCGAGTGCCTCGATAGGGAAGGACACCTCGATGAATCCCAGCGCCCATGCCGCTAATCCCCGTTGGGTGGGGTTTTGCGACTGCAGATAGGGGAGGATGTGACGGACTGAAGCTTTCAGCAGGTCGGATCGGACCTGAGCGAGCCTTCCCAAGCCCCAGAGAACGCCACACTCCAGCAGTTCGTGTTCCAGGCGATTGCCATCATCACGTATATAAGAAATCAAGATGCGGTGAAATTCCTCTGCCAGTCGCTCATGCCTTGCCATGATTTCTCCCATGGCTTCAGCCGCCCCCCAACCGATGCCGCCTGATTCGTCATTCAAGCTCCAGATGAGGCGCCGCATGATGGTCCTTGCTGCTTCCATGTCCTGATCTGCCATTTCAGCCACAACGATCCCCACGGCTGTGACCGCCCGCCATTTGACTTCTTCATCGGTGCTGTAGAGAAAAGAGAGCAACGGACTGATAACCTGGCGGGGAGGAAATTGAGTCCATTCCGAAAGACGTGCTGCAAAACCTTCCGTCCGCAGGAGTTCGGCCACCCTTCCTCTCAAAGGGCCAGATTGTCCGCGCGGGATGTTCAATGCACGACCTCCGAACGGCGCTATACGGAACCTTCCCAAGCAATGCATTCAGCAGGGCAGTACTTTATTGCCTCCTCGATGCATTCCTCAGGATATTGCGGAAGTTCCGCGACTTCGATGTATCCTGCGGGATTCAAGACGAAGACCTGAGGGCAGAGTTCAAGGCAGGCTTCGCAGTGCGTACAACGGCTAAAGTCGAGAGTAGGTGCTCGTGACATATGGGCAGACTTGGAAGATGGTTTATTCTTTCTGGGTGATGTTCTTCATTGGTCCGCACTCTCCGAAAATAAATCGTCGGCCCAGCCCGGAGGCTGGACCGACAGGAGCCTTTATACCATGCAATGAAGCTCCCGGAGAAATGGAAACCGGACATTTCAACGCTTCACTTGCGACCAATTTTCTTCAATTCCAGGGAAAGACGCCGCAAATGTTCCTGTTCTTCCTTTACCAGAGAGCCGATAAAGTCCTTGCCCTTGGCGCCTTCGGTAGCATCCTGCATGCTCAGAAAGAAGATGACCGAATCTTTCTCAAACTCGACCGCCAGCTTTAAGGCGTCCCTTGCGTCTTTTATGCCGCCCAGTTGAGCCTCAAGGCTCTCACTGGAAATGAAAACATGCTGGTCAGCCATCATTTTGATGTAAAGATCGAGCTCATGGTTGGGGTCAAACACCGCACCGGATTCAGCACTCGCGGGCAACTGGCTCTTGAGTGCCTGGAATTTTTCTTTGTGTTTGATCTCTTCCCGGGCAAGCTCCTCGAAAAGCTTTATCACTTCGGGGTCTTTGATTATTTCACGACTCCGATCATAGAATTGCTTGCCGTTTTCCTCAATGTTTATCGCAATATCAAAAACTTCAGCAGCGTTAAAATTAAAGATCATGCACCCCACTCCTTCTCAATCCCCGGGCCTACTCCTTCTCGAAGTCATCCTTGCCTGCTCCGCAAATCGGGCAAACCCAGTCATCCGGCAGATCTTCAAAACTGGTCCCGGGAGCAATGTCATTCTCAGGGTCACCTTTTTCAGGATCATACACATACCCGCAAATCTGACATACATAACGATCCATGTTCCTGTCCTCCTTGTTGTTTTGACTTGAATTGTTCTTTGTTTAGTTTGCGCTTCCGAACAAACTGCTCCTCACCAAGGCCTGCCCTTCACGCCTTGTTCTGCTTTGCCCATAGACGCTTAAGGCGAAGTGCGTTGCTCACCACCGACACGGAACTCATGGCCATGGCCGCTGCCGCAAACATGGGATTGAGAAGGATACCGAAAAAGGGATACAGAACCCCGGCAGCAATAGGAATTCCGAGCGAGTTGTAGAAGAATGCCCAAAACAGATTCTGCTTGATCACCCTCATGGTGAGGGCTGAAAGCCGGATTGACGAGGCCACGAGCCGCAGATCGTCGCGAATGAGCGTGATATCACTCGCCTCCATCGCCACGTCGGTGCCGGCTCCGATCGCCACGCCGACATCGGCAATCGTCAGGGCCGGAGCGTCGTTGATGCCGTCCCCGACCATGGCAACGACCTTGCCCTCCTTCTGCAACTGCCTGATCGCACCGGCCTTTGCTTTCGGCAGCACGTCGGCCATGATGCGGTCTATTCCCAGTTGTTCCGCGATGGCGCGTGCGGTTTCGCCGCGATCTCCCGTGATCATGACCACTTCCAGGTTGCGATCGCGCAGTTGCGAAACGGCTTCCCGGGCAGAATCCTTGACGACGTCTGCAAGCACAATGGCGCCTGCAATTTCGTTCTCCACGGCAACATATACACATGTTTTCCCGAAAGAGAACTGTTTTCTAATTTCGTCATCGAGTTTGGTGGTGGAAATGCCTCGCTCTTTAAGCATCTTCGTATTTCCGACGAGCATCTGTTTGCCGGCAACCGTCCCGGACGTCCCCAAGCCGGCATGAGCTTCAAAGTCACTGACTTCCTCCAGTGCAATCTGCGCCTGCCTCGCCTTCGCGACAATTGCCCTGGCCAGAGGATGTTCCGAGCGGTCTTCAAGCGAAGCCGCCATGTGCAAGATCTCACTACCGCCCATGCCTGAAACGTCAAGGACATCGGTTACTTCAGGAGTCCCTCTGGTGAGGGTGCCGGTCTTGTCGAAGACTACGGTGGTGAGCGCGCCGGCTCGCTCCAGGCTTTCTCCGCCCTTAATCAGAATCCCTTGCTCCGCTCCGATGCCCGTGCCGACCATGACCGCCGTTGGTGTAGCCAGTCCCATGGCGCAGGGGCAGGCGATGATCAACACTGAAACAAAGTTCAACAGGGCGCGGCTGAAGCTGGGATTGGGCACGGCAAAATACCACACCGCAAAAGTGACCAGGGCGATGACCATCACCACCGGAACAAAGATCGCCGCGACCTTATCGGCAAACCGCTGGATCGGAGCTTTTGAGCCCTGGGCCTCCTCAACAAGACGGATAATCTGAGCCAGTGCGGTTTCCGACCCGACTCGGGTGGCTCTGAACGTAAAGCTGCCGCTCGTGTTGATCGTCCCTGCAAAGACTTCCCCGCCAGGCTCCTTGGTAACGGGGAGACTCTCCCCGGTAAGCATGGATTCATCCACTGAGGAATGGCCGGCCTCGACGATGCCGTCAGTGGGTATCCTCTCACCCGGCCGAATCAAAATCAGATCGCCATGAATCACCTGGGCTATGGGGACTTCAATCTCGGCGCCGTTTCGGATCACGTGAGCCGCCGCCGGAGCCAGTTTCATGAGCTTTTTGATAGCCTGAGAAGTCTTCCCGCGGGCTTTGGCCTCAAGCAAGCGCCCGAGAAGCACCAAGGTAATGATCATCGCCGCGCCGTCATAATAGACGTGTCCTTCGTGGCCGGAACCGGCAAAAAAGGCCGGCCAAATCGTTGCCAGGGTGGAATACAGGTAAGCCGAAAGCGAGCCAACGGCCACCAGGGTATTCATGTCCGATGTTTTCTGGCGGGCAGCCTTGAGCGCACCAGTGATGAACCGGTTCCCCACCCAGAAAACCACGGGAGTCGTCAATAGAAACAAAAGGTAGCGCATTGGCTGGAGCGGTACATCGCGCAGCAGGGGAAACCACTCTTTCATGCTCCCCATCATGATCAGGACGCTAAAGATCGCTCCAACCAGAACCTTCCTTTTGAGGTCCCCAAGTTCTTTCTCTCTGACAGCTTCTATGGGGTCTTCGAGCGCATCTTCAACGATACCCAGGTATTCATAACCGGCATCCTCGATCGCTTCTTTCAGTGCGGGAAGGCTTGCAGTGTGGTGATCGTAGACGACCGTTGCCTTCGAGGTGGCAAAATTCACGGCGGCTTCCTGCACTCCTGAGACCTTCCCCAACGCTTGCTCGACGCGTCGTACACAGGCGGCGCAAGTCATGCCGCCGATCACAACGGTCGTCTTCTGGAAGGATTCGGCCCCGGTAGGCGGAGCAACGATCGGCTCATATCCCATTTCCGCGATTTTCCCGGCAATCGCCTCTTCATTCAGAAGCTGCGGGTCGAACTCCACGGTTGCCTTGGATGTGGCAAGGTTCACCGAGGCATCGTGCACCCCTGCAAGGCTTTTGATGCCCTGCTCCACCCGGTTGACGCAAGCCGCACAACTCATCCCGGCAATATGAATGATTGTCTTAGCCAAGCTCAAACCCAGCCTTCTTGATATGTTCCCGAAGCAGTTCCTGATCTACTGGTTGGACTTCATCAAAAGTGGCCTCACCCCTCTCCAGATCAACTTTGACATCGTGAATCCCGGCGATTTCACTCAAGGCCTTGGTGACCGACTTAACGCAGTGCTGGCAAGACATTCCCTTGATTTTAACAGTCTTCATCTTCGATAGTCTCCTCTAACCAAAACCTCATCCAGACGCCATGCAGCGGCTCCGCAAAACGCTACGACGCGTTTTTGCCATCGGCATCAATATAATTGCTGACAATCGGTTTCTTCCAAAAAATCATGATCCCCTGTTTTCCGAAGGAAGCCTGCGCAAGTTCCCAGCCTTTCTTGCCATGTTCATCGAGGATGATTTTGAGCTTGCTGAGCTGTTCCGAGGGAACCTCTTCAACCTTGCAGCTGCCCTCTTCGGAGCAGAAGTAAATCACCTCTCTGAATGATTCAGATGAATGCAGCGTGATCTGATATTCGAATTGCTTCATAATCGTCCTTTTCCTTTTTTTTCCACGAAGTCACACCAAGATACACTAAAGTTTCCGATCTCTTATGTTTCTTTCCGGTTTCTTCGTATTTCTTCGTGTGCATTAGTGGCCGCTTTTCACGTTTTTGCAACCTAAACTTAGGCATTGATCGCCCCGCCTCAGGTGAAACCGGCACCTGCGGTGCACGCGTAGCAATGATCCGAGACCGTTATGGGTGATCCCGGAGGGGGTGGACCTTCCACTTCCGAAACATGCACTTTCCGCCCGGCCAGGAAGAGCCCGCTTGCCAGATTGAAGTCACAATCGAAAAGATATCCATCCCAGGAGACGGAAACGAGCGTCCGACACATGAGCCCCGTAACAGCGCATGGGTTAAAGTTTTCAACAAGCCTTTTCAGGTAATTTTCGAAATTGCCTGAGGCAACCAACCACTGGCGGAACCTTCCCAGGGGGACATTGGCAAAGGTGTAGAGGTGGTTAAAAACAACCCCCCACTTCTTCTCTAAATCCGGTCGGAATCTCCTCTCTGCCTGGGTTTGTGACGCCGGCAAAAAGGCTCCTGTGGGATTCGATACCAGGTGAAGCTCCAAACCGGACCCCGCCTGGCCGTAACCAATGGCGTTGAGCTTTCTCAGAGTATCGATGCTCTTTTCAAAGACGCCTCTTCCTCGCTGTGCTTCCGTTTGTCCGATGCTCAGAGAGGGCAGGGAAGCAACGATCACGACCCTGCACGCCTTGCAGAGCTCGGTTAAAGAATTCCGCTCAACATCAGCCAGCGCGGTGAGATTGGAACGGAGCATGATTATGGGGACAAAAGGCGACAATTTCAGAATCAGATCCTGGATGTGCGGATTCAGCTCCGGGGCCCCGCCTGTAATATCAATCGTATTGTAGCCCCCGCGTCGCGCAAAATCGACCACCTCGACCACGGTCTCGCCATTCATGACTTCCCTACAGCCGGGGCCCGCTTCGAGATGACAGTGGCGGCATGTTTGATTGCAGAGCAACCCGACATTCACCTGCAGCGTATGCGTCTCGGCTCGGACGAGCTCGATGCCCTGCAGCTTCAGCGTGTTCGAAAAAAGCGGTACGCTCATGAGGCGTAGGTTCAATCCCTTTCAATAGGAAATGAGAGGTTAGCCCCATACCAGCCGATAATGACAACAAGAGGCGTCAGCGCGAGGATCAGGAGAAAGTAGATGGCGCTCAACGCCGTGAAGGAGCGCAGGATATCCGGAACGGCGATGCGCCAGGTGAAGGCAATCAGCGAGGTGACGAACAGCACAATGGAGACCGCGATTTTGATCTGTATCGGGGTTATGAGCTTGGCCATATAGTTCAACCACCAGGTATAGAGCCCTGTCGCCATGACCAGGGGCGTAAAGAGCACACCGGCTCCGAGACAGTGTAATGCCGTAGTCTCGAAAGAATCAATTCCGGTGATCAGGTACAAAAAGTTAAACATGGTTGCAGACAACATGAAAACGATGGGAAAGTGCACGGTCATGGGGTGAGGATGACGCCGCAGCATAGGAAACCGGTGCAGTAGATGAGAGAGAATTTGGGGTATGGGGCGTTCGAGAACTTCCTGTCTCTTTATAACACCCACCTGAGGGTATCTCTCAAAGACCTCAGTCCCATGAGGGGCTCCGCCAAAGTCCGTGGTAAGGTCCCTCCCCGCGTGATGGCGTTTCATGTGAACGCCGCCTTTCCACATCTTGCTTTGACTGACATCGAAAACCCGGCCCTCGTGCACAATGTATACGGGCTTTCCATCTTTGCCGTCGTATTCGGACAGGGCTTCAATCACGAGCTCTTTCATTCGTGGCGTCTCCAGATGCTTTTGTGTGAGATGACAGGAGTCAGAATTCAGAATAAGAAAGGTTCCTATCACTCTTCCTTTTTTTGCCACCCTTAAGGAAAATCGCAACTCACATGGGTTTTGTCAAGGATCGAAGGATCAATAGCTTCTCTATTCCTTCGGCTTCAATCATTGTCGGAGTATTTTAATCTTTCGACGGGTCAAGGGAAGTCAGGGTGCTTTCCCAGCGCTTGGACGAGGGCCGTGCCATGATGCCTGAGCAGGGGATGGCGGCAGGCGGCGAGAGCCACCAGAAGACTCCCGAGAGCACCGTAGGAGAAACCCGCCCATTCGGCGGCGTAGGCCATGCTGGCGTCGGCACAGAGATCGGGATTGGGATTTACATCGAGAACATAGAAGACTCCGTCCCGCAGACGCAGATCAATGCGCCCGTAATCGCGGCACTTCAGAATGGAATAGGCGGCCACCGCCGTTTTGTACAACAGGCGATTTTCATCTTGGCGCAAGGGAGCAGGAAGCAGCGTTTCTATCTGTTGGTAGTGGAGGGAAGCCGGGTCGAACTTGGAATCATAAGTGCAAAGCCGTTCCCGAACATCCGGGAAAGCAGAAAAGTTCATTTCCGCAATCGGGAGGAGGGATGGAGACCGGTTACCCCAGAGCGAGGCGCGAAATTCACGTCCATCGATAAAATCTTCCACCAAAGCGGGTTGCTGGTAGATTTCTTGGACATAGGACAGCCTTGCTTGAAGCTCGTTTTTCGACATGACCACCGCTCCCTGGGTGATCCCGATGCTGCAGTGCTCATAAGCCGGTTTCACGATGGCCGGAAAACACTCCCATCCATCAGCCTTGGCGTTTTCATATACCGCCCAGTGGGGTGTGGGAATGGTATGAGTGGCGAGGAGTGCTTTAACCTGTGGCTTGTCCTGGCTCAGGGCAAGGGCTTCGGAATCCGCTCCGGTAAAAATAAAGTCGAGTGATTCAAGCATGTCGGCAACGTGAGCCTCGCTTTGGGAAACTCCAGGGAGGCATTCGCACCAGTTGAAAACGATGTGATCCTCGCGACGGAAGGGCTCCAATTGAGCGGAAAGGTTGGCCTCAACAATTGGAACAAGCGTCACCGGGTGTCCCCGTTCCTCCAGTGAGGAACCAAGCCGCTGGGTTTCCCTCACCACCTCGTCCCGTTCGTGAGGCGCCCAGGCCGAGTCCACATTGTAGATCAACAGCACGGGCAAACCGGCCGCAGCAGTTGTTTGAGGCATCCGCACCCCGTTCGTGGAGAAAAAAGTGGTTAGTGGCTGGTGGTCGGTTATCGGTTATCAGTTATCAGTCAGCGGGAATGAGTGGCCAGGTGCACCTCAGTCACATACTGTAACCTCGATACCGGCGGTGATCTCCAGCAGTTGATCAACGGTTACCGGCACGGCCGAGTGTTCGTTGCCGGCGGCTGCATAGACGACCGGAAAACGGCGCATCGAAGCATCAACGAGAACCCTCAGGCCTTTCGGCAAAAGGAATGGGCATACCCCGCCGGGAGCATAGCCCGTGAAGCGAATCACCTCGTCGGCCTCCGGAAGTCGCGCCTTACCCGTAAAACCCATCGCCTGCTTAAGCTTCGAACTCTTGACCTTCACATCGCCGGAGGTCACCACCACCACCGGTGTACCTCCTCCTACAATAAATAAAATGCTCTTCGCAATCTCCGCCACAGAACATCCCACCGCCCTCGCGGCAGCCTCCGAATTAGGCGTCCGTTCGACAAATTCTAAGACAGCAATGCCTCGATCATGGAGAAAGTGCTTTACGTCGTCAATGTTCGGCATCAGTGTTCCTTCCAAGAAACCCAATTATCCATAAATAATGAAGATCAATTTTATTTCTTGGGCTCTTCCTGGTCGGGTTTGGGCGCCTCGCCCCGGTAGTAATCAAAATCCCGCGTGAACCGATCAAGGATTGCTTTTCTCACCTGGTAGACTTTGGGGTCGCCTTCGATTTTCAGCCAGCAGTTCCCGGTCGTTCCCTCCACGTCTTTCCCGAAGACAACAACGTAGTCTTTGCCTCCTGCCGTGACCGTCACTCTGGCCTGGGGTGTGCTGAACCCGTAATCGACCGCCAACTCCGGTTCGTCTACCACCTCAACCCAGGGCAACCTGGTGAACGCACCAAGCACCTGCTCGAAACGGACATCATCCGCCTGCCAGGTGGGGTCGTCTTTCTTTCGCCACTTCTCTCCGCTTTCCTTTTCGAGATCCAGGCTCCCCTTGCTGTTCACCACCTGGAGCCGCTCAAGCGTTTCTCGAGGAAGGTCCAGGACTACCTTACTGCGCCATTCCTTGATTCCTCTGTTGAGTGTGGAGGGGAGTGATGCGGAAGTCACGTAAACCGTGTTTGGGTCTTTGGCCAGTAAGATAAAAGTTCCCTGACCGTCAGGGGTGTGCTTCCCGGCGGCGAAGTTCAGGACCTCCGTCCCCGCGGCAGAAGCTTTCACCTCGATGCGCTCCGGGCTGTCTTCAGCGAGACCGTACTCGGCCTGCCTTTCCTGCTTCTTCGAGGCCGTATCCACCACGGCCAATTTCTCGAGCGACGCGGCGGCGGCCTTTAGCTGTGCGTCGTCAGCGGGGAGCTCCCGGGGTTCGATGATCCACCAATTATCACCCCGCTTATCTGCCGTGATCGCTCCTGCTTTATTCGTCACCACAATCTTGTCAATGCTTCCTTCCGAGCGGGCGGGCAGCAGACCGGAATAGTCCGGTTTGGCGCCTTTTTCGAAAGGGTCCCGCCACAGCAGCAGCGCTGCTCCAATGAGTGCTCCAAGCACCACCAATGCGACGATCAATTGTTTGCCTGTATTCATCCGCGGTCTCCTGTATCAAAAATCACCAAGCTCTTAGCTCTTGGCTCTTGGCGGCTAGTATTGGAACGATACTATTACAAAGATCCAAGCCCCACAAATCGAAGTCCTCTAAGATCCTTTATAGCCTGAAATTCCGCAGTCTGGACTTGCGCCATTGCCAGCGGGCGATTCCGAACAGGATAAACACCAGAGGCACACCAATGACATTGATATAGCGCATCACGTTCCTTGCTGTTGGCGACAGGTCAGCGATGGGCCGGTCGGAAAGCCCCCGATTACGGATATTGATCATTTCGGGATCCTGAACGAGCCAGTCCACGGCGTTTACGAAGAAAATGTGATCCTCCTGATCGCCGATCTCATCCAAGGGCATAAAACCCGACCCCACAACCAATATGCGAGTCTCCGGGCTTTCCTTCAGCACTTTGGAGGGATCCTTGATGTAGTCTGCTCCGCCCTCGTTGCTCTTGTTGGCAAAGAAGCTCGTGAAGTGCCCGGAGGCAACGGCGGCTCCATTAAAAGGCCCGGAAACCGCATCGGGAGGACGAGCCTTGCGTTCCATGGGGCTGACGGGATGCGCTCCCTTTTCTTCCCAGCTCTTACCGGAGGTGCGCGCCAGCACCGTGCTGGTCACCGCGGCTTTGTTCTGGATAATGGTTAACGAAGACATGAAAGGCAGCGACAGTGACCCGATATCTTTCGTCAGCATCTGGTTGCGGTTGAGGTCGGTTAGCGACGGGAAATAGGGATAACTGACGACATTCCTTACCTGGAAGCCTCCCTGACGTGTTTCCACAGTGATGCGCTTGGATTGCGGATCAAGGATGAGGTCCTTTTCCGGCCTGATGCCATAGGATGCCAGAATCTCGAAGAGTCCATGGTCGATGGGTTCCGCTCGCAAGCTGCTTCAGGTCCACCTTCACCCCATCGAGCAGGAAGGCGGCCGTGCCCCCTCGCATCAGGAACTGGTCGAGGTAAAAGAGATCTTCGTCACTCCACTTCTCGTTCGGGCCAACGACAATGAGGGTGCTGACCTCTTCGTGTATTTCCTTCGCGGAAGTGAAGTCGTGGGTCGTGACCCGGTAGTTCTTCTCCAGTTCCCCTTTTACCCGCCGCATCTTCTCGTCCGGAGCCGGTTCCCCATGACCGGCGGAGAAGGCCACGGTCTTGAGTTGCTGGGAGCTTAGCCGCTTGATCATGCTGGTCAGTTCGAATTCCAGATTCTCCGTCTGGCGGACCAAGGGAATGACTTCGCGTTTCGTGCCATAGCTCACCGCAATTCCCATATAGGCCTGTTTAATGCCAATCTGGTCGTTCTTGATCTCCTGGATCTGCACCGGCATGATGCTCTGCCGCATCAGTTCCCGCTTTTTCGCTTCATCCGCACCCGGATCGATGAAGTCGAAATCAAGATTACCCCCGGCGTAGGTTGCGTACTCCTCCAGCAAGTCCCGCAGATAAGCCGCACTCTGGTTGTAAGGCGCGGGCAGGTCCTTGGTGAAGTATGCCCGCACCTTGACACGGTCTTCAAGGTGCTTCAGCACATTCTTGCTGGCGTCGGACAGGCTGTATTGCCGGTTGCTGGTCAGGTCAAGGCGCATGGGCGGCAGTTGCGCAACGATCACATTGACGCAGATCAGGATCAGCGTAACGACGACAAGGTACATGCCTGTCATCAAGGTCGTGGTGTATTTCTTCTTCATGCCGGCCTCCCTCTGCTATCGCCAATCTTCGCGTTGAATGGCATAGATTGAATAGATGATGAACGCGGATATGAACGATAAGTAGAAAACCATATCGCGCAGGTCAATCACGCCCCGGGCGATGTTGTGGAAGTGGTAGTCCACGGAAAGGTATTCGAAGGCTGTGGCCAGCTTTTCGGGAAGAAACATCAGGATTTTGTCAATGATGAAAAAGACAAAGCAAATCCCCAGTCCCAGGATGAAGGCGACGATTTGATTGCTGGTGAGACTGGTGCAGAACATGCCCACGGCAAGATACGCCGCACCCATCAGGAGCGCCCCGAAATAGCCGCCCCATACCGGGCCCCAGTCCAGTACGCCGACGCTCGCCACGGTAAGCGCGTAAGGGAGCGTGAGCAACAGACCCACTCCGAGCAGTGCTACCGCCGCCAGGAACTTTCCGAGAATGATTTCGGCGTTGCCCAGTGGCAGGGTCATGAGGAGTGAGATGGTCTTGGTTTTGCGCTCCTCGGCGATCAGGCGCATGGTGATTGCCGGCGCGAAGAAGATGAAGAGAATGGGAATCAATCCAAAGAAGGGACGCATACTGGCCTGTCCCATCAGAAAGAACTGCTGGAAAAACAACCAGCCGGAAAACAGCAGAAAGGCTGTGATCACAATGTAAGCAACAGGTGAATTGAAAAACGAGAGAAATTCTCGCTTGAACACGGTCAGGATATTCTTGAGTTTGTTCATGGCAGCACCTTGGATTTTCGCCGGTTCAATTCATGGTCAGTTTGCGGAAGACATCTTCGAGGCTGATCTGTTCGGTCCTCATCTCCAGGATCACCCACTGACGAGCGACAGCCAGGTGGAAGAGGTCCGCCCTGACATCCTGTCCCGTCTTGGCCTCGACGATGAACCGCCCCTCCGCCGCGGCCTTGACCTTGGCGACGCCATCGATTCGGCTCACGGCCTCGAGACCCTCGTCGGGGCCGATGCCCTGGAAGGTAATGTGCACAATATTATCGCTTCGTTCTTGCGCCAGCAGCTCGTCAGGTGAACCGTCCGCCACCAGTTTTCCTTCGGAAATGATCATGACCCGTCCGCAGGTTGCCTGGACTTCGGAAAGGATGTGAGAGCTCACAATGACGGTTTTCTCCTTGCCGATTTCTTTGATCAGATTGCGGATTTCGACGATCTGGTTGGGATCGAGATCGGAGGTGGGTTCATCGAGGATGAGGATATCCGGGTTGTGAATCAGGGCCTGAGCCAATCCCACGCGCTGCTTGTAGCCGCTGGAAAGGGTGCCGATCGACTGGGTAATGACCTTCTCGATACTGCAGCGTTCGGCCACCTCCTTGATCTTTTCTCTGCGGCTGGCAGCAGGGATCTGCCGGATATCGGAGATGAAATGCAAATAATCGAGCACGACCATATCCTCATAAAGGGGGATATCCTGGGGCATATAGCCGATGCGTCTGCGGATCGACTGGATGTCCCGGGAAGTATCCAGCTCTGCCACTTTCACGGTGCCGGTGGTGGGCGTAAGATAGCCGGTGAGCATTTTAATGGTCGTGCTCTTTCCCGCGCCGTTGGGTCCCAGGAGCCCGACGACCTCGCCTTCGCGAATCTCGAAAGAGAGATCCTTGACCGCTTCGATCGGGCCAAATGCCTTAGACAAATTCCGCGCCTCAATCATATCGGGTGCCTCCAGGCTCTGAGTGTTGCCAATTAATCCTTGATATTCAATGGCATAGTATCAACAGTGAAGGCCGAATTAGCAAAATTCAGCTCCAGTGTCAATGCCCATCTCCTTGGATCTTCGGGGATTGAGTTTTGGCGGCGTGGGCATCAATGTTATTGATGCCCACGGTCAGCGGGTCACCTGCCTTGGTGACAACAGGTTTAGGCTCTGATGGAATGAGATGTTGCTTTTCAGAAACGCAGATTATTGCCGTGGATCATGACGATTACAGCCTATCGCCGCGCGATTCCGCGGGGGTGCTGTAAAGGACGTTCCCCCGCCGGCTGAATCTTTCGATGGCCGGGTAAGCCGCCGAAAATGCGGCGGCCCCCCTGTCCCAATGTTGTTGAATTAACAACTCAGGAATGGAGGAATTCAGGGATTGGACTTGCCAAACCAGGACAATCTCTATTTTGAGCCGTAAGAATTCCTCAATTCCCAAATCCCTCAATTCCTTAAATCAACAGCATTGCCTTCCTGTTCACCGCCATCAAACCTTCAGTTTTGCTAAAAAGTCAATCAGAACCATTCCTCCAATACCGCCAAAGGGGACAATAAGGGCCTGCACTACGGGATGTTGTGAGAACGGCGCAAACGCGCCTTCATCGATTGCGCTAACCTCTTTGAGGGCAAATTCAATCTGTTTGACGCAGCCCTCATCTGGACCCCTTTCAGTGAGAGCCCGAACGAGCTTCTCTTTGAGACGGCGAATAGAAGCTTTCCTGAGCTCCTCTGCCGATTTTCTCAGGAAGAAGGCACAGCTCCAAGCATACACCGCGCTGAGGGAAAGGACTATTATAAGCCCAACAGGGGCATGCCAGTTATCGAAATAGTAGAATCGTGCAATGAACATGATGAACAGGACGATAAACGGATAGAAAATAAGCTTCCCTACAACATCAGTACGCCTGGCAATCAGGTGAATCAGCATCCATTCACCGAGAGGCATTCTTCCCGCATTATCGATACTGGTGGCATACTTATTGATCGACTCTGGCGGCCATGAACGAGAATCCTTCATGGCATTGATGATAAGCTGTCTGCAGGTTCTGGTGACATCGAAGACATAGAATATCAACCATACGAATGCGACAACACTTAAAAACAATATGACGTCGTTAAAGTTGAAACTGTTTGGTCCTCGTATGGGGGAAACGATACCACCAGAAATCTTAATGATTGCACCGCAAAGAGCAAAATAACTAATCACAATTGGAAATAAACGTGCGCGACGGTATCGCCACGAGTCTCGACGTAAATATTCCTCCCAGAGCTTATCCATTTCTTTGTTGGCT
>JADGQM010000098.1 GCA_017881795.1 Syntrophobacteraceae bacterium
ATGTATTCTTCGAGGGTGGGGCGGAAGAGAAAGAATTTGGCGCCTTTGTGGGTCTCCAGGTGGTCCCCTTCGTGTTTGCCGACAACATCCCGCATCTGGATCACGCCGAGGTGGCAGGAAAAAGGGGCCTCCTCGACTCGGACCAACCATTTCTTCCCCTTTTGCGCGGTCAACAGGACCCATTCACCCATGCGAAACGTGGACATAGGAACCAAAACCTCTCATCAAAATCGTGAATTCTTTCTTCAGAGCCCTGAAGCGTGGTGCACAATAAAGAAAAGCACCCGGACAAGTCAAACTGATTTTCCCAAATGTATTTGCCAACAGGCTGATTAGAATCTATTTTAATGGAACGAAAGGAGATAGCCTATGTTCAGATTTTGGAAACTGATCGTTTTAATGGTCTTCGTTTTAGCCTTGGGCAACGGTGTTCTGGGCGTGGCCCAGGACAAGCCGGACCTGGCAGGCTGGGGTAAGGATGGTGAATACAATAAGAACTTCCAGACCAGCGAGTTCGATGAATTCAAGGGGACCGTTGAGGAAATCATCGAGATCAAGCCTCTTCCAGGTATGGCGTCGGGGGTCGGTCTGAAAGTGAAAGACCAGGACAAAGACATGGTGACCGTTCACCTGGGGCCGAAATCGTTTGTAAAGGTTGACAGCATCGGGCTGAAGAAGGGCGACCGGGTGAAAGTCAAAGGCGCCTGGGCGCAAATCGAGGGCAAAGACGTCTTCATGGCTTCCAAAGTGAAAAAAGGCGAAAATGTTGAGCTCAAAGTGAGACGCACCAAAGACGGAATGCCTTTCTGGGCCATGTCTCCGGAAGAACTGGCCAAGGAAAAAGACTAATGCCATCCTGCCGTTTTCTTCTCCCATTCCTTTCCCTGCTTTGCTTACTTATCCCCGCTGGCGCTGCCGGGAAACCGCTCAAGGTGGTGGTGCTGACCGACGCTGCCGGACTGGGCGACAAGGGCTTCAATGATGTGTGCTGGCAAGGGGTGCAGCGGGCGCGGCAGGATTTTGGTCTGAGTGCGCAGTTCGTTCAATCAAGAGAGCAGGCCGATTATGTGGCCAATCTCTCGCTGGCCGCTCAGAACGCTGATGCCGTCGTGAGTCTGGGATATCTCTATGTGGATGCCTTGAAGCAGGTCGCACCTCAGTTTTCGGGAGCTCATTTCATCCACATTGAGGGTGATATCTCAGCACCAAATGTCGCATCCTTCGACTTCAGGTCGGAAGAAGGGGGTTTTCTTGCAGGACTTGTGGCGGGCCTGTTTACCAAGGCCAAAAAGGTTGGGGTGGTAAGCGGCATGGACATTCCGCCGGTGGTGGCCTATGTCAGCGGGTTTCAGGCGGGCATGAAGACCGCGGAAAAACAGCGGGGGGAACCTCTCGAAACCATCGTGACTTCGGTGGGCTCCTTCAACGACCCGGTGAAAGGAAAATCCCTGACGCGGGCGCTCATCGACCAGGGCGCTGATGTGATCTTCCGCGCCGCAGGAAACTCGGGGATTGGCGTCCTGGAAGCGGTCAAAGACACCAACGGCGTTTACCTCGTGGTCGAAGATCTGGATCTGGATGCCGAAATCCCTGGTAAAGTCCTGACCAGCACTCTCAAGCGAATGGACGTGGCCGTCTATGGCGCCCTTCAAGACCTTGTGCAGGGAAACTTTCACGGCGGTCATCGCTGGCTGGGTGCTGCCGATGGGGCTGTGGACATCACCGAGATGAAGTATTCCAGGCAGCTCTTCAAGCCCGACGATCTGGCGCGGATCGAGAAGGTACGCCTCCTTCTTAAGGAAGGAAAACTCAGCATTCCCAAGCGATATGCGGAGGTGGCGTCATTTAAGCCTCCCGAGCTGTGAGGTGGCGGTTGGCTGTTGGCTCTTGGCTCTTAGCTCTTGGCTCTTAGCCGTTGGATGTTGGCTTGGGCAGGATCGCAGGAAAATCGTTCCTGTGACTCAATGTCGTTGCTTAGTACAGCTCCGCATAAATGAGTGTCCGAATTCCAGTCGTCATGCTCGCGAAGGCGGGCATCCAGGCTTTGTTGCTGGATTCCCGCTAAGAGCATGCGGGAATGACGACCGGACATAATGGACACTTTTTTCTGCTGTGCTGTACTTAGCACGTGGCACCCAGGACTCAGTACAGCTCCGCACAATAAAGTGACCACAATCCCGACGCGTCATTCCGGTGACAACCGGAATCCAGAAAGCAGCCTGGATAGCGGCTCTCGCCGGTATGACAAGCTGAGTTCGGACACCCATTTTTGCGGTGCTGTGCTCAGCACTTTTTCAACCTCGCAAGGTCGCCCATGGATCCCTCCGGCAGCGCGGATCAAAAGCCATTCATCAGCCTTTATCACATATCCAAACGGTTTGGTGCGCTGTGGGCAAATCAGGATGTTTCGCTGGATCTTCACCGGGGCGAAATTCATGCCATTGTCGGTGAGAATGGCGCCGGCAAATCGACCTTTATGAAAATCCTGAATGGCCACTTCCAGTCGGATTCGGGCGAAATTCGACTAAACGGCCACCGCGTGGCATTCCGTCATCCCCATGATGCGATGATTGCGGGAATCGGCATGGCCTACCAGCATTCCCTCATTTTCCCACAACTGACGGCTCTCGAAAACGTGATCGTTGGATCCGAACCCCGCGCGGGTGGGTGGCTCAGGCGCGAGCAGGCTGGAGATGAATTAGCGGAGCTTTGCCAGTCGGTGGGCTTTGATCTCCCCCTGAATGCCCAGGCTTCCGAACTGGCCTTTGCCCACCGCCAGCAGATCGAAATCCTTCGGCTACTCTACCGGAAAGTGAAGGTTTTGATCCTGGATGAACCGACCAGTCTACTTTCTCCTCCTGAAACGGAGAGGTTCCTGACGCTCCTGAAATCCTTGCAGGCTGCAGGGCGCACGATTATTTTCGTCAGCCACAGGTTGCAGGAAGTTTTCGCTATTGCTGACCGAGTGTCAGTCATGAGCCGGGGGAAGGGTGTCGGGTCCTATCTGATGTCGGCAATCACTGCGGAACAATTGGTCCAGCTTATCATGTCCGGCGGAAAACCCGCTTCTTTGACAGGCGATAGCTCTGAGGATCGCATTTTTCCCGATTCCCGTTGCCTCGTCGGTACCCACCCTACCAGCAAGTGAAGGAAACGGGCCCCAGCCCATCGAAGCCCCTGCCCAGGACCCATCCCTCAGGACTCAGCACCGTCCTGAGCCCAACTCCGCATCAGCGCTGCTCGAGCTGAAGGGCGTCACGACGCTCGGCGCCCCCTATGAAGCGGGATTGGAAGGGTTTTCGCTCAACCTCTTTGACGGTGAAGTCTTTGGTCTGGGTGGGGTCGTCGGCAATGGTCAGCGGACGCTGGCGCTCCTCTTGTCCGGAATGCTGCCCGCTGAGCGCGGCGAGATTTTTTTCTTGGGCGCAGAAATCACGCACCTTTCCATCGGAGCACGGGCGGCGATGGGGTTCCGTTGGCTGCCTGCCAATCCCTTGGAAGAAGCCCTCCTGCCGTCACGAACCATTTGCGAAAATATGTTCCTGGGCTGCCAGCGTAACCGGTCCTTTCAGCGTTATGGCTGGCTCAATCAGAGGGAGATCGATTGCTGGGCGAGGGATCACCTCCTGCGTCATGAAGTGGTCCATGCAGCCTTAACCGATTCGGTGAGAAGCCTGTCGGGGGGTAATCTCCAGAAGTTGGCTTTGAGCCGAGTCCTGGCAGGTACGCCGCGGCTGGTCATTCTGGAGCAACCGTCGCGCGGGCTCGACATCCGGGCTCAGGAGCGGTTGCGGAATCAGGTCCGCGCCATGAACGCCAGGGGCGTGACCTTTCTTCTCATCTCCTATGACTTCGAGGAACTCGTCGCCTTGAGCCACCGCATCGGGGTCCTTTATCGGGGGCGGATGATGGGAATAGCGAAAAGAGAAGAAGCATCCCCGGAATTACTGGGAAGATGGATGCTGGGAGTTGAGTCCCAAGCCTGATGCAAGCAGTAGGGTTCGGGTCAGCGCTCTGCGGGCGATGTTCAAACATTAACTCACCACGAAGAGCACGAAGGACACGAAGAAAACAAAAACCCAAAGGAGGGCGGTCTTTCCAGACCGCCTAGCACAAAGTAATGCCTTCATAATAACCTCTGTGCTCTTCTTCGTGAACTTCGTGTCCTTCGTGGTTGAAAGAATGCAAATTCCTATACGATCAAAATAATGATCAGAGACCTCCAAAATGAATTTACCCAAAACGCTCCAGAGTGTTGAAAAAGCATCCACAACCCTGCTCTCATTGCTGCCGCCGCTGGCCGTGGGTGTCTTCATCTGCGTTTTCCTGGCACTGCTCTCTGGCGCTCAGCCTTTTGATATCATTATCACGATCTGGAACGGGGCCTGGGGAAGCTGGAATTCGGCACTAACCACCCTGACCAAAGTTACCCCTCTGCTCTTAACCGGTCTGGCGGTCGCTCTGGCCTACCAGGCCAATCTTCTGAATATCGGATGCGAGGGGCAGTTGACTCTCGGCGCCCTTTCCGCTGCAAGCTTTGCGGTGCTGGCTGCGCCATTGCCAGGGCTGGTACTGGCGCCGTTGGCGCTGCTCGTAGGGGCCGTCGCGGGAGGACTCTGGGCGTTGCCTCCCATATGGCTGCGCCAAAGACGAGGGGTCCATGAAGTGATCAGCACCCTCCTGCTGAACTACCTGGCGATTTATCTCGCCGACTACCTCGTGCTCGGTCCCCTGGGAGACGGCACGGCCATGGGCCGTACGCCCGAAATTCCCGCCGAAGCAGCGTTCTCGCCCCTGTTCCAGTTTGGCGCCCAGAGCGTTAGCGTTGCGCCTTTGGCGGCTTTGGTTTTGAGCTTTACAGCGCAGATCTGGCTCTCCAAGACCTTCTGGGGATACGAGGTGATGGCCACGGGGAGCAATATTGCTGCGGCAAGAGCGGCCGGCATTGCGGTGGATCGCTGGCAGAGGCGCATTTTTGTATTGAGTGGAGCCCTGGCCGGTCTGGCTGGGGCGTTCGAAGTGCTTGCTGTCCATCATCGCTTCTATCGCGCCTTTTCTCCGGGTTACGGGTTTGATGGCATCACGGCCGCCTTCCTTGTCAAAACGGTCCCCGGCTGGCTGTGGTTGAGCAGCCTCCTGCTGGCCGGCTTGCGCGCTGCCGACAAGTGGCTTCAGCTCGTGGTCGGCATTTCCCCGAATACCATCCTTGTGATCCAGGCAGTTCTGCTGTTGGCCGTGGCGTGCCAGTGGAAGCTTCCTGAGCGTTGGCGCAAAGGAGTGGCGCCGTGATGGGGTGGCCGTTTGCCTCCCTGGTCCTGAGTAAAGCCACTCCCCTGCTTCTGGCGAGCCTTGGCGGCTTAATCTCAGAGCTGAGCGGCGTCATCAATTTTGCTCTCGAAGGGATGATGCTCGCGGGAGCTTTCGGAGCCATGTGGGCCACTTTCGCCTACCAATCTCCCTGGGCAGGCTTGTTGGGGGGGATTGCCGGTGGCATCCTGGTCGCCGCTCTCCATGGTTTGGCGAGTCTCAAGTTGCGAGCCGACCAGATCGTCAGTGCCATTGCACTCAATCTGCTCGCTGCCGGGACGACGGGAATGCTCCTGAATCAAGTTTTCGACGTCTACGGAACGTCGCCAACGGTGAAGAGACTGCCAAACCTGGAGCCACTTCTTCTAACCCTGTTCCCTGATCTCGGCGGTGGGTTTGGCCTTTTCTTGGGGCGTCTGTCGGTTCTCGTGCCGGTTGCGCTGATGCTGGGGCTGGTGACGCTCGGATTCTTCCGGTGGACGGTTTGGGGGCTGCGCCTCAGGGCTTGTGGGGAGAACCCCGCGGCAGCCACGGCTGCCGGGATTGCCGTCGTGCGAACGCGCTTTCTTGCAGTCTGCGCCAGTGGCGCGCTGGCAGGCCTTGGCGGCGCTTACCTTGCCATCGGTGAACTGTCACAGTTCGTCGAGGGAATTACCCAGGGCCGGGGATACCTGGCTATTGCGGCCTTGATCCTGGGCCGTTGGCGACCAGTCGGAGTCCTCCTGGCTGCGCTCTTTTTCGGCTTGAGTGAGGCGGCCTCAGAATGGTTGGCCGTGCAGTGGTCCAACCTTCCTGGCCAGATCTTCCTTGCCTTCCCCTATTTCGTCTGTCTCTCAATTTTGGTGTTTCAATTCGGGCGAAAACAACCGCCCTCGGCCTTGGGGAAACTGTGAAGAATTCGCCATCCGCAGCCGGAAATAAAGATTTCCCCAGAGGAGCGAGCTCCTTTTCCACATGATGCCAGTGCCTTTTGCGGAATAACCTTGTGCCCCAAAGACGCTCCCTTTTGTGCCTGCAGTGACGAAGAGATCTTGCACATCAGGAACTTCTACTGGGCTGGCATATTCTGCCAATTTTCATGATATATCTGGACAGTGGTAAGTTCTCGTAAGTTACTGAAATTGTTAGGTTTCAAAAATGACATCTCAAATTGCCCAAATTAGGAATTTCAAGCACTTAGCAGACGAGCTCTCAAGATTCCTGGAGAACTTACCACTGTCCAGATATATGAGGTCAATTAGGCACACTATGAGAAAAGGCTTGCCAACAGTCTGTTGCATAATATAGTCAAAAGACAAAGTGATGTGGGAAGTCAGGAAGGGAGCAGACACAGGGTAGGCCATTCGCTGAGGGCCTAGCCCCACCTTCTTCCCACGCCGTGGAGTTATACAGAAACTATACAATCACTTGTTGGGCGTCACTGTCCACATGCACGCACTCCTTTTTACCTTGAAGCTTGCCGGCGTGACATTGTCCGCACTCTTCGGTGTGATCGGAACAATGCACGAGTTCCGGGACAAGAATGCACAATTGACGCGGTGGGGAAGAGCCGCCATCGGCGGAATACTGGTGGCAGCGTCTCTCGCCATTGCTGCGCAGTTTATCGAGGACCGTCTCAAGGATGTATCCGCACGGGAAGCCGCTATCCAGACATTGGAGTCTACCAAAAGGCTTGAAGTAATCGTCCACCAGTTGGATCGAACTCTACAACCCTTAGACTCGGTCTCGCTCTTCCTGCCAGAGCTTGAGATTCCGATGAACGATCCTTTATTTGCTCGCTACAAGGCACGGTTAGACGTAGAGATAGCTGACTACAAGAACCAGAACGATAGATCACGCTTTGCACAGAAGGGCATTTCGGCGCCGCTACTGGACCGCTATCGCGGTTCTCCTATCATAGTCAGCGTTTCTTCCGTTCATCAACTATTTCCACGGTTCTCGGATGAGGCTTTCGTCCGCACCTTATTGTCGGTCCCGGTTGTGGAGTTGGCGTTCTATAAGACTCTTATTGACCCAGAAGTATTTCAACCCTTGTTTCACGGAGGCCCTCAGGACGCCGATTTGCGCATAGGCTTCAGGATTCCACGCCTCTTAGAGATTCAGAAAGATTTTCAGTCGAACAGGTACTTCCTGGCTGGGAAATTGGCGACTTCAGATTATTCATCTTGGGAGAATATCACAGGAAAGATCGCAACAATCCCCGATTTGGCCGCATCACAGCTATTCCTTGCTGTCGGCCCGCATGCGGCCACCCTCGATCTAGTCGATGGTCGTAAGGATGCGTTCCTAAAACTCCGTCAACGCTTTGCTTTGGGAAGGGTACTAATAAGGTTCGGGAATCGTGATTGTTGGATCGACGAGAGCGCGTTCACGAGACACGTTAACAATCGCGGGGAAACGTTTTGGGAGTATAGATTTCCGACTCCGCCCCTATAGAGCATGAATCAGCAGACCGTCAGTAACAACACGCCTAACCGATGCGTCGAGCAGACCGTCAAGCGGCAGCGCTTCGCTTGCCACTCGCCGACTGCTCACGCAAAACGTTCACCTGCATGCCATTGCATCATTACGGGAAATCACATGACAAAATATGATAAACTGCTTTCCCAGATCTTGAGGGGCACATCAGACACAAACATCGGGTTTGATGATCTCCGCCGGCTACTTCTCCGATTGGGCTTTGAGGAACGCATACGCGGGATTCATCACACCTTCAGGAAAGTGGGGGTTGAGGAGAAGATCAATCTGCAGTGGGATGATAGCAAAGCCAAGGCTTATCGGGTACGCCAAGTAAAGACAGTGAACTTGAAGTATAAGCTGGGAGGTGAACTGTAGATGCAAAGGTATGGGATCATCAGCTACTGGAGCAACGAGGATGAAGTCTTTGTCGCCGAAGTGCCGGAACTGCCAGGCTGCATGGCACATGGAGACACAGAACAGTCTGCCCTCCAAAACATAGAACAGGCCATCCAACTATGGATTGATACAGCCATGGAGTTTGGCGATCCCATTCCAGAACCTAAAGGGCGTCGTCTAATGTATGCATGAAGCCCCAAGGTGGTCAACAAGCTCTTTGACGGCAATGAGGTCTAGATCATCATGAAAGAACCGAAATCCGACTCATCCTGTTCAGAAAAAACACATGCAGTAGAAAAGGAAGAGCTTACCTACAGCGACGATGGTGTTGATCTCACCCTCATTCGGTGGATGCTCTCCCTTACGCCTTCTGAACGCCTGCAGGTGCTGCAACAGACCGTCCAATCGCTGGCAAGGTTATGCAATGAAAGTTCCTTCACCTGATTTTCCGGCACTCCTGAGAGTTTTTGTCGAGCACGGCGTGGATTTCATTATCGTCGGAGGGGTTGCCGCAGTTCTTCATGGTGCGCCCGTCACCACTTTCGATCTCGATTTGGTTCACTCGCGCACGCCAAATAACATCGACCGCCTCCTTTCCGTTCTTCAAGAGCTTGACGCCTGCTACCGGGGACAGGGAGACCGTCGCCTCAGACCCGGTCCAACACACCTGGCGTCATCAGGCCATCAGCTTCTCATGACCCGCTTTGGTCCTTTGGACTTGCTTGGAACCATCGGCAGGAACCATGGCTATGCGGATCTCATGGAGCATACGGAAGAATTGGTGGTCAGTGGAATGCACCTGCGTGTTCTGAATCTCGAGATCCTCATCACCATCAAGGAAGAGGTAGGGTATGAGAAAGACAGGGCCGTAATCCCAATTCTGATGCGCACGCTTGAGGAAAAATCAAAGCAATAGGTAACCTGAAGAGGCATCGGTCGGGGTGCGAGAGGTTAGGACATTTATCTGTAAAGGCCTGTTTCAAACACCAGCTCACCAGTAAGAGGACGCGAAGGGGACGCAGAGGATGCCTTATCATGATTTCTCGGCACCCTCTGCGTCTATGGTTCGAAAACTCTGCCTGGCAGCCTGCCCCCCCCGCACCCTTTCGTGCTTCGGGATGTTCCGCAGGGACATGAACGATTGCGGTGAGAAGGAATCCGCCGCCCTCAGCCCCGCCCTATTTGATATCCGCATGATACTGCTGCAGCGATTTCACTGTGCTGTGTCCCCTGCGGAAGGCTTCAATGCCCCGGGCGGCGGCAACCGCCGCAGCCACGGTGGTGAGGTAAGGCACCTTATATTTGATGGCGGCCTTCCGGATGTAGGAGTCGTCAACCTTGCTCAGTTTTCCGGCCGGGGTGTTGATCACCAGGTGAATTTCCTTGTTCTTGATAGCATCGACAATATTTGGGCGTCCTTCATGCATCTTGTCGATCCGTTCGGCGCTTATGCCATTTTCCTGCAGGAACTGATGAGTCCCCCGGGTGGCTTTGATCTTGAATCCCAACTCTTCAAAACGCCTGGCGGCATGCAGCACGGCCCGTTTGTCGGCATCAGCGGAGGTGATGAGCACGGTGCCATCGGTGGGCAGACGTTGCAGGGCGGCTTCCTGGGCTTTGTAGTAGGCCCGCCCGAAAGAATCCGCCATGCCGAGAACTTCGCCCGTGGACCGCATTTCCGGACCCAGAACCGGGTCCACCTCAGGGAACATGTTGAAGGGAAAGACCGCTTCCTTGACTCCAAAATGCGGGATGTGCCGGGGTTTGAGGTCCAAATCCGCCAGCTTCTTCCCCAGCATGAGTTGCATTGCCAGCCGCGCCATGGGGATGTTGCACACCTTCGACACGAGAGGCACCGTTCGCGAAGCCCGGGGATTGGCTTCGAGCACATAGACCGAATCGTTGGCGATGGCGTACTGGATATTCATGAGCCCAACGACGCTCAGTTCCATCGCGATCCTACGGGTATATTCATAGATGGTGTCGAGGTGTTTGGCCGGGATGCTGATTGGCGGAATGACGCAGGCCGAATCCCCGGAATGGATCCCGGCCAGCTCGATGTGCTCCATAACGGCGGGTACGAAGGCATCCGTACCGTCGGCAATGGCATCGGCTTCGGCTTCGATGGCGTCTTCCAGGAATTTGTCGATGAGGATGGGCCGATCCGGCGTGACTCCCACCGCGGCAGCCATGTATTCCTTGAGCATTTCGCGGTCGTGAACCACCTCCATGCCCCGCCCGCCAAGCACGTAAGAAGGCCTCACCATGAGCGGATAGCCGATGCATTCAGCGACCCCGAGGGCTTCTACCAGAGTGCTCGCCATGCCCGATTCAGGCATGGGAATACCCAGCTTTTTCATCATCTGCCGGAAGCGGTCGCGATCCTCCGCCAGATCGATGGTCTCGGGCGAGGTCCCGAGGATGTGCACCCCGGCGTCGGCCAGCTCCTGAGCGATGTTGAGAGGCGTCTGCCCGCCGAACTGCACAATCACCCCTTCCGGCTTTTCCTTCTCGTAGATCCCGAGCACATCCTCGACCGTAACCGGCTCGAAGTAGAGCTTATCGGCCGTATCGTAATCCGTCGAAACGGTTTCCGGATTGCAGTTCACCATGATGGACTCGTAGCCCTCGTCGCGGAGCGCGAAAGCCGCGTGGACGCAGCAATAGTCGAACTCGATGCCCTGCCCGATGCGGTTGGGGCCGCCGCCAAGGACCATGATCTTGCGGCGGTCGCTGCTCTTCACCTGATCTGGAGCGTTGTACGAAGAGTAGTAATAGGCCGCATTCTCGACGCCGCTGACCGGCACCGGGTGCCATCCCTGCACTACCCCCAGGGCCTTGCGGCGATCGCGAATTTCGCTTTCTTTGAGACCAAGAAGCTGCGCCAGGTAACGATCGGCGAATCCGTCCTTCTTGGCGCGGGCCAGCAAGTCATCCGGCAGCTCGCCGTCGCGATGCTTGAGTATTTCCTCTTCGAGCTCGACCAGTTCCTTCATCTGTTGGAGGAACCAGGACTTGATGTAGGTTTTTTCGTGGAGCGTCTCAACGGCCGCGCCTTTCCGTAAGGCCTCGTAAATGATGAACTCGGTTTCACTCGAGGGATAGACCAGTTGCTCCATCAAGTCATCGAGGGAGCGGTCGTGGAAATCCTTCGCAAAACCCAGTCCGTGGCGGCCGTTCTCGATCGAGCGGATGGATTTCTGAAAAGCCTCCTTGTAGGTCTTGCCGATGCTCATCACTTCGCCCACGGCGCGCATTTGAGTCCCGAGCTTATCTTCGACTCCGCGGAATTTTTCGAAGGCCCAGCGGGCAAATTTCACGACCACGTAATCTCCCCAGGGCGTGTACTTCTCGAGCGTCCCTTCGCGCCAGTAGGGCATCTCATCCAGGGTGAGGCCGCCGGCGAGGCTTGCCGATACGAGGGCGATGGGAAAGCCGGTGGCTTTGGAAGCCAGAGCGGAAGAGCGCGAAGTCCTGGGGTTGATTTCGATCACTACCACGCGCCCGGTTTTGGGGTCGTGAGCGAACTGGATATTCGTCCCGCCAATGACCTCAATCGCTTCCACGATGTCGTAGGAATGCTTCTGAAGCCGCTCCTGCAGCTTCGGGTCGATGGTCAGCATCGGCGCGGTGCAGTAGGAATCACCCGTGTGGACGCCCATGGCGTCAACATTTTCGATGAAACAGACGGTGATCCGCTGGTTCTTGGCATCGCGCACGACTTCGAGCTCCAATTCCTCCCACCCCAGCACGGATTCCTCGACGAGGATTTGGCCGATGAGGCTGGCCGATATGCCGCGGCTTGCCACCGTACGCAGTTCTTCGACGTTGTAGACGAGCCCGCCGCCCGTCCCCCCCATGGTATAAGCGGGACGAATCACCACCGGGTAGCCCAGTTCGGCGGCAATGCGCTCCGCTTCTTCGACGCTGAAGGCCGGGTCGCTCTTTGGCATCTCGATCCCGAGACGGTTCATGGTATCCTTGAAGGCAATGCGGTCCTCACCGCGCTCGATGGCGTCAGCCTGCACCCCGATGATCCTCACCCCATAGGCATCGAGCACACCCCTTTTGGCTAACTCGGAAGTGAGATTGAGTCCGGTCTGGCCGCCGAGATTGGGGAGAATGGCGTCGGGACGCTCCTTTTCGATGATCTTTTCCATGAATTCGATGGTCAGGGGCTCGATATAGGTGACGTCCGCCATGCCCGGATCGGTCATGATCGTTGCCGGATTGGAATTGACCAGCACGATCTCATAGCCGAGCTTGCGGAGCGCCTTGCACGCCTGCGTCCCGGAATAGTCAAATTCACACGCCTGGCCGATAATGATGGGCCCGGACCCGATGATCATCACCTTCTTTATGTCGTCTCTTCTTGGCATATGCGGCCACCTTTCCAAAGGGCAAATTATAAGTCACGCTTAACGACCGTTCGAAAGGTGATCGTATAACTTTGTTCGGATATTTTGTACAGAAGCTTTTGATGGGGCAGGAGGTAATGGGCAATCGAGAGAACAACCGAGAAAGGCCAAGTTCCTGCAAGTTAAGAAATGAATCAGTGTAGCTTATAAGCGGGGATTCAAAAGTCCCCCTTTCGTACGAGGGGGATTGAGGGGGATTTTCAGACAGCCTCTCAGTTCTGCCGCATCACCGCGAGCAACCTATGCCTTGGCAACGGTAACATGCAACCGCAGCCCAAGCGCTCTCACGACCTTGAGCACGCTGGCGAGCTCAGGGTTGTCCTCGTG
>JADGQM010000099.1 GCA_017881795.1 Syntrophobacteraceae bacterium
CCGATGCGAACGAGCCTATCATTCAATGCCACAGCGTTCCTGGCAGCTCTCAGCCCCGAGTACTCGTTATCCAAGTACCAGTCCGGCTTTTCCCCATGAGGCACATCGGCATCGTCCATCCACTTCTCTTCCGTTCCACAGCTATCCACAGCTCCAAAGGGCGATACGAGCTCAGTTCGGTCCGCAGGTATCCAGGTCTGCGGCCAATCGGGCTCGGCGTAACTCACGCTGCCAGTCGCAGCCAAGGCTCGTCCGGGCGCCATGAGCTTATGGCATTCATCCCATGCCGCCGACGGATCCAATTCCGAATCCGTCTCAGCAATGAACCAATCCTGGCCGCCGGACAATCCGAATCCGGCGGTCTTGCTGGAATACGGAAGCAGCGGAGTGAATCGCAGGGCCATGCGCCCAAAGGGCGTTTTGGCAGCCGAAAGCGCTTGACCAAGCGAGGCATCAGTTCTTACGAGAAATCGAAACCCAGGCATGGACATGTCTCCTTCAAGTAAGTGGGTGCGAAGCATAAAGCTGAGAGGAATTCCTTTCTTGGAGAAAATGCATAGCACACGATGTGGAAGCTTTCAACAGCTTATGTTCATGCTGCAGCAGGCAGCGCAGATCTCAGGCATAAACCTTTTATCACATCAGGAAAAAAAACGATGGACGCGCCACCCTGACCCGTGCCACATTGTTTACTCTACCCTAAATCGAGCGATTCTTCTTGATGCGAAGTCCTGATCCAGGAACTTGACACACTTGCAGGATGCAGGCTTTTGCCGGCATGACGCGGTGCTGCATAGCGAATCACTCAGCTTAGGCCGGCCAAAACAAGGTTATATGAGGCGACAACGCAATGAAGACGCTTAAGGGCAAGTTCATCCTCATTATTGGTCTGGTCTATGTGATCATTGGGTCTCTGACGTTCGCGACCTTTTACCTGGGCGCCGATCGGATCATCCGGAATTTCGGGACCAAATTTGCGGTGCAACGCTCCCTCCTGGAAAAGAACAAAATCCTTTCCGTGATCGACCGGGAAGTTGCCCTGGCGCTGAAACTGGCCGATGACCCGGTGCTCAAGCGCTGGTGCGAGAACGAGGAAGACCCGACCCTGCGAGAGCTCGCTTTCGAGCAACTCGATAGCTACCGACAGACTTTTCGAGAAAAGAGTTATTTTATCGCCGCGGTGAAGTCGAAGCGCTACTACGTGTATGATGCCAAGGAACAAAAACTCGACTTCACTCTGCTCAGCGAACAGAACCCGGCGGACACCTGGTTCTTCGAGACCCTGGCGAAGGTGGATTCCTTCGCCCTCAACGTGGATTACAGCCGCATCCTCCACGACATCAGGGTATGGGTCAACGCGGTGATGAAGGATGAACACGGCCGGAAGATCGGTGTTGGCGGAACGGGGATCGACATCACCGATTTTATCGACGAGATCATCCGCTCGAAGGACCAAGGGGTGTCCACGATTCTGATAGACCGCACCGGGGCCATCCAGGCCCACGAGAACAGGGAATACGTGCAACACAACGCCAGCGTCAAGGACGAGGCCAGGAAGATCACCCTGTATAGCTTGATGGACAACGAGGAGGACCGGGCCCAGGTCGCTGAAAGCATTGACAAGCTCACTTCCGAGAAGTCCGATGTGGAGACCTTCTTCATCAGCCTTGAGAAGAACCGATACCTCGCCGCGGCAACTTATATGAAGGGGATTCGCTGGTATAACGTGGTGCTG
The DNA here is from genome assembly GCA_017881795.1 of Syntrophobacteraceae bacterium. Classification (GTDB taxonomy): domain Bacteria; phylum Desulfobacterota; class Syntrophobacteria; order Syntrophobacterales; family Syntrophobacteraceae; genus JADGQM01. Next base: position 1,736 of record JADGQM010000099.1, read on the forward strand.
GTGGATGTTTCCCAGGTCATCAAATTCATCGATTTCCTGCCCATCATTGCCGTCATCGTGCTCTCTCTCTTTTCGATGCTCGTAATCATCGCCGTCATGCTGAACCATGTCGTCCTGAAGCCCCTCGCCATGCTCACCGAGGCTTCCCGCCGGGTCTCCCGCGGCGAATACGGCATTTCTCTTCCTGTGACTCGCCAGGATGAAATCGGTCAATTGACGGCCTCTTTCAATGTCATGACGGCAACGATTCTCGATTCCACCAGGAATCTCGAAAGCAGAGTTCGTGACCGGACGATTGAGCTCAGTGAAGCCAACAAGCAGATTGAGGAAGCCCAGAAGCAAGTCATGGATAGTATCAACTATGCGCGGTTGATCCAATCCTCCATGCTCCCCGAAACTTCCGTCCTCGATGAGCGTCTGAAGGACTATTTCATTCTCAACCTGCCCCGAGACATCCTGGGCGGCGATTTTTACTACTTCCGCAACGCGGGGGAGAATTTTCTCCTTGCCGTCATCGACTGCTCAGGCCATGGGGTGCCGGGCGCCTTGATTACCATGACCGTGAACGCCGTGCTCGACCATATTGTTGACCGCCTCAGTGCGGACGACCCGGCTCGGCTGCTGGGTGAGCTCAACTTCCTGATGCGCCGCACCCTGCACCATGACGCATCGAATCTCCTTATTGACAGCGGTGTGGATATCGGGCTTTGCCTGTGCCTTCCAGCGCAACAAAAGGTTGTCTTTGCAGGCGCGGGCCTTGCTCTTTACCGTTTTGACGGAAAGGAGCTTACGGAAATCAGGGGAGACCGCAGGCGCGCCGGTTATAAGGGCTCGGCAGAGGGGCATCGCTACACCAACCATGAGCTTTCTGCGGGAGGCGACATCCGCTTGTATCTCACCACCGACGGCATCCTCGACCAGGGCGGGGGCCCGCGAGGATTCGGTCTGGGGAGGCAGCGTTTCATGGACCTGGTCAAGTCCTGTGGCTCCCTGCCCATGACTGAGCAGGCCGAGGTTTACCGGAGGAAGCTGGATGAGTATCGTGGGGACGCCCCGCAGCGCGATGACATTCTTTTCTTAGGCTTTGTCATGAAAACCGGAGAGTAAACCCATGGCGATGCATGAACTGATCAGGCTCAAAGAGGAATTCACCGAGAAGGGAATTATGATCTGTTTCAACGGCCCCTTCTCACACAGCATCATTGAAGAGATCGGAAACGCCGTCAGGAGGCGCCTTGAAGGCGAGGAAGTCCGAAAAGACGCCATTATGGACGTGTTTGCAGTCTACATCGAGCAAACCCAGAATGTGAAGAACTACCTTGCCGGCAAAAGCTTCCCCGTCAAGAACTTCAACTCCGCCATTATCATCATCGCCAGGATGGGTGGCAAGTACGCCATCAGTTCGGGCAACGTCATTGAAAAAACCGACACAGCGGCGCTGGTGGACAGACTCGAGCGGATCCAGAGACTCGACAGGGAAGGGTTGAAAAGGCTCTACAAGGAGGAGATTCGACACGAGGTCCCTCCCGGCGGCACGGGCGCCGGAGTGGGTCTGATTGAGATCGCGCGAAGGGCTTCCGAAAAGCTCTCGTATGTGATAGATGAAATTGACGAAACGTATAATTTTTTTAGCCTCACCGCAGTGATCTGAGGAGCGACACATGGCGCCATTAGATTTACAGCCGACAGGGTCCTCGCCGAAGGTCTGCTTCGATCCCTTCACGGGCATTCTCGAACTGTCCGGAGACTCCTACCCGGAAAACTCATTCGACTTCTATACCCCGGTGCTGTCATGGCTGAAAGAACATCTTCGGGAAACGGAGGCTCTGCAGGTTCACTTCAACATCGTTTACATGAACAGCAGCAGCATCAAGTGCGTACTGGACATTCTGGACCTCATGGAAGAGGCCGAGGCAGCAGGCAAGAAGATCCTTATAAACTGGTATTACGACCGGGAGAATCCCCGCGCTCTGGATCTGGCTGAGGAGTTCGCTGAAGACGTGGGCGTGCCCTTCCACATCATCCCGGTAGAAGGATGACTGCGCTATGACGCCCCGCAAAGAGAAGACGGTGATGAAAGACACGGTGGTTCGGGAGGCCGAGGAAATCCTGTCCCTGCATTCCGGGGAAGCCTCGCTGCTTTACAGCAAGTTCAAGGCCCTGCTCCATGATTACGAAAAGCTTCTGCATAAACTCGACAAAGTGATCACGATCAGTGACAAGTATCAAGTCCAGTTGATGGAGAAGACCGATCAGTTGAATTCAGCTCTTGCCCAACTGAATCAGCTCAAGAAGATTATTCTCCCGATTTGCATGTTCTGCAAAAAGATTCGCTCGGACGCCGATTACTGGCAGCAGATCGAATCTTACTTCGCCGAGCACATCGAAGTCATGTTCAGTCACGGCATCTGCCCTGAATGTATGAAAGAGAAATATGGAGAGCTCCTCGCAAACCACAAGGACTGACTTCCGGTGACCTTTCTTGATCAGTCGCCGCTGCTGCTGCCGATCTTGTCGAAAACCCCGAACCTGACGAGTAATGGTCTCGCAGCTTTTGATCGTTACCGGAATGGCATGGCATGAACTACTCATACAATCTCTTCAATCCGCTTGATTATCTGCGCCTCCTCTTTCTGGCCTTCTTCAACTGGCCGGATTTCCCAACGCCGACCGAACGCGGCCGCCAGCTTATTCTGGCAGTCCAGGGCGTGCTGGTGATTGTGGGCTGTAATGGAATCGTCGTGTGGTTAACAGCGGGTGGTGGCGAATGGAATCTATTCTTCGCCAGCCTGGGCTTTGGCGTGGCTTTCGGCGGCGCCGGAGGCTTGGCCTACGGCGTGGCTGGGCGTCTGGCTGGAGGCTCGGCTTACAACGTGGCTGAAGGCGTGGCTTACGGCGTAGCGGGAGCCGTGGCGGGAGGCGTGGCGGGAGGCGTGGCCGGATGTCTGGTTTTCGGCATGGCTTACGGCGTTGCTTACGGCGTGGCTTTCGGCGTGGCAGGAGGCGTGGCTGTCGGCGTGACTCAACGCGTGGCTGTCGGCGTGGCGGGAGGCGTGACTGATGTCGTGGCTTTCGGCGTGGCTTTCGGCGTGACTGGAGGCGTGGCTGTCGGCGTAGCTTTCGGCGTGACTGTCGGCGTGACTTTCGGCGTGGCCAAGATATGGGGATTTTCAGCAGGCATAGGAATCGCCCTGGTGGTAGGCTTCCTCACTTTCTGGATAACATTTTTCCTGATGGCTTTTATCCTGACTGCAGTGGATGCCGTTTTCAAGCCACGCTCTGCCCTGGCCGATTGGATGGGCGGCATGGTCCTGCTCATCTTGTGGAGCCTGGGCGTGGGCTGCACCTTCGCCTACCTGGCCCGTTGGCTGCCTGACCTGAGAGGATTAGGTCCTCTCCTGATTGGTGCGCTCTTTTTTGTCTTTGTTACCAGGCTTCCTTTATGGCCGCTGGAAACCGCCATCGGGCTGCTGGGTTGCCGGGTGGGATTGCGCTCGCAGGAGGATCCTTGGGGTCTGCTTCGAGCGATCGAATACTGGTATTTCGACCGCCACGCGCTGCTGCCTTTACCCTGGGAAGCATTTGCCTTGCGTCGTCTGGCAGCTCTCGATTGGAACGTCGGTATCTTGGGGGCGATCAAAACAGCAGAAAAATCCGGACATCTCCTGCAAGCTGTGAAAGCCTTGCGCACCTTTGCTGGAAGAGACCCCTACGGGGTGCAGGCACATATCGCTGGAGTGTCCCATGCGGAAACCCGCCGCCTTCTCCAGTTCACCTTTCACAAACAGCCCGAGCCAGTGGCGCGCGCACGCGCCGCTTATGAGACACTCGTTCACCTGGGACAACAGTTGAGGCCTGAGCAGAAGGACAGGTGGTCGGACAGTCCTCTCCTTGCCGCATGGGGAAAAATTCTGGACCGGTTGCCGGATGAAGAAGGGCATCTCAATTTTGAGGGTGCAGTAGCTGAATTAAGCCGGGCAGTAGAGCTCATGCAACTATCGCGGCAGGCGGCCGGGGAGCCTGGCTTATGTCATGCAAATGAGATGATAGCCCTCTATGGAGGACTGGAAGCCGCCCTGCACTGGTCGGATGCGCGCGAGATCGCCGCCTTTCGGGCGCCTGATCTTTCGTCCGCGGGCGCTCCCCATCTATTCCCTGAGCCCGTCCTGCAAATCCTCGCTGATATGGGGGAGCTTGCCCGGACCATGGCAGCCCTCTGCAAAGCCACCAGTCGGGTGACACGACAGCAGATCCTGCTTCAAAGCAATGAACAAATGTTCTTGCTGAGCGGGAGGCTGAGAGCGCTGCCCCAACCGGCGGGCCCCATTGTCTCTCTGGTGATTTTTCACTGGGAGCGTTTGCTGGCCTCCGCAGGAAGCGCGCTGGCCCGAGGCGATGCCATCGGCTCCGTGGCCAATCCCTACGTGGTCGGTAATCCTGTCACCGGAGACCTCTTTGTGGGGCGTGAAGACATCCTGCACCACCTGGAGGAGCTGTGGACCGGAGCGGGACAGAAGCCTTCGGTCGTCATCTATGGGCACCGACGCATGGGCAAATCATCCATCCTGCACAACCTGGGCGCGGAGTTAGGCCCTCGCACCATCCTGGTGGACTTCAACATGCAGCGCGTCGGGATGGTTGCCAGCACGAACGAGCTGCTCTATAACCTGGCGCTGGCCCTCTACGACAGCCTGCCCCCTAGGTCAGAAGAAAACCTGGAAGAGCCGGACGAGAGCACTTTTGTGACTCACAACCCTTATACCGCCTTCGACCGTTTCCTCAAGCGGTTGGATCACGTGCGGGGTGAGAAGCGTTTCATCGTCACGGTGGATGAGTTCGAGCGGATCGAGGAATTGATTGCCAAAGATCGGCTCGAAAGGGGGCTCCTGGACTACTGGCGCGGCATCATCGAGACCTACCCCTGGCTGCTCATGGCCTTTGCCGGGTTGCACACCATCGAGGAGATGACCCATGAATATTGGCATCCGTTTTTCGGGAACGTTACCGTCCCGGTCAGTTTTCTCAGTCCGGGCGCGGCCCGAAGACTAATCATCCAGCCCACCCCTGACTTTGCCATCGATTATGACCATGACGCTCTGGAACATATTGTGGCTATGACCCACGGCCAGCCTTACCTGGTGCAACTTGTCTGCCACGGCCTCGTGACCCGCTTCAACCGGCAGACCTTTGAGGAAGGCATCGAGCCGGAACGGCGCTTCAGCCTGGCCGATGTCGAGGCGATCATCGAGACGCCAGAGTTCTTCAGGGATGGAAACGCCTACTTCACCGGCGTGTGGGTGCAGGCGGAGCAGTGCGAACCGGCATGGCAGACTGTGGTGTTGCGCGCCCTGGCATGGTCGCCGGGGGGAGCCGACATCGAGGAAATCGCCCGCACCATTGGTCTGGGTCTTGAGGACCTTCAACGCGCTCTCGATACCCTGAAGCGACATGACGCGGTGGTGAAGCAGGACGGTAAGTGGCGGTTCGCCGTCGAGTTGATGCGCCGTTGGGTGCTGGCAAAAAAGGAGAATCGGGAATGAGGATCGAGAGGCTAAACGTCATTCCCGCATGAGCCAACAAACCCTTGCAGGCATGAAAAACGAGCGCAAGATAGTCTTTTGCCTCGCCTTTGCGGCATTCACGTTCCAGTTTGAAGCCTTCGTGGTCAATGTGGCGCTTCCGACGATTGCAGACGATCTAGACATCACGACAACGTATGTCTCTTTTATTGTTCTCGTCTACCTCATCACTGCGACCTCGACTTTTTTGCCGGCCGGAAGGCTGGGGGATGCCATAGGATTGAAGCGAACCTTCATCGGCGCATGCTTCCTGTCAGCCATCGGGACTTTGCTCTGCGGCCTCGCCTTCAATCACTGGATGCTTTTCGGAAGCAGATTCATTCAGGGAATTGGCGCTGGAGGAATGGCGGCGCTGGGTTATGCCATGATTCCGGCCTGGCTTGCCCAGGACCGAGTTGGATGGGGGTACGGTTATCTGAGCATGGGCGCCGGCCTGGGCATGCTCGCAGGGGTTCCTGCGGGAGGCGTTCTCTCCCATTTCACATCATGGCAATGGATATTTCTCGGCAATGTCCCTCCCATGACGTTGTTGCTGATTTTCGCCTGGCGCTATCTTCCAGGGGACCACTCCGTGCCGCAAAGCAGCCGTCCGTCCGATCCTCTCGGGGCAATCCTGTTTTCGGGAATCTTAGCGGCGACGATTTTCGGGATCAGCCTTGGGGACGAACTGGGCTGGGGCTCCCTCTCAATCCGGTCGGCATTCGCTCTGGCAGCGGGAATGATTGCGGCTCTTGCGTGTCGGGGCCGTCTGGCGGGGCGCCCCTATTTTCCGCCGGAGATTCTGGGGACTCCGGGATTCGCCGCGTCATTGGTCGTTCTATTTCTCACGGCATCGGTCTTTGGCGGAATCAATTTTCTCATGCCCTTTTACCTGGAGGAAGCATGTAGCTTCTCTGCCATTCTCTCCAGCGCCATCCTCTTGGCCCACCCCGCAATGTATGCATTGACGGCCCCTCAGGCTGGGCGTCACGCCGACAAGATCGGTCCCGGGCGGCTGGTGGTGACGGCTACGCTGCTGGGAGCAACGGCGTGTGGTTCCTTTGCCATGCTGCTTTCGACCGGAAAAGTGTGGATCGCCGTCTTGTTCCTGCTCCTTTTAGGCATGGCCAGGGGGATGTTCTTCGCACCCAACAACCGCTTCACCATGGCAAGGGCGCCCGCGGAGAGAAGAGGTGAAGCGGCTTCTTTGCTGCCGGTAGCCCTCAACATGGGAACGATCTTTGGGGTCAGCATTTTCGAGACCGTCTTTTCGATGAATTTCCCGGTTGGCGCAGCGTGCTGGCCGCACTGCCATCGCGATGATGCTTCGATGCTGCTGGATACCATCAACCAGGGGTTCTCAAGAGCTTTCCTTTTGGCCCTGAGCATCTTTCTGGCAGCGATGACCATCAGTTTCCTTGCCTATCCAAAAACGATGGAGGATGACCATGGTAAGGGGTAGCAGTGGTTCCGGGGATCAATTCAAAATGATGGTCCAGGCAGCCAAGCCGACTCTTTTCAACACAACCGCCCGACCGGAGCTAATCACCTGCGTACTCATGGCCAATCTGATGTCTGAGCCTCTATGGTCACTCGCCCATCGGATCGGAAAACCCATAACCGGCGCTTCTCCGGAAGCCGACCGGGCGCGGGTGCTTGCCAAAATCCACAAATTCACGAACAGCCGTTTCTATCACGCCACGCCCCTGGAGTTGGCCGGAATTTGGGGGCTGCATGAGCGGGAATACATCATTGACAGGGACGACCTGGAAGCCAGTGATTACGCCATGAAAATCATTGCATGGGCGTATGAGCTCTTGAAGGAAAAACGCCCCTGGGGGCCCATGTTGCTCGAATTTTTGAAAATGGGTCTGTTTCCCGAATTTGTCTATCCCACCGTGGACGTCATCCTGGCGCATGGCCCCCGGCTTTCCAACCAACCAAATCGGCCGCTCGGGATGACTTCCTGTGCCGATGAATGCATCCTGATCGCTTCGCTGGCCCTCGTTTTGCGCTGTTGCAGCCTCGACGACATCGTTTTCCTCTGCTCGCCTTTCCATTACACCCTGTTTCTTTTTCCCGAAGGCAGCGACGGATTTTGGTTCAATGCCAAACGTGAGTATTTCGATAGCCGCGGGTGGGCGCGTCTCAATGAAGGATGTTCCCGGGCAGCGCGCGCTGAAGCGTTCATGAGCAGGATGGTGGTGTTCGACCGCCTAATCACGCCGCGCGGTTCTTGGATCTATCATAAAGAGGAATCCAACCTGAAACCCGAGAGAATCGATTTTCTGCTTTCGAAGATCGGTCGTTTTCTCGGCATCGAATTGAAGGAGCTCTCACCGACGATCGGAAAGGGATTGCCGAGGCAAATCGAGCCCCTGGAGGACGAGGTTCTTCCTGCCATGGATGAATGCGAATCGAGTGGGGCGGTGGCCACGCAGATTAGAGCTCTGGTTGAGAAGAATTGCGCTCCGGTGGTGGCCTCTTCACTTTACACTTTCAGGCATCTCGAGGTTCCCGAGCCGGGCGTTTATGTCTCCGCAGCGCTCAGCGGCTACAAAGTATGGCTCAGATCGGCGGAAGTACTGAGCGTATCGGATGCCGTTGCCCTCGTGCAGGATATCAGCGGCCGGGAGTCGGTCTTTGGTGCATCCGATCGGATCGCCCTTCCGGATGAAGTACTTGTTTTCAACACGGCAAGCGACAACGAGCGGGTTCTGCTGCTGTACACACTGCTCATGCTCTCATCTTCCTTCTCCACCTCCGAGAAGGAAGATTTCGTGATCAACCAGAACGATGGTCCGTGGTCGGCAACCTGTTCCGGTCGCCCTTTCTTTGGATGGGATCTCTAACCGATGACGGAGCATTATCCTGGATCGGCACGGAGACGGGCGGCCCTGGGCACTAAGCGACGGCGGGCCTGGAACCGACTATCGCGGGAAATCGTGCCAAACATTCGAGGAAAAAGCATCCCATGGAATGCTGCAGGACGCGCTTGTCAGTGGGTACAGATGGGATTCAATGCCGGAAACATCATATCCCTCCTAAACCGTTTTTGACCATTGCCGAAGCCCGTGCTTGACACCCCTAAGGCCGCATGCTACAAGGCAAAACACAGCATGGGCCGGCGTAGCTCAGTGGCAGAGCAGCTGATTCGTAATCAGCAGGTCGCGGGTTCAAATCCCATCGCCGGCTCCATGAAAATCAATGGCTTAACAAGCCTTCCGCTGAGTTCTTTTTTGTCGGTGTGTAAATAGCGCGTAAGGATTCCGGGTGAACGCATCAAGAGCACCATTTTCTCGATACAGACGCAAAAAGACCCGGATTGCTCTGGGTCACTCTTTTCTTTGCTAGAGTTCACGGCTAAGGAGATCGATATTATGGAAAATCAGAAGGATCAAAAGCCGCAAGAAGTGACCTTTGAATATAAAATATCTCAAAACTACACTGTACATGCAGTTACGGGCGTCTTTGGCGGGATAAACGGGCAAGGCCAAATAATCGTGAATTTTTTCAATGATAGACATGCAATACCGAAGACTCAGACATATGGTATTCTACCAGACGGAGCACTTAGCCCCGAGCCGATTGCTGAAGAGATAAAGCCCAATTTGATGCGCGATGTAATGTTCTCGATTTCAATCAACCCACAAACAGCACGAGTTTTTGCGGCTTGGCTGATTGAAAAAGCAGATCAATTCGATAGAATTATTAAAGAAAAAGGTGAAATGACTGATGTCGAGATCATTGAAGGAGTTCACTGATTGGCGTATACCGTTCGAATTTGAGCCCAGAGTTCAACCATCAGACTACAGGCTGATTTTCACAGGCACTTCAGCAACGTACTTCAGGTTTGGGTTTTTGGCTGGAACCATCAATAGGGCTCAACCCAGCCAAGGAACCACGGTTCTCACCATAAACCGATTGAACCAAAGGTCTCTCAAAACTCCATTGGACATAATAGTAGAACCTGACGATGGTGGTTTTATTGCCAAAACCTCAGATCTTCCATTATATGGGTACGGCGATGATCGAGAAGAGGCAATAGCAAATCTTAAAATCGAGATTGAATCGCTTTACGATGATTTGATGGAGGACGATCAGTTTTCAGAGGAATGGGTTAGAATCAAATCCTTTCTGGAAGAGAGGATCGTCAATTGAGAAATGCGGATTTCCATACTCTCGAACTCAAGAAGTGTTGCGAGAATAAGCTCGGGATACGATTCAAAAAGGGAGGGGAATTAAACGGCTGGTATAAACTAAAGAATAGGAAAGTAGCCCGGATAACAATTCCAAAAGGACGCAAACCAATACCCTCAAGGACGTATAAATCTATGGCTTGTCAACTCAAGCACACTACGGATCAATTTGATGGTCTTGTTGGCTGCTCACTGACCGGCAAGGAATATGAACAGATAATCTCTGACATCCTAGACTTACCTAATTGAAATCTCTTGTTCCTCCCCGAGCCCCCACGGTGAAGGCCCAGGGTGTCTGTGAGTCTTTGGACGTTCGGAAATCCTGAACGTCCCGCCAGTTCGCGCCGTTGCTCCTGGCAAGGAACAGGATGTGTCCAAAGCGCAAAGTCTTGCGAGGCAGTGGAAGCCAATAGGCCAATGACAATCGGGGTTCACATCCCACCCAGTAACACGGGAACCGAAAAGCACACCAGGACTCTCGTCTGGCCACCCATCATCACAGCAAAACCTTGCGTTTATCCGAGAATTGTGTAAATAATATTAACGAGTTGCATGTGTCAATTCGGCGGATAGCTGTTTTTCTTTCGACAACTTCATGGATTCGCAACCCTACTGAGTGGCCGACCATGGGGAAACGAAGTTCTTGGCTCGACTTGTTCACGGCTAAGGCTTGGGATGAGTTCAAGGAAGCGCGAGGATTCACGTACAGGGGACTTTCAACCCTTAAGTTCACGCGCTGCGGGGGCACACAAGTCGCCCGAGCAGAACGTCACGGCTTGCACGCAAACTAAAGCTGGCCCGCAACCTCATGCCATCGGCTCAGCTCGGTTAAATGGCAAATAAGAACCGGTCCACGGAGAACGATGCATGAACCATAACGGCAACAACATCGAATCACGCCTTTGGGAGGCAGCGGATGAACTGCGGGCCAACTCCAAGCTGAAGTCTTCGGAATACTCCGTGCCGGTGCTGGGGCTGGTCTTTCTGCGCTATGCCGACCACAAGTTTAAAGCGGCGGCAAAGGAACTGGCGGGCGCGGGTGGTAGTGGGCGGCGTAAGGTCGGCCCGGCGGACTATCAGGCAAAAGGCGTGCCTACCTGCCCGAGGCGGCGCGTTTCTCCGCGCTGATTACCGTGCTTGAAGGGGCCAACATCGGTGCGGCCATTAACGACGCCATGCGCGCCATCGAGGCGGAGAACCGGACCTCAAGGACGTGCTCCCAAAGACCTACAACCGCTTCGAGAACGCCCTGCTCAAAGAACTGCTCAAGACCATGAACTCCGTCCCCATGGACATCGAGGGGGACGCCTTCGGCAAGATTTACGAATACTTCCTCGGCCATTTCGCCATGAGCGAGGGCCAGAAGGGCGGCGAGTTCTTCACCCCCATCGC
>JADGQM010000387.1 GCA_017881795.1 Syntrophobacteraceae bacterium
CTTTTTCAGTTGTGCCAGCACGTTCGGTTTCTAAGGAGCGGTCGAGTCAGCGAGAACATTCCATTCACCGAGATCGTTTCCGAATTCCTTGGCAATTTCACCCGCAATATCAGAGTCAAAAGTCCAAAGTCTGTTCCCGTCTTGAGAGAAAGCTGTGCTCGCGAGTAACATCATGCCGATAATTGCAATCAATCTTCTCCGCACCATCTTGCTGCTCCTCGCATATGGGGGTTATATTCGCCACTTACTCATAATTCATAAAATGAGATGAAGGTCTATTTTCCCTCGACCTCTCCCCCAAGCTCTTTCCATGCCGTTATTCCACCCTCAATGTAGCTGGTCCGGACGTTCTGCTCCATTAAGCGACTCGAAACCGATTTGCTAACTGAGCCGCCGCGCACACAATAAATCACTATATCCTTGCCCATGGGAAGTTCTCCACTCCACTGGTCAACACTCTCTGGATCTCGCCAGACGGCGCCGGGAATAATCTTCGGATCGGCCTCGTAATCGGATCTACGCCGAACATCAAGGATTATCAGGTCCTTCTTCTTCTCTTTTAGAAAGTTCTTGAGCTCTGCTGGGGTGATGGTTCCACTCATAAGATGCTCCTCTTCCAGGAATTGACTCAGTTTCTACGATCTTGACATCCTGGTCTCATTTTACTTTATTGTTACGAAAGGTGTGGCTGTCAAGCCACCAGGAAATCCGCATCTTTTAAAAAGTGGAGCGCCTTAAGGCTCGGTTCTTGAGACGCGGCAAACTCAATACTTCCATCGTCTCTTGATTTGTGTCGTGGACACATCATGCAGAAACCGGAGATTCCAATGAAAGAGACCATCAGGCGACTCGACCTTGGTGACGAATTCTACACCCCAGAAGGCTGTTTTATCATCGAGGTCTCCAACACACCCGACGACCCTTACGCGTCCATTGCGAGGGCGCGCGTGGCACCTGGCGTTACAACCCGATGGCATCGGCTCCATGATACGATGGAGCGCTACGTTATCCTCGATGGCCGCGGCCGGGTTGAGCTCGGCGAGCTTCTCTCTCAGGAGGTCAATCCAGGTGATGTAGTGCTCATTCCCCCACGGTGCCGTCAAAGGATTACCAATATCGGTCAGCAGGATTTCATCTTTCTCGCGCTATGCACTCCTCCATTCAGGAATGAAGTCTATGAGGATATTGATGACACCCTTACAGCAGAAAACGATCACCTATCTATCTCAAACGGATAAACGACATGCGGCGTTGCGGGGGAATTGCTATTTTCCATTTCCCGGATATTCCGGAAGCACGTTGATCTCGCCTGTTTCTTCGATGACAACCGGGTATCCATCGATCACTTTAGGTATCTGCAGGGTCAGTTCCGGGGATTCCTTTATGACATAAACCTTTATGCAAGTTCTGTCGTCACAAAGGCTTTCAGCCGTCCCCACAACTCCGGGTATGGACTACAGCCTGCTGTTATTCTCCTCGATCACCGTGTCAATCGACTTTGGGGGCACAAGATTTTCTCCAGGTCTTGGAATTTCATCTTTCGCGTACGCCATCAGAGTCACGGCGATCACTACGATAGGCGCTGCAAAAATGAAAACGATAGCAAAGGACAGCTTTCATTTTAGCGGTGGGACATAGGGTATCAGTTGGGCGAAGAGCCAGCAGAGGAAGAAAACGACCGGGATATGCACCACCATCTGGAGGACCGAGTATCCGACAAGGTCCCTGGCCTTGACGTGGAGCAATCCCAGGAGCGGCAGCATCCAGAAGGGATTCAGCAGGTTGGGCAGGGCCTCGGCGGCATTGTAAATCTGCGTCACCCATCCCAGGTTGACACCATGCATATTGGCAGCCTGCAAGACGTAGGGGGCTTCGATTACCCATTTCGATCCCCCGGAAGGGACAAACACACCCAGTACGGCTGAATAAACAGCAACAAGGAGCGGATAGGTGCCATGGGTTGTGACCCTGTAAAAGAGACTGGCCAGCCACTCGTTGATGCCCGTGCCCACGATCATGCCGAAGATGACGGCATAAAAAGGAAACTGGATCAGCACGCCGCCCGTGGCCGGGACCGCCTGCGCTACAGCTTTAAGGAACCGCTTGGGGCGCCAGTGGAGGAGCATGCCAACGGTAATAAAGATCAGGTTATACGTATTCAGATCGAGTGCTGCCAACGCCCCCGTGGGAGAAGTCCGAAACAGGTCGATCAGATAATAGACAAGAAGGGCGGCTACGAGGCAAATCAAGAGCGGACTGTATTCGAGCCATTCACCCGGTTTTTGTCGCGGCTCGACACTCATGTCAAATGGCTCGAAGGAAAGACCATAATCTTTCGCGGTTTTTGCCCGACTGGCAACCGGTGCGGAATAATAAGCAATTAGAATCGAGAGGACGATCAATACAAGGGCGGTCCAGAAAGTGCCCCAGATGAAAAGCGTTTGAGTGAGAGGGATGAGACCGCTGATTTCGAAGAGCTTTGGCGGGATCGCGCTTTTGGTGGCCATCATGAGGGCCGCCGAGGACGAGAGCCCCAGAGCCCACACGGCGCCCAACCCCAAATAGGCTGCCGCACCGGCTGCCCGGTAATCCAGGTCCTCGATACGGCGCGACATTTCGCGAACGAGGAGGCCGCTGAAGATCAGGCTGAGTCCCCAGGAGATGAGGGATGTCACCATCGAAAAGAAGGCGATCCAGGCAACTGCGGTCTTTCCATTCTTTGGAATCTGGGCAACTTTACGGATGAACCAGTAGACCGCTGGGGTCGACGCCACCACGTAACCGCCGATGATGATCATTGCCATTTGCATGGTGAACGGTATCAACACCCAGAACTGCTTGCCGCCCGCAATAGCCAGCTGTAAAGGGCTCTCCCCAATGAGGAGCCCGAAAAAGAAGACGAAGACGATCCCTAAAAGGGCAAATACCCATGCGTCAGGGAACCATTTTTCGCTCCAGGCCGCGAGCCAGAGCCCGAACCTTTCAATGGGTGTCTCTTTGTCGAATTGAGGGTCCGTGCTTTTGTTCTCCTCCATCAGATTCTCTCCTTTCTGAAGCGTTGATGGTTTATCAGAGTGACTCCTGAACCCACGAAAAATGAAGACAAAAGGCAGATCTGCCTTCGCCTTCAAATACCTCTTTTTCAGCGATCTCACAATTCAAAAAACTAGTGAAAATGAAGTCTCGGTTTGTCAAAGCTCTGCTTTTGCAATCTTACGAAATTTGTTATTTGTTGGACGTGGTGGAGGGGGGCATACCCCGTTTGTACTGAGGAATGGATGGTCGCCCGTTTCGTCATTCCGGCGGCGCTTCTGGGCCGGAATCCAGCTTCTTGCGCCGGTTGTCTGGTTCAAAAACACTGGATTCCGGCTAAAAACCTGCCGGAATGACGTCTGTGATGTCCGTCCCACAGAGGGCAGAACAAATAGGGTATGCTCCCTGGTGGAGAGGATCTGGCGTATTTCGCAAAGAAAAGCAACTCGTGGCAGCTATCGAGGATTCATGAAACTCAACTTACCCATTGGTAGAAAGTTGTTTCTCAGCCATTTCCTGATTGTGCTTCTGGTGAGCGGGACGGTCGGTGGCGACTTTTATATCAGCGCGGCGGAAGGCTTGAAGGCCAGCGTTCAGTCCCGATTGAGCAACAGCGCCGCCCTGCTGAGCCAGATCCTGGATGCCACCATGCTGGAAGAGATTCGTGGGGAAGCCGACCAAGCGTTGCCCATCTACCAGGAATATCTGGAGTTGCTCCGGACCATCCGACGCGCCAATCCTGATATCGCCTACATGTATGTGATGCGCCGGACTGGGGATCGCATCACCTTTGTCATTGATTCCGACGAGACCGAGGCTCAGGCCTTGCCGGGACGCGAGTATCTCACTTCCGTACCGGCACTGATGGAAGGATTTTTGCATCCATCAGTGGACAATGATACCGTCACCGGTGAATGGGGCACCACCTTGTCCGGCTATGCTCCCATAAAAGACGGGGAAGGCCGTTATCTCATCGGCATCGACATGGACGCGAAAGAAGTCCGAAACAAGTTTCAG
>JADGQM010000388.1 GCA_017881795.1 Syntrophobacteraceae bacterium
AGCCGCTCACGAGGATCACCGGAGCGCCCTGGGCGAAGCCGCGCCAGATGAAAGCTTCAGCCACACGGCCTGAGCACATGGTGCGGATAAGGCGCACGTTCGGCGGGTACTGCAGCCGCGAAACCCCGGCATAATCCGCTCCGGCGTACGAACACCAGTTGCAGGCAAAGGCGAGGATTTTTTCGTGGGGTCTGTCGGCAAGCAGGGCGTCGATTTGTTCGAAGATCTGAAGATCGCTGAAGTGGTTCATGTTGATTGCGCCAAATGCGCACTCTGCGGCGCATGTGCCGCATCCGGCACAGGCGGCCGTATTGACCACCGCGGGGAGCTTCTTTTTCGTATCGACGGTTATGGCGTTGTAGGGGCAGACTTCAGCGCACCGGCCACAGCCCTTGCAGTGTTCGGCAATAACTTCCGAGGTGATCGGCTCGGTGAGAATTTCTCCCCGATGCATCAAGCGGATCGCCCGGACGGCCGCGGCCGAAGCCTGGGTCACGCTTTCCTTGATGTCTTTTGGTCCTTCGGCGCAGCCGGCGTAAAAGACCCCTCGTGTGGCGGCATCGACGGGCATCAACTTGGGATGCGCTTCGAGGAAGAATCCATCCGAAGTGAGCTGCAACCCCAGCATTTCCTGAAGTTTGTGAGTGCCTTGGGCAGGCTGGACCCCGATGGCAAGAACCAGCATGTCCAGTTCGAAGAACTCGAGGGTTCCCGTCGCCGTGTTTTCAACGGCAACTCTGAGGCTCCGATCCGCGGTTTCCTCCACCGTGCCCGGTAATCCGCGAACGTAGTGCACGCCGAGTCGACGGCTTCGCTTGTAGAGGTCTTCGAAGCCTTTGCCGAAGGCACGGATATCCATGTAGAAGACCTTCACCTCCGTATCCGGATGGTGCTCCTTCAGCACCAGAGTGCTTTTCACCGTGTTCATGCAGCAGACATTTGAGCAATAAGGGCTCCCTTTCCTTGCCGAGCGCGAACCAACGCATTGCACGAAGCCGATGGATCGCGGCCGCCGGTGGTCTGTCGGGCGGATGACCTCGCCCTTGGACGGCCCTCCGGCGTTGACCAACCGTTCGAACTCCATGCTGGTCAGGACATTTTCGAAACGGGTGTAACCGTATTCATCGAGCTCGGTCGGATCGTAGGGTTGCAAACCGGTCGCGACCACGATGGTGCCGACTCTCTCCACAATCTCCTCGTCAGACATGTGGAAGTTGATGCAGTGCTTCTCGCACGCTTCAATGCACTTGGCACACACCGCGGGGTTATGCCCCAGGCATTCATTGGGATTGAGCATATAGGCCGCCGGGACGGCTTGCGGGAAAGGCGAATACACCGCTTTGCGCGACGATAGCCCAAGGTTGAACTCATCTGGGCGAACCACGGGGCAGACCTTGGCGCATTCGCCGCATGCCGTGCATTCCTTTTCGTCCACGTAACGCGCCTTCTTCAGGATTTTGACTTCAAAATTGCCCACAAAACCCTTAACGTCGACCACTTCACTGAGCGTGAGGAGCTTGATTCGGGGATGTCGACCGACATCCGTCATTTTCGGCCCGAGGATTCAAATGGAGCAGTCCATGGTGGGGAAGGTCTTGTCAAGCTGGGCCATGACGCCGCCTATGGAAGGCCGCTTCTCGACCAACACCACTTCGTAATCGTTGTCCGCGAGATCCAGCGCCGCCTGGATTCCGGCCACACCGCCACCAATCACGAGGGACCGTTTGGTGAGGGGGAGCCGTTCCGGCTCTAATGGTTGGAGCTGGCGCACCCGCGCCACGGCCATTTTGGTGAGGTCCACCGCTTTTGCCGTCGCGGCCTCGGGTTCGTTCATGTGCACCCAACTGCAGTGTTCTCGGATATTGGCCATTTCCAGAAGGTAGGGATTGAGTCCCGCCGCCTGCAGCATGTGACGAAAAGTGGGCTCGTGCAGTCGAGGTGAGCATGAGGCCACCACCACCCGGTCTAAATGGTGCTCGGCGATGTCTTCCTTGATGCTGTGCTGCCCCGGTTCGGAACAGGCATAGGGGACATCGCGCGCCACAACGACGCCGTCGAGACCCGAAGCCTCTTCCGCCACCTTCAGGCAGTCCACCGTCCGTGCAATATTCAACCCGCAATGGCAAATGTAAACGCCGATTCGGGGATTTGGGGTTTGGCTATTCATTGTTCCCATGAGCATCTCATCGGTAGGGCGGGGTTGCGTCCCCGCCGTTAAATAGGCCACGCGTTTGGCGGGGACGCAACCCCGCCCTACCAAAAATTATTCCCACCGAATCGTCCTCGCCAGGACTGAGGTGAGGTCCATCATTTCCATTTGGAGCTCTTCGCCCAGGAAGGGGTCTTCCATGGCGCAGCGCAAGTGGATTTGGCATTTGGGGCAGGCGGTGACCAGGAGGTCGCTGCCCGTGGCTTTGGCCTGGCGCAGGCGTTTGACCTGGAGCGCTTTGCTGAAGCTGTCGCAGCCTGTCCAGGCGCAATTGCCACAGCAGATCGCGGCCATGCCGTGGTCCTGCATTTCGGTGAAGCTCTTCGGCTGCAGGCGGCGGAGCAGTTTTCTGGGGAGATCGGCGCAATTTTCTCCCAAGCGGTTGAGGCGGCAGGAATCCTGAAAGGTCAGCTTTCGAGCGAGGGGGTGAAAGCCCACCGCGCCTTTCTCGATTTCCCGTTCGAGGAGGTCATAAAGGTGAGTCACCTTGAAGCCGATGGTGATGCCGTTCGCTGGATAATCCCGGCTCAACGTCCGGTAGCATTCCGGGCAGGCCGTCACCACCTCTTCGATGCCAAGCTGGTTGATGGCCTCCACGTTTAAGGCGGCCAGCTTGAGGAAGTTGGTCCGATCGCCGGACCAGAGCAGGTCGTGGCCGCAGCAGCGTTCCCCAGCGAGGAGATTGGGGTAAATGTCGAAGAAATTGAGCAGGCGGAGGCTGTCCGTCAGGATGTCACTGGTTTGAATGCCGAGATGATGCCTGAAAAAGGTATCGAAATAGGGCGCACATCCGCCAAAGAAGAGCAGCTTGGACTGGGAGTCCGTGTGAATCTCATCAGGAAGCCAGCTCCAGTGCTGGACCTTCAAACCGGGTGAAGTCATGGTGCGCATGAGCGACTGGAAGAAGCCGTCATGGGCTTGATGCCCCGTAATTCCCCATGCTCTCTGGATTTCTCGCAAGCCTCGGATGAATTCCGGAAAGGTGACTGCGGACGGACAGCGGTCGTAACAAGTCCCGCAAGTGAGACACGACCAGGTGTCCCGGACAACGGCGGGGGCGTCGATGGTTCCGGATATGACGGCATTGGCGACGGTTCTCGGGGAAAAGGGCTTGCCGATCAGTGCCAGGGGACAGGCCGAGGAGCACTTGCCACAATCCTGACAGGCATAGACGTCATGGGTGGTCAGCAGTTGGGTGGTGATTACTCGGGGGACGGTGCAATCGGTCCCGGAGGCGGGCTTGGAGTCAGCAGTCCTGTCGAGCATTGCTTGCGGCCCATCTGGTCCTCTAACCGCAGGCGGGGTTACGGGACTCCTTCCGAGATCCCGAATCCTGTTGTGGAAATCGTGGAGGAAGCCAAGGAGCGCTTCCGATTCGTCCGGCAGGTAAGTCGCCGGTTGCAGGCGCTCTTTCCCGAGGCCGAGGAGCTCCAGAAAGCCGCGAGTATCTTCCACGTTGCGTACTGCCGTTGGGGTACCGCTACCGTACCGGCAGGACCCGGGCGTGCAGCCGACGAGCCCCACCCCGTCCGCACCCATTTCGAAGGCCCTGAAGAGCAGCGATTTGGTGATCCTTCCAGTGCAGGGAATGCGAACCATCGTGATTTCCGGAGGGATCCGGGAGCCATTGTCCTGGAGGGTCTGAAACGCCGCATGCGGTCCCCAGTTGCACATGAACAAAACGATCTTTAGGTCATCCATCGACTCTCATTTCTTCTTTCGAACCTCCCACTAACGGTCATGACCCGGTGGGTCACAACAAAGCATGAAAGTCCTCTGCGTCATTCCGGCGTACGCCGGAATCCAGAAGAATAGCCTGGATACCGG
>JADGQM010000389.1 GCA_017881795.1 Syntrophobacteraceae bacterium
GACGGTGTTTAATACGGCTTGGCTCATTGAAAAGGACATCAGTGAGTTTTATGCTAAAATGGCCATACAAGCCGCGGGAAAGGCCAAGGCTGCGTTCCGAATGCTCTCCGATTGGGAAAAGACGCACGAAAAGTTCTTCCGGGAATTTCGGGATAAGATTGCGGAAGCATACTCCACCATGCCCTGGGGAGGCTGACGGCGCCCAATGGGATCTACCAAGTCTGAGCTTACCGCCTGCACGCTGGATTGCCCTGATGGCTGTTCGCTGCTGATTACCAGCGACGCTCAAGGCAACGTCAGCATTAAAGGAAACCCGTCACATCCTTTCACTGCTGGCTTTACCTGCAGGAAAATCAGGGACTTTATGCAACGCCTGCAGAGTCCCAATCGGATCACCAGGCCTATGCTGCGTCGGGGCAAAAGCTGGCAACCCGTGAGTTGGGAAGATGCTCTGGACCTTTGCGCCGAGAAGATCCAGCTGTATCGGAAAGAACCGGCATCGATCCTGCATGTTCACGGTGAATCGGTAAAAGGGGCTTTGAAGCAATCGAGCAAGCTCTTCTTTGCTCGACTGGGCGCCAGTCGGGTGCGGGGCTCGCTTTGTGACGCCGCCGGATACGTCGCTTATGTAGCCGATTTCGGTTCGCGCAAGAACCATGAGCTTGCCGATCTGCTCAACTCAGGCCGAATTGTAAACTGGGGAAAGGACCTTTCACGCAGCTCGATTCACACCGCAGCATTGGTCCGCAGAGCCCGGCAACAGGGCGCAAAGGTGCTCACGATTTCGCCCGGTGGTGACGGGAACGGCCCTTTTTCCGATGAATTCGTGCGGATTCCCCCCGGGTCAGACCGATTCCTGGCCGCGGCTGTAGTCCGTTTGCTCATGGACAACGGCAGGGTAACCGACGAAATCCTCTCGCACACCAACAGTTGGAAGGCCTTCCGGGAAATCATCCGGAGTTACCCTCTGGAACACCTGGCAGCACTCTGTGATGTGACCTTTTTGGATATCCAGCGGGTCTCTTCATGGTACACTGAAAATGGACCGACGGCGACCATTGTCGGTGCGGGTCTGCAACGATACTCGTTCGGTGGAGAAAATGTCCGGTTTATCAATGCGCTTGCTTTCCTTTCGGGTAATATTGGCCGCGCTGGCGGCGGGAGTTATTTTCATCTGCACTCTCTAAGGAATCTGAATCTTGACTGGACCAAAGACCCGGAAAACAAGCCGCGGCGCTCGTTCTTGATGCCGATTATCGGCCGCAACATTCTTGAAGCCAAATACCCGGCGGTCAGGATGATCTGGGTAAATGGTTCTAATCTCATCAATCAGGCCCCCAACATTCATGAAACGATCCGAGCGTTCGAAACCATCGAATTCAAAGTGGTGGTGGATGCTTTCATGACCGATACCGCTGAACGCGCCGATGTGTTCTTGCCCTGTGCCCTGATGTTTGAACAGGAAGATATTGGGGTTTCCTACCTGCATGACTTCGTGCACCAGGTGCGGGAGGTTTTCCCTCCCCCAGGGGAAGCGAGAACTGACCACTGGATTCTTTCTGAGCTCGGGAGGCGGCTTGACCCACCCATTTGGCTGCCAGAAGCCGAGGACTGCCTCAGAGCTTCCTTGAACTCACCATTTCTTTCAACTTCTCTTGAAGAGCTTCGGGAGAACCACTTCGTTCAGGCCAAACACTCGCCTGTGGCCTACCCAGGAATGCAGTTCGACCATCCGGACAGAAAGTATCGACTGCCAACCGAACTTCACGAGGAACCGCCGCCGCCGGAAGCCTACCCGCTTCGCTTGCTAACGCTGATTCGGCGCGAGACCATTCATTCGCAAATCCTTCCTGAAAAACAGACGGAACCCCCCACCGTGTGGATCGCGCCGGATTGTCTGTGCCTGGGACATCTGGATTTGCTGGAGGAGGTGTACCTTGTTTCACCGCTCGGGCGGATCAAAGTGAGAGTAGAGGTAACTCCCGGCCTCCACCCTGACGTCGTGATTTATCGTCGTGGAGACTGGATGAAGCTGGGCGGGGGAGCGAATCAACTCATCGCTGCCGAGCTAACCGACATCGGGAACGGGGCCCCCTTTTACCAACAGTGCGTAAGGCTGGAAAATAATGAAGTCGAATAACTCAAGGAGCTTTTCGAATTCCATGGCGCTCTCATCACAGCTTGTACAATCAGGAATTGTTTCTTTCTGCGAGCAATGTGCTCGCGGTCTGGACGGACTGACCGCTCATAAAGCACGGATTGAATTGGTCTCAGCCGAACTGCCTAAGCTCCTCCTCGACAAGGAGTTAATTGCAGGGCTTCTGAACAACCTCGCCAATGGTGAAGGTTATCCCGACGCCCGCCGTCCGACTATGTTTGACAATGAAGTACCTCTTTACCTGGACCCCCAGGGCCTGTTTTCCCTGCGCATGTATCTCTGGGGACCCATGGAATACACCTATCCCCACGATCACAATTCATGGGGGGTAATCGGCACGGCATCCGAAGGCTATGAAGTGATCAACTACCGGCGCGTGGACGATGAGAGCCACGAAGGATATGCCCGTCTGGTGGAAGTGGAAAGGCTGCGGTTGCAGCCCGGGGAGACCGCTTTCACCCTGCCCTTCAGCAAGGGTATTCACAAAACCGGTAATGCTACCAGGGCAAGCATCGTCACGCTTCACTTCTATGGGAAAATACTGCCACGGGGCTATCTGAATGGCTTCGATATCGCCAGCAACCGAGTCTATCGGGTTTTTCTTCCAAGGCAGAAGAAGCAGTTGCTTGCAAGGCAGGCTCTGGACTGCTTCGAAAAGGAGCTGTGAGGAGCCTGCAGTCCACCTGACAACGACTAAACTGCGTCGAGCGATTCCAGGTAAGACCTTAATGAACTGATATCCTGGGGAGCCTCAAGATCGTCCCCTGACCTCAGGTCAAATATTCCAACTCTAACGGGTTCGTCCAAGGAACTGGGCAAGCCCTCCTCGCTCACGTCGGTGACGGTTACATAGGCGCGTTTTCCATGGTGATTGACCCATCTCGTATAGGACGCCTTCCCGGCACAGCTTGCCGCAATCCGGAACCCATGCTTCTCCATTACCTCTTCCACACTCATCAGCTGCCTCGCCTTATTTAGGGATTATCTTGCCAACCTTTCGCAGAATCCACTGAGGCTGTCAGGTTTCTACCCAAAGCATCTTGCTCTCAGTTTGACCTTATTTCAAACCACGAAGATCACGAAGAAATCACTTCATTTTCTTCGTGATCTTCGTGGTAAAAGAAGAAGTCTATCTCTTGGACAGCTCCTATTATTTTAGACGAATCCTTACCGCTCACGCCACTCGGGTTTCCTCCTCTCCAGAAAAGCCTTTACCCCTTCCCCTGCATCCTCGGTGGCACACAGAGCAGCAAAAAGCTCGCCCAGGTAGTCAAGGGCCTTGTCGTAGGGGAGATCCTGCATCGCGTAGATGCCGCTTTTGCCAATCTGCAAGGCCAGCGGGCTTTTCGCTGCCAGTTTGGTGGCCAGTTCCAGGGTGGCGGCCTCCAGTTGATCCTTTGGCACTACCTTGTTGACCAGTCCCAGCTTTTCAGCCTCGGCTGCGGTGATGATATCCCCCGTGAGCACCATTTCCAGAGTCTTCTTGCGGCCGACGTTGCGGGCCAGCGGCGCCGCCGGTCCCAGACAAATGAGCCCGACATTGATTGCCGTCGTCCCGAATTTGGCGTCATCGGCGGCCACCGTCAGGTCACAGGCAAATGAGAGGCCGGAGCCATTGGCGAGAGCATAGCCTTTGACCGAGGCAATCACCGGTTTTTTCATCTTGGCGATGGTGTGATTATGTTCATCCATTAAGCGAATAAACTCACGGTAATCCTTGTGGCTTTTGTTCTTGAATTCGGCAAGGGAAATACCAGTGGAAAAATGTTTGCCGGCTCCCCTGATCACCACAACCCTTACCTCTGGGTCCTTGTCCATTTCCCAAAGGGCGTCGTTGAG
>JADGQM010000100.1 GCA_017881795.1 Syntrophobacteraceae bacterium
CTTGAACAGCGGGTTGGCGTCGGCGATGGCGCGGAGGTGAGTGGTGAGCTGCTCGCCGATCTTGTCCGAGAGGGTGCGGATGGTGGACCAGACGGCGGCGTCGGGGTTTTTCGGCTCCAGCGGGAGGAAGAAGCGGACGAGCTTCTTGTCGTGCTTGACGAGCTTGAACCCCTTGGCGCGCGAGTCAACTTCCTGGGAGATGCGGTTGATCTCGTCATCGAACACGTCGCAGAGGCGCTTGGTGAAGATGAGCGGAAGGATGAACTCCTTGTATTTCGGCGCGTCCTTGGCGCCGCGGATGGAACAGGCGGCGTCCCAGATCCAGGATTCGAGGGATTTGTCGTTACTCTTCCCGTTGGCCATCGTCAACTTGCCCATTCATTGTTTGATCGTTCTTGCGCTTGACACCATGGGTAAGCCGTCACGCACCTCTGCGACAACCTTACGGGACCTCAAAAGGCTCCATGCGGTTGGTGGTCGGCTTGACCCAATCGTTAGGCCAGTATAGGTTGGGCACATGTTGATTTCAGTGTTGACGGCCAACCTTATTGTTACTACAGTTAGGTGGTGAAAATCGAATTCGACCCCAAAAAGAATGCCCGGAGCGAGGCCGAAAGGCTGCTCCCATTTGAGCGCGCCGTTGATTTCGGATGGTCTGACGCGATTATCATACCGGATGACCGGAATGATTACCGGGAGTCTCGTTTCGTGGCCATCGGGTATTTGGACACACGATTGCACGTTCTGTGCTTTACGCCGATCGATGGGGGAATTCGGGTTATCAGTTTTCGTAAAGCCAACACAAGGGAGGCTCGCAAATATGGGAAACCGCTTACCATTGATTGACGAAGAAGGTGAAGTCCGGGAACTGACGAAAGAGGACTTCGCCCGTGCCCGACCCGCTTCGGAGGTCCTCCCCGAAATTCTTGGCCCGGAGGTGGCGGCGGAATGCCTGAAACCAAGGCTGCGCGGCCCGCAAAAGAAACCACGCAAGACGTCCTCCACCATCCGATTGGATGCCGAAATTCTGGAGGCGTTCAAAGCAATGGGCAAGGGCTGGCAGGCGCGCATGAATGATGTCCTCAAGGCTTATGTAAAATCCAGAAAGCTAAAAGCCTAACATTGATTTAACCTGCAACCTGGCTTGTCCAGGTTGTCAGGTTAAATCATTGTTAGAACTTCGAGATTCATCTGATATTTTTCTCTGCCTTCACAAGAAAGCTTGATTGAATTTCTGTTGATGGCCAAACCAGATTCTCTTTGGTTTTGATTTGTAGAACAAGAATATGCTTGTTGTTGAGTTTATTTCGTTATTAGCTCCCCAGACCCATGCTTTCGTACCATCAGTAAGTGTCGTTTCGGAATCGATCCAGCTAAAAGCCACATGACCATTAGGAATAATCCCAGCAGGCCCAAAGTCGGCTTTGACTACATTTCCATTAGTTTTTTCCAAAAGGTCAACAGCTATTGCAAACGGAGAAATTCTATCAAATCGTGGCCGCAATTCAAGTACCTGCAAATTGTTTGTATTGTCAATGTGTTCTTCAAAAATCCAGTCGGATAAACCTGAAGGAGAAAATCCTACCGCTTTCTTGTTTACAGCAGCAATTACTTGCGCCTTAAAATCGTTGTTTTCTAGCGGAATGCACAACCTTATTTTTAATGCAGGAGGAAGCAATGATGCATCAATATTGTGCAGCAGAGCGAAGATTGGAAAGTCGGTACCTCTTGCCGATAAAGCGCGATCAAGTGCATATGAAAGCTCTTCAATACACGGCTGGCTATTTATGCTATTCTTCGTCAGTACAACTCCCCATGCATCACATTCATTAGGGTCAGTAATAAAACCAGCGATTTGTTGCCAAAGTCTTTGGCCAGGTATCAAGTTTCTTCTATTAAATTTAGTTTCTAAATCAGATATTCTATCTAATTCTTGTATTACAAAATCAATGTCTTTATCCTCATTGTCTTTCCAGGCGTAAGTAAGCCACAGCCTTTTCATATAATTACCTCCAAAATAGTTCTAACAATAATTAGATTGATCCGCATAATATGCAGATTTTTGGACATTTGCCCGCATAACATGCCATCGAACCGGTAGCCAATAGTGCGTTAAGCCATTTGTCTTTCGTTGGTTACCCTCTATCTCGCGAGTTATCGCGGTGTTTTATGCGGATCGGCATAATAATCTTCCTCCCTTGTCTCAAAGACCGTCCACCGGACTGCGCACGCCTGCCGGTCCCCGGTTGAGGACATGGGTATGGATCATCGTCGTCTTGATGTCGTTATGGTCTGGAAGCTCTTGCACAGTGCGGATGTCGCGGCCGCCTTCAAGCAAGTGGGTGGCGAAGGAATGCCGGAAAGCAGGGTAGCCGACATGATTGACTGCTTCAGCCTTGCGCACGACCTCCTTTAATGCTCGTTGGAGAATCTTTTTCTCTGTACGATGTGAATGCGTTTTTCCTGCGGAGAATTGTCGCGATTGAAGTGTCTCTGCGCAGATCGTCATTTTTGTCCTCTCGCCGGTAAGGAAGGACTGGGGCTAGACCAACTTACGTTTCTGAAACGGGCCAATCAGCCATATTTGATTCGCAAGCATGAGCTCGCGCCCAGAGGATACGATTAGATCTCAATGGTGTCAATCAGGGAATGCCTGATTCGATGCCTTCCTTTTTTATGATTGTGCGGTTTCCGGGGATACTTGCCAGAGTAAGGAACCAAGCCCAAACTGGACTACGGCAACTTCACCATCACTTGCCAGAAGGTTGAACCGGGAGCGACACTCCGTTTCCCGAGCATATGATCTGGACGTGGCAAATTTTCAGGATGTCGAGATTTCAATGATCAGGATAACTGTACTTGAGTTTTGCCAGCCCATCCCTTTGGTGATCATAGGAGGGGTGTAGGAGTACATCCAGTACCACTTTGCATTTTGAGTGGACCGAAGCTTATGCCATTATTGTGGCAGATCGAGTTCGGGATGGCTCGGACTCGCACGGAATCTGGGCGCAGGAGCGGGAGCTGTTCCGCTCGTCATCGCAGGCTCAGAGGGCGGTATCGCCGGACTTTGGCTCGCTTTTGCAGGAGGCCACTCGCGCGCGAAGGAGACCGCGTCCTGACGCGGATTGTGAACCTAAATGCGCGAGAGTTACACCATCAAACTTGGAGGAACCATGAGTCGCATTCAACAATTCAACGCAGCCGTAGGCGTCAAGATCACCAACGGTGTGAGCACTATGTGGTGTGCTTATGCATTCTCAGCAATTGCATTGGTGTCGCTGCCCCAAACACTTGCCTCCGGCAATCTCATCACGATAGTAAGTTGGCTCGCCCAGACGTTCCTGCAACTTGTCTTGCTCTCCATCATCATGGTTGGTCAGGACGTGCAGGCGAAGTCCACGGAACAAAAGATCAACGAGACGCACGAAGCATCACTCGCCGAATTTGAGCTCGCAAAGAATGCTCGGGCAAATGCCGCCCTGGAGCTCCAGGAACTCAAAGAGATCGCCAAGGCCCTCCACGCAAGGATCGTGGCCGGCGACACCAATTAGCAGTTCACCGAAATGACCTGCCCCCGAAAAATCGGTCCATATGGTGAATTAGATTTTGTAATGGACGAGGAAAGGGAGGCAGCGATGAAGAAGAAGAGGTTTATCCCCGAGCAGATTATCGGAAAACTGAGGCCGGGTTCTTCTGGGCCAAGGTCAAAGTGCTGCAGCTTTTGCTTTTGAATATTCTGGTGCTCCTCCTCTACATCAAGAAAATCAATACAGCTTGCCAGAACCTCTAACATCAGCTTTGACCCGAATTGCTGCACACATGAGACGGATTTCCTCCTCCACGGGCTCTTCCGGGTGGCTGCCCAGGAATACGGGCAGCCCAATCACGCCGATTCCGAGGATGGTCGCCATCTTCCGCATGGCTTCCAGTTCTCTTTTCAGTTGCTCTCTATGCGAGTCATTTTGGTCGGCTTGTCTCCCCCCCAGTTATAATAGACCTCGCCATCCTTAACGGTAATGCTGAAGCCGGTTCTAGAGGTAATAGCAGTGCCATTTATGGTGCATTCCCGCCACCCCTTGTAAGGCTTGGTGTCAGCCTTGACACGGTAGAAATAGAGGCCATACTGGTTGCCATATTTGACCAACCAGTACTCCGCTGGTTGATCGGTGTATTTGTGAAGTTTCATATCGTAACCGTGATGAACACATTTCCATCCACCAAGTAGAAGCGGGTCAGGCTCTTTGATGACTTTGCAAAAAACCTCGGGTTTTCCCGAAACATCCTGTGAGCCTATTCCCTTTGTTTCGGGAGCGGCAAAGGCAAGGGTGATCGAAACAAACATCAGCATTACAAACAGAACGACTCTTTTCATGACTACCTCCTTCATTTAAGAACTGCGGTCCACTTCCATAACCAACTGCTAGACTTAGTGCCACTACCACTACAACACATGGCTGTGGTGAAATCACTCAACCCGGAATGCTGCTTCCCTGATCTCCGGTTCAGAATAGGGTACCCTGAATGAGCGGCGGGAGTCGTGGTGTAATCTGAAACTGGAGGTTCCACTGCTGCCCGGAGTTATCGGGTCGAATCGCCATGTACTGTCCCTGGATTTCGAATTTGACGGCTACCCCGCAGACATCCACTGCTTTGCTGAACCCAAGCCCGACGGGGAAGGTGAGTCTTTGTCCAGGCGAAGCCTCCCAGTTGACCAGGATATTGGGCGACATACCAATAGACCAACCGTCGCCCACAAAATAATGGGCGAAGTACTGAAGTTGGAGCTTGTTCGTGGCCGAGCGATCGCTCTGGCCCGCGAACGACCACCACTGTTGGGGATAGACGGCCAGGAGCAAGCTCTTCGAGAGGTAGCCAAAGACGGCGGCGGGTCCAGCCTGCCACTTGCCGTCTCCGGTCTGCTGCGTAGAGGCTGTCGGTAACACCAACGTCGGTCCCAGCCCGAGAAGCCAGTTTGAAGTGTTCGGCGACAGTACTGTTGTCAAAGTCGAGTCACCCAACCCGGCGGCACGCTCGGAATTCCCTCCTGAGTTTGTGTACGGCTTGGAGTTGAAGAACTTGAACACCGGCTTTGTGACGAGGTTCCATTCCCTGGTCAAGGCCACCGGGAGAAGGGGCTCGAACTGCAGCTCCGAATTCCAGGCATGCGGGTTATCCAGTAAGTAGTTACTCTGCTTGAGTGCCAGTGACCAAACATTGCTGATCGGGTTGGTAAGCTGTTTGTTGGCCTCCGTCAATGATCCGTCTTGTTGTCTCTCCCCCGACACCCCGGCCGGCGCACTCGTTCCGGACGACTTCTCCGCCGCGCTGCCAACCGGTTGAGCCGTCGCGCCGGATGTGCACAGCAGCAACGCGAGAATGGCGGGAACGGTTCGAGCCAACAGCCGCTGCATGGCCGCGACCCCGTCACGCCGGATGGAGTCTCTCACGCCTGGTATCATTTTCGTTTCCTTGGAGGTTCTTGCAAAACTCATTGACCCCCGTCACCCCGGCGAAAGCCGGGGTCCAGAAAACCTTAAAGAACCTGGATTCCGGCTTTTTGCCGGAATGACGTTACAGGACTTTTGCAAGAGGCTCCTTAATTGTTTTGTTTCTGGTTGGCACGGTGCGCCGGCAACGTTTGGGTCAGCATGGTGATGGAAGCATGGCAAGCGGCCCTTGCGGGCCGCCCGCCGTGAAGGTCGTGCCTTTACTGGCTCTGCACGCTCTTCATCATCTCCATCTTCTTCTCAAGCTCAGCTTTCAGAGCCTCCAGGTTGAAGCTCGCCCCCTTCTGCATCGGCGGGTACTCGAGGAAAGTCTGGGCGTACCGCCCCACTTCCTGCTGCACGAATATGAAGCGCCAGAACTCGTACGCGAACCAGTTGTAGTAGGCAATTGACCCGTTGTCCTTACCGTTATACATGCCGGTCCGCTCGAACGGGTCCAGCCGGAGGTTGACCAGAATCGGCCAATCCACCTTCACCGTTGCGCCGAGCCAACCGTTGGGCTGATCCGTGAAGCGATATTTGTAGTCGTTGATCCGCACGGCGCTCAGCGTGCCTTCGGTGAAGTAGAAGACCTCATGGCGCGCGGACGGACCCTTTCCCGTGATCAGGTCCATCTGGTTGTAACCGTCGAGGTGGACTTTGTAGGTCTGGTCCCCGAGCTGTTTTCCCTTCAGCAGCTCCTCGGCGATGTTGGGATTACCCGCCGCGGCGACAAACGTGGGAAACCAGTCCAGGCCGGAGAAGATTTCGTTCTGGACCGTGTCCGCAGGCACCTTGCCGGGCCAACTGAGGATGCAAGGCACCCGGAAGCCCCCTTCCAGGGCCGTTCCCTTGCCTCCGGCATAGGGCGTCTGCCCGCCGTCAGGCCAGGTGAAGTTCTCTGCGCCGTTGTCGGTGGAGAACGCGACGATGGTGTTGTCTTCGAGGCCGCTGTCTTTGAGATACTTCATCACCGAGCCCACGATATCGTCGAGCTGCGCCATCCCGGCTTCCTGAAGGGACCAGCCATTCTCCGGCGTGCGCATGTTCTCATACTTGTCCGAGAGGTGCGTCACCACGTGCATACGGGTCGGATTGAGCCAAAGGAAGAACGGCTTGCCGGCTGCCTTGGCCTTGTCCGTGAACTTGAGCGCGAGGTCGAGGATTTCGTCGTCCACCGTCTCCATCCGTTTCGGATAGAGCGTTCCCGCATCCTCAATCTTCTGCTTGCCGATCTTGCCCCAGCGCGGTTGCACGGTCGGGTCGTCGGTGTCGGTCGCCCAGGAGTGAACCATGTTGCGGGGACCAACCGTGTCCTTGAGCGCCGGTGGATAGTTGCGGTGAGACGGGTCTTCCATCGCGTCCAGGTGATAAAGGTAGCCGAAGAACTCGTCGAACCCATGCACCGTGGGGAGGAACTCGTTGAGATCACCCAGGTGGTTCTTGCCGAACTGCCCGGTGGCATAGCCCATGGACTTGAGCGCCGTAGCGATGGTCGGTGCCTCCGCCGGCATGCCGATCTTGGAACCCGCCTGACCGACCGTGGTCAGCCCGGTGCGGATCGGCAGCTCGCCGGTGATGAAGTTGGCGCGCCCCGCGGTGCAACTGGCCTCGGCATAGTAGTCGGTGAACAGCATGCCTTGCTTAGCCAGTTTATCGAGGTTCGGCGTCTTGCCGGCCATGATGCCGCGGTGGTAGGCGCCGATGTTGAACCAGCCGATGTCGTCGCCCATGATGAAGATGATGTTGGGCTTTTGGGCATCAGCCGCCCGGGCTTCCGGCGGACCGGCAGCCCAGCCAAAAGCGACGATCAACACCAACGCGACGATGATGGTTGCGTTTCTTGCCTTCATTCCCTTCTCCTTGTTTTTTAATCTGTCTGAAAATTCCCATTAAAGCCGGTTCCCAATCTCTGGCTTGGGAACTCACCTGCCCCTTATTCATGCGGCGGCACATGGAGGACTTATTTCATGGTGCCGTCCCTTTTTCTTCACCGCCTTTCTTATCCTAAGCTGAGCGAGTTGTTGTTTCCGACAATCGATTCGGGCGGGCGTAAAGCCCGCCCCTACGAGAGGTTGGCAATCCCGGACGGTAGGGGTGGGCTTTATCCCCGCCCAGCAAATTGAACCCCTGGGCGTGGACTTTACGCCCGCGCGACAAATGGTTGGAAATTGCCATGGTAATTCATAGACCGGCTCTAATCGGGACTGGGGTGACAGTAGGGTGGATAGGGACTCGGAACGTCACCAGCACAGCCCATCATATCCGGCCCGCCAGTTGGTTGGTAATTACCCGATCCAGCGCAACCGAAAGTCGCCAGTGTCATCAACAAAAGAGCAACTACTAACACTTTTCGCATGGTCATGACCTCATCTCCCTTGAGCCTTGTCCACAAAAAGGACAAAGAGCTAACCGCTGGGGCTCTTGCAGAGCTCTCAATTTCCGTCACCCCGGCGAAAGCCGGGGTCCAAAAATTGTTGAAAAACCTGGATTCCGGCTTCCGCCGGAATGACGCCCAGGGACTTTTGCAAGAAGCTCGACTGAGTGCTTATTTCTATTCGGCCCGTCATTCCAATGCACGGATCGCTTCAGCGAGGTCGTGGCTGAGCGTGCCGAGCGCCCGACTGTGAGCGGCAGCGAGAGCGTCGTAGCTCGTGTCCGTCAGAGGCTCACGCGAGGTTGTGCGGCCGGTCTTGGTATCCTTCTCCTCCTTTCCCTGGACGGTCCAGATCACATCGAGGAAGGCGGCGTTCCCCGGCGCCGACTCAAAGCGCAGCACCTCGATCCTGACCCGGAAGTCGGGGGAGGTGATCGAACCCTGGGGATACCGGGACACGCTGGGCGTCCCCAGTAACTGCGTCAGGTTCTCAATGAGGACGCGCTGAATATCGGTCTGCAGGGGAGCGGCCCACCGGTTGAGCTCATCGAGCGCCACTTGATTCGGTCCGACCTGCACCACCAGCTCCGGACGGTTTACCGACTCGGGGATCGTAACCGGACCAACGGCGACACTGACCGACGAAGGGGGCGAGGGTGCCGGTTCTCGAATCGGACTCAACGTGTAGAAGTGTGAAGGAGGCGAGGCGCAGGCGCTAAGCAGCGCCATGCCGATCAACCAAAAGACGATACGGTGCGTGGTGATGGTCATCGGATTTATTTTCCTCCGTTTTTCGCAG
Organism: Syntrophobacteraceae bacterium; assembly: GCA_017881795.1. Lineage (GTDB taxonomy): Bacteria > Desulfobacterota > Syntrophobacteria > Syntrophobacterales > Syntrophobacteraceae > JADGQM01. The sequence goes on from JADGQM010000100.1 coordinate 8,663, forward strand.
GAGACACCTGAGGAGTCGGCGGTGGAGTCGACCGTTTCCCCCCTAGAAGTGCGCCAGGATTACGTTCGAGATAGTCCATGAGGTCCTTGATTGCACGGGCCGCTTCACTAACTCCCTGCAGGGCGTCGCGAAGTTCCTGTTGCACGGGTGCGTTGGGCCCGAGGATGACCTTGTTTGTTGAGCTGAAGGTGCGCTCCGCCGCCTCGAGGGTGCGGCGCGCCTCGGCAAGCGCGGCCTTTGCTTCCGGAGCCAGGTCGGCATCAACGCGCTTCACCAGCTTGCTGGCGTCCGTAAGCGTCTGGTGGAGGGCGACGAGCGATTTGCGAAGATCGTTCGCAATCGCCTCCAGCGGCAGTTTGTCGAGCTTTTGAACGATGTTTGTCAGACTTTGCTCGATCCCCTGTAATTCCCCGGGAACAGTCGGCAGTTCAACCGGTTCCTGAGACCAGTCGATCGTGGCCTTGGGGGCATTCGGGAACAAGTCGAAGGCGATGAAGAGCGCGCCAGTGAGGTAATTCCCGGTGCGCAATTGGGCTCGAAACCCGAGCTCAACCAACTTGTCAATCATGGCCTTGGAATCGGTGGGCAAGGCATCCGGCCCGCCCTTCGTAAGCTTTTCGGAGACCAGGTGTCGATACACCTTGACCGTGACGGGAATCGAGACCCCATAGGTCTTGAGATCAAAGTCCATGCCGACCGACACCACCTCGCCAATATGGATACCGGAGATTTCCACGGGCGCCCCGGGAACGAGGCCACGAACCGATTGCCTGAAGACGAGGACGTAGGTGTGAGGCTCTCCCTGGGGCAGTTTCATGGCATTACCCCAATTATCAAACAAAGTAAAAACGGCATTCGGCTCCGCAGGCGTCGGAACCGAGCTGGTCGCCGGTGTTTCGAAGGCGATGCCGCCAATCAGGATCGAAACGAGTGACTCCGTATGGATGCTGACCCCATTCGCAGTAAGGGAGACATCAATACCACTCGCCTGCCAAAACCGCGTTGCGGTGGTAACATACTGGTCGTAGGGCGCATTGATAAACACTTTGACCGTGATGCTGCGGCCATCCTGGTCCAGTTCGTAGGCCACGACCTGTCCCACCTGGATGCGTCGGAAAAAGAGCGGGGTGCCATAGTCAAGAGAGCCGAGGTTGTCGGCCTTAAGAAGGAAAAACCGTCCTGGAACATTGCCCGTGACCACAGGTGGCACAGCAAGCCCGATGAAGGCGCGCCGCTTCTGTTTAGATTTACCGACATCAATGCCAATATAAGAACCTGATAGAAGCGTGCTCAAACCGGAGACCGTGCCGCCTGAAATCCGTGCCCGCACCACGTAGAACTGAGTGTCCTCGACGAGCATGCCTTGACTCTCCGGAGCCATCTTGGCGGTGACGATAACGCTCCGCCGGTCTTCGGAGAGCCTGACGGTAGACACGGTGCCGATATCCACACCATTAGACTTGATCTTGGTCGTGCCCGATTCGAGTCCCTCAGCCGTGCCGAAGCTGATGGTGATCGTCGGGCCCTGGCTCAGGTACTTCTGCACCGCAATCCAGCCACCGATGACCGCAGCGACGATGGGGATGATCCACACAACGGACAGCCGCAGACGGCCTCGCTTCGGGGAACTTCTAGCCGCCTCCGGGATGTCGGGAAAACCGTTTGTGTCAGGAAGGTTGGCCATGGTTTACCTCATCTTGGTCCCAAATTAATCGTGGGTCGAAGGAATCGGCCGCGATCATGGTGAGCACGACTACGGCGGCAAAGAACACCACCCCCGGCCCCGGCTCCACCGACATGAGGGGCTGGAGCTGAACGAGGGCGACGACAAAGGTGTCGACAAAGACATCGAGCATGGACCAACGGCCGACGAACTCGACGATGCGGTAGAGCCGAGTCCGCTCCCGGGTGCTCTTTATGGAACCGCGCTGGACCGTAGTCAGCAGGTAACTGAGGGCGAGGAGCTTCGCCAGCGGGATGGTGACGCTCGCGATAAAAACCACCACGGACAGGGGCCACGAGGACGGTGACCACAGGAGCACAACCCCTTCCATAATGGTATCCTCGGATTTGCTGAAGGGGGTGATCGTCGTCATGACCGGCAACAGATTGGCCGGGATATAGCAGATGGCTGCGGCGATCACGAACGCCCACGTGCGTTGGATGCTGTTCGGCTTGCGCAAGTGAAGTTTGGCGTCACAGCGTGGACAATGAGTTTCGCCCGCACCCTCGGCGGCTCGCGAGAGGAGTCCGCACCCCTCGCAGCTCAAGAGGCCCAAGTGCGCGGCGGATCGCCAGGCGGCGCTCATCATGCAGCTCCTCCCGGCACGTGATGGTGTTCCCTACCCTGGGCCCACTCGACCCGGAGCCAGACCTCCTCGGGATCGAAGCTGGAAGACATGGCCGCCAGCAGGACGATCAGCGCCGCCACCGCCCACATGGCAATGCCGGTGATTACCGTCGCAAGCTCGGCAATCTTGATCAGCGACACGAGAATCCCGAGCAACATAACCTCGACCATCCGCCACGGGCGGATGATTTGACACAACCGGAGCAGCGTGCTTACCCAGCGTGGCGCAGGAGGCCGGCGCACTGCCAGCAGGATCATCAGCATTGAAGCGATATCCAGGGCCGGAGCGATCACGGCCGCGAACAGCATGATGACGGAAACGACGGGCTGGCCCTCTTGCCACATAACCTGGACGCCACCGAGTACGGTCGTGCTTGCTTCGCGCCCGGCCGCCGTCAGCCCGAGCATGGGGACCGCATTCGCGACCAGCAGGGCGACCGCAGCGGCAACCGTCAGGGCCAGGGTGCGGTTGAGCGAGTCAGGCCGGCTGGATCGCATTACATTCCCGCAGCGTGGGCAGTGCGCCGATTCACCCGGCGCCAGAACCGGCACGCGCTGCAGCAGGTCGCAGTCGGGACAGGCAACTAATGTTGGTGAGTCCATGGCTAATCTTTCTCCTCAGCAGAAGCATATGACAATCCGGGCTTTTCCTCAACCCGAATTAAGGGAAGTTTTCGGCCGAGGCTACTGGAAAAGCTTCTTGACCAGATGGTACGACAGTCGCTTTGGCTATCGTGACGGTTCGATTCCTGCCCAGGCTTCTCCTTGACAATGATCTTCGGACTCGTTAACCTAGCTTCAACCTATGGTATTACGATTTATTCCGTCCTGCCGGTCAGTTGGAGAATAAGAACGAGGAGGAAAAATGTCCATGTTGCCCAACAGGTTTATGGCGTTTTTGATCGTGCTTCATCTTGTTGCCTTCATCCCGAATTGGTGCTTGGCGGGTGAGGAGGAGAGTTCATTCCGCTGCGGGAGCTACCTGATCCAATTGGGCGAGAGCAATTACCAAGTTCTCGACGAGTGCGGCCCGCCGATGGCAAAGGAAAGCATCGGGGCGAACAGCTCGTATGCGCCACCTCCAGGTGTGTTTCCAGACCTGGAAACATGGGTTTATAATCGTGGGCCAACTGATTTCATTTACCGCCTGAAGTTTCAAGGCGGTTCGCTGGTTAACATCTACCGCGGTGACCGAGGGTTCTGAGAGCCTGTCTGAAAATTCCCCTTGAAGCTGGTTCCCAAGCTGGAGCTTGGGAACGAGCGGGAATTGAGGAATTCTTACCGCGCAAGGTAGAGATTGTCCTGGTTTGGCAAATCCAATCCCTCAATCCCTCAATTCCTCAATTCCTCAATCCCTGAATTGTTAATTCAACGACATCGGAGACCTACCGCCCCCCATGAAGCGGGGTGGCCTCAAAGAGGGTCCAGCCCAGCCTCTGAAATCCTCGTTCCGCGAGCGGTGAGACTTTACCTGTCAGCCAGACGCTCCGCTTCGCGGCCTTAAGGTCCGATCTTTCTGCAAAGCGACCGATCCGCTCGGTCCACGAGACGTAATCCACAGGAGCCGGAACGATCACGGCGCCACTGGACGCGACCCCAATCACTGTACCCCGTCCGACCACTTTGCCAAGGGGCCGCTCGGTCTCGTTAAGC
>JADGQM010000390.1 GCA_017881795.1 Syntrophobacteraceae bacterium
TTCCATGGCCGCACCATGGGAGCGCTCTCCCTCACCGCCAGCAAGACCATTCAGAAGAAACATTACAGCCCAATGGTGCCGGGGATTACCCACGTTCCTTATCCGTACTGTTACCGCTGCCCTTACCACCTCTGCTATCCGTCATGTGGCACAGCCTGCGTGGACTGGATAGAGGACACGCTGTTTCTCACCACCGTTCCTCCCGAGGAAGTTGCCGCAATCTTCGTCGAGCCGATCCAGGGTGAAGGCGGCTATATCGTACCACCACCGGAATTCCATCAGAAGCTCTATGGGGTCGCGCAGAAGTACGGCATCCTCTATGTTGCCGATGAAGTGCAGTCCGGCATGGGACGCACCGGCAAAATGTTCGCCATGGAACATTTCGACGTGGCTCCCGATATCCTGGCCGTGGCGAAGGGCATCGCTTCGGGTATGCCACTGGGGGCGATGGTGGCCTGGGCAGACATCATGGACTGGGAAGCGGGCTCCCATGCCTCGACCTTTGGCGGCAACCCGGTTTCCTGCCAAGCGGCTCTGGCAACCATGGAGTTGTTGGAAAGCGGCCTCATGGATAACGCCGCCCGCCGCGGTGAACAACTGATGGCCGGTCTCGAGGCCATGCAGCAAACCATCGAGTGCATCGGTGACGTGCGCGGCAAAGGGCTGATGGTCGGCGTTGAACTGGTAAAGGATCGCGAGACCAAAGAGCGTGCCGGCGACTGGCGGGACCTGGTGGTGCAGGAGGCCTTTCGCAAGGGCCTGTTGCTCCTTGGGTGCGGCCACAATACGATCCGTTTCTGCCCGGCCCTGACTGCTACCGCTGAAGAAATCGATGTCTGTCTCAATATTTTTGACGAGGTCCTGAGGGGCATCCCATGGAAGAAATAGTGAGGCGATTGGGCCTGGCTGACGTCAATGCGGGGGCGGTTACTGGTTCGGTCGCTCTGGAATGCCAGGGGGAGATCCTGGAGTCGGTTTCTCCGGTTGATGGACGGGTGCTCGGCAAAGTGCGCCAGGCTTCGGTGGCCGACTACGAGATCGTGTCCGCGAAAGCTGCAGAGGCCTTCCTGGAATGGCGGATGATACCGGCGCCGCAGCGCGGGGAAGTCGTGCGACAAATCGGCGATGCCATGCGTGCGCGCAAGAAGGAATTGGGCGCGCTGGTCAGCCTCGAGGTGGGCAAGATTCGGTCCGAAGCGGAGGGTGAAGTCCAGGAAATGATCGACATCTGTGATTTCGCCGTAGGGCTCTCCCGGATGCTCTACGGCCTTACCATGCCCAGCGAACGCCCGAAGCACCGGATGTTCGAGCAATGGCACCCGCTCGGCCCAATCGGCGTCATCACCGCCTTCAATTTCCCGGTTGCAGTCTGGTCGTGGAATGCGATGATCGCCATGGCAGCCGGTGGTACGGTGATCTGGAAACCCTCCAGCAAGGCCCCCCTGACGGCCCTTGCCATCATGAAAATTGCCGGCCGGGTGCTGGAAGAAAATGGGCTTCCCGGAGGAATCCTGAATGCCATAGTCGGCAATCGATATGATGTGGGTGAGCAGCTTATCTCAGACCGCCGCGTGCCGCTCATCTCCGCAACCGGCAGCGTGGCCATGGGCCGCCATGTGGGCGAGGTAGTGGCCGCGCGCCTGGGGCGATCACTCCTCGAGCTCGGCGGCAACAACGGGGTCATCGTTACGCCGAGCGCCGATCTCGAGCTGACGGTGCGGGCGATTCTTTTCGGAGCGGTCGGCACGGCAGGGCAACGATGCACCACCATTCGCCGCGTGATTGCTCACAAAGATATTTACGGGCCGCTTTGCGAGGCTCTCATCGAAGCTTATCGCCAGGTGGTGATCGGTAACCCTTTGGAGGATGGCGTGCTCATGGGACCTCTGATCGATCGCCAGGCAGTGGGAAAAATGAGAGAAGCGCTGGCGATCCTCAAGAAACAGGGCGGTGCCGTGCTCTCCGGCGGCGAAGTCCTCACCAGCGGGATTTTCGATGCCGGTACCTACGTGACTCCATGTATTTGTCAGGCGCGCCACGACATCCCCATCGTTCAGGAAGAAACCTTTGCGCCGGTTCTATACATGATCCCCTATGAAAACCTCGATGAGGCCATTGGCTATCATAACGCCGTGCCTCAAGGCCTCAGTTCGGCTATTTTCACCAATGATTTGCGCGAGAGCGAAAGGTTCCTCAGCCACATGGGGAGTGACTGTGGGATCGCCAACGTGAATATCGGGACCTCGGGAGCTGAAATTGGAGGCGCTTTCGGGGGAGAGAAGGACACGGGCGGCGGCCGCGAATCCGGCTCCGATGCCTGGAAAGCCTACATGCGCCGCCAGACCAACACCATCAACTGGTCCGGGGAACTGCCCCTGGCCCAGGGCATCCGGTTTGGAATCGAACCAGCAAATTAATCACCGCGCAGCCTTAGCCGCAACCGAATGAGAAATTTACCGCAGAGACGCAGAGGACGCCGAGAGAATCAAGAGGTTTACTCCGCGCTTTCTAAGCCTCTGCTACGAAAAGTTCCGGTGGGCAACCTGCCCACCCTACCGATTTTCATGGTTTAGGGTGTCTCAAAGGGACATGAATCATCGTGGTGAGTCATTGGGCGCGAACTGGAGAAGTCTTCGCGGTAAAACAAGATTTCGCGTGTTCGTAGCGCAGGGTTCTTAACAGGCTGTTGAAAAAGTGTCGCAAAGGCCTTTTCCGTCATTCCGGTGAAAACCGGAATCCAGGCTCTGCAAGGCTTTCTGGACCCCGGCTTCCGCCGGGGTGACGTTGGGAGAGAGTTTTTCAACACCCTGTTAAACCGTGAGATTACAAAGGGAGCAGTCTGAAAGCATGGGATTTCTCTTTATCGATGGTAACCAGGCCGTGGCCATGGGGGCGCTCTACGCCGGATGCCGGTTCTTCGCGGCTTATCCCATCACCCCGGCAAGCACCCTCTTCACGGCCATGCTGGAGAAGCTGCCGGCAGCCGGAGGCATCGTCCTTCAGGGGGAAGACGAGATTGCTGCCATCGGCTATTGTCTGGGGGCTTCCATGACGGGAATGAAAGTCATGACCGCAACCTCGGGGCCCGGCATAAGCCTTTACAGTGAGAATATCTCGTTTGCCATCGCGGGTGAAATCCCGATTGTCATCGTGAACGTCATGCGCCAGGGGCCTTCCACGGGTGCGGCCACTCTCGCCGCTGACGGAGACGTGCAGTTCATGCGCTGGGGCTGCAGCGGGGGGCTGCCCGTCATTGTGCTCGCCCCGGTCGATTTGCGTGACTGCTTCACGCTGACCGTGCAGGCGTTCAACCTGGCAGAGCGTTTCCGATGCCCGGTCTTCCTGGCATCGAATAAAGAGATCGGCATGACGCGTGAAACCATTGATCTGGAAAAGGTCGAAAAGCCAGCCGTAACCGATAGGACCCTCCACACTTCGGGTCCGTTCCTTCCGTTCGCACTAACGGAAGGCGAGGATGTGCCGGCGTTCCTCCCCATCGGAGGATCGGTCTCGGTAAGGCAGACCTCCTCCACTCACGGTATAAACGGTTACATCACGACCGATCCGTCCGCCATCCAGGCTGGGGTGGAGCGGCTGCAAAGAAAGATCGAATCGCAGGTGGATTCGTTTACTTTCTTCGATTTTGAGCGAAGCGAAGGCGCCCGGACGCTGATCGTGACCTACGGCGTCACGGCGCGAGCAGCAAAAGCCGCAGCAGCAGCGATCCTCACCGAGACTGGCAAGCCGGTTTCAGTGCTGGCCCTCAAGACGCTTTGGCCGGTTCCGGAGCAACTCTTATTGGAAGCTGCCGAAGGGATAGAGCGAGTCCTGGTTGTGGAAATGAACCTCGGGCAATATGTGAACGAGGTGCGCCGCGTTCTTTGCGGGAAGCGGGTGGATTTCTATGGCACGATGAACGGCAGGTTGATCACGCCTGGGGAAATCATGCGCGAGGTACTTCATGGCTAGTCTGCTCAA
>JADGQM010000101.1 GCA_017881795.1 Syntrophobacteraceae bacterium
GCAGATTTAACCATTCAACATAAGGCAAGATATCAAGAACATATCGCCAACAAAAGAGTTGCGCCCTTAAGGTTCGAACAGTGTTAAGGTATCTGGAATTAATCGTCACAATTATTCGTTATTTATCCCACCTTGTTGTGTGTGGTAGGATAAACACCCCAAAGTGCAATGCGGGTTCTTATTGATCTGCGAATCTCAGACCGCAATAAGCTCTGGCAGGATGTCATGCTGGGCCGCGAAGTCGATCATGAACTGGAACTGGACAACATCATGGAAGTGGCATCGCCTTCTCGTGGCTCTGCTGATCGCCGCCGTCGCAACCGCGATGCGGGCGATGTTCTTTGAAGGTCTGGGTAGAGGCATTCCATACCTGACGTATTATCCAGCCGTGATGCTCGCCTACCGCGGTCAGACCATGCCCAAAGCTAAAACTTTCGACTTGGCGAAGGTATGCCATGACGTGATCGAAACCCAGCGGTCATTCATTCCCCCAAGGGTGGCCCTAAAGTCGGCTGGAAACCGGAAAGAGGCACGTACGCCTGCCTTGAGGTGTCCGATAACGGGTGCGGCATAAACCCGGAACAGCTCGACCTCATTTTCGATCCCTTTTTCTCTACGAGATTCACTGGGCGCGGTCTTGGTCTGGCGGTTGTCCTGGGAACGGTTCGCTCTTATGGTGGAGCCATTGCCGTCGAGAGCGAACCTGGTCGAGGTTCGATGTTTCAGGTCTTTTGGCCCATTGCGGAACAGGGGGCAGAGAGCCCCGTTCAACCAACGGAAACAGAGGCTTCCAAACCGATCTTGGACTCAGGATTCGTCCTTTTCGTAGATGATGAGGCTCAGCTCCGCAATATGGCAGAGGTGATGCTGAAACGTTTAGGGTTTAAAGTGTTGACGGCCGGCCATGGTTTGGAGGCCCTGGAAATCTTCCGTATGCGCAAGTACGAGATCAGCCTCGTAATCCTCGACCTCACCATGCCGGGCATGAACGGCTGGGAGACGCTGGAGGCGCTCCGGGCATTGCGGCCTGACATCCCGGTGGTCCTCGCCAGCGGCTACGACGAGGCAAGGGTAATGGAGGGAGCACATGCCGAGCTCCCTCAGGTGTTCTTACATAAACCTACAGCATGGCTGAGTTAAGGGCAGCGCTTGGTGCAGCAATGGGCGCATCGTCCGCCGAAAGGATGAAACGCGATTAGACAATGCAATGAGAACTCCAAGTCGGTTAAAGAGCTAAAAGCCATCCTCAGATTTGATGGCGATTCCTGCAGACGTTTAGCTGCCTTACATCCATAACCAGTGCGGTGGGCCGCCGAGTATTGATAGCATTTTGCTATCACAAACCGTCATCCACTTGAATAACGCAACCCCTGGCGAAAAACCAAGCCTGAGATCAGGTCCGATTCTAGCGTCATCCGGCTCCTCGTGAGTCCGCGTCCTGCCAATTGCATTAAAGACGTGCCGCGAAGAACTTGAACTTGTTCTTGCCATTTTCGGGGAGTGGCAGGCGTTCCGTGCCTATTCCCTGGGAATCCACCGGCCACTGCAGGCCCTCGACGGGAATCTGTTCAGGGCGGACGCCGCCCAATTCGCTCATGAACCGGGTGGCTTCAGCAAAAGCCGCTTCTGGCGATGCCACCTGAAGCTGTGGGTTGAGAAACCCAAGCAAGGTGTTGATCAGCTCAAAATCGGAAGGAGCTCCCTGCGGCGGGGCAAAGACCTTGTCGAGCCTCTGTACGCGACGTTCACAGTTGGTGGCGGTTCCCGCCTTTTCGACAAAAGTCGGAGCCGGGAGCACCACATGAGCATAATCGCAGGCTTTGGTCCGGTTGGAATCTTGTACAATCAAAAGTTCCAGGCGAGCCAGAAGCCCTTCGATCTTGAGCTTGCTCAGGCCCAATGCAAACGGATCGATGCCAATCAGATAAAGGGCCTTGATCTCGCCTTTTTCGATGGCGCCAAGCATTTCGGGCCAGCTCATTCCGGCTTTTTTCGGGAGCTCCGCTCCCCAAACCGTTCCCGCCAGTTTTCGGGAGGCCGCCGCGGTTACCGGACGATAGCCGGGCAGATACTTGGGGAGAGCCCCAAAATCGGCCGCCCCCTGGCAGTTGCCCGCTGCCCCCATCGCATTCACCCCGCCGCCAACCACGCCCACCGACCCCAGAAGCATCTGCAGCGACGCGCACATCTTGAAGAACGTGTCAGAGGTCGGGGAATTGAGGAGGTCCACGCCATAGACCAGGCAGGCCGGTCTTCGGGAAGCGTAAAGACGCGCTGCCGACCGGATCTCGTCCTCGCTGAGACCCGTCTTTTCGACGATCTCGGCCATGTTCACTTTCTGCAGGCTGCGCTCGAGTTTGGCTAAATCCTGGGTGTATTCTTCGAGGAATTTCCTGTCGTGGAGCTCTTCCTCCACGATCACCTTCATCAGACCCAGGACCAGCGCCGCGTCGCCGCCTTCCTTCAGGGGCAGGTAGAGGTTCGCGGTTTTGCTCAACAGCACCCGCGCAGCGTTGGCAACGATCAGCGGAGCGCCCTCCCGCGCCGCCTTCCGCGCCCGAATGGCAGCGATGGCATGGTTTTCGAGGGTATTGGAGCCGAGCGCCAGGATCGCCCCCGCCCTGGCAATGTCGTTCAGGCTATTGGTCATGGCCCCCAGGCCAAGACTGGCATCAAGCCCTTCGTAGATGGCCTGCTGCCAAGGGCCGCCAACGTTATCGATGTGGTTGCTGGAAAGAGCGCATCGGGCCAGCTTTTGAGCCAGATAATATTCCTCGTTGGTGAGCATCCCCCCGCACAACACGGCGATGGCGTCGCCGCCGGATGCGTCGCGGATTCTCCGCAATGCGGACGCTGCGGTTTCCAGGGCAGGCTCTATGGAAGACCCATCCAGTTCTCCCGTGTCGTTTCGAGTGGCCGCTTCGTTGAGTCGGTCCGGGGAGTTAATGAAATCGAAGTTGAAGCGGCCCCTCTTACAGAGCGCACCATGGTTGGCCGGCGAACGGAAATCCCCGAGGACCCTCACGATCTTGCTCTCGATGCTATCGTACTCGGCCCGGCAGCCGGATGGGCACTGCAAACAGATGGTGGAAGCCCGATGCAGCTGCCAGGAGCGGGCCTCCCCGCGTCCTTTGCGGAAGCCGATGGCATCGACCGGGCAAAAGTCGGCGCAATGGCCGCACATCTCGCACCCCGCATCCAGCAAAGGGAGATCGAACGCCGTGGAGATGCGCTGATCAAAGCCGCGGCCGACTTTCGTCCAGATGTCGGCCCCCTGAATATCGTGGCAGGCCCGGATACAGCGGCGGCATAGGATGCACTTGTTCATATCGATGTGGAGGTTGGGATTGGGATCGGAATCTATTTCGTATTGGTGGCGGGCGCCTGCATATTTGGTGGCTTTAACGGCACAGAGGTGGGCCAGGTCCTGGAGCTCACATTCGCCCGTGGCGTAGCAGGTCATGCAGTCGTTGGGATGGTCGGAGAGCAGCAGGTCCATGATCGTGCGGCGTGCTTCGGTGACCTTGGGTGAATCGGTCTCGATGACCATGCCGGTGCGGACCGGATACACGCACGCAGCGGCCAGTGAGGACCAGTCTCCGCGCACTTCTTCCACAACGCAGATGCGACATGCCTCTTCAAGCGGCAACCAGGGATGGTAGCAAAGAGTTGGAATGTAGATCCCGGCTTGCTTTGCCGCTTCCAGGATGGTTGCGCCATTTTCGACAGTAACTTCCTGACCGTTGATCTTAAGTGTAACGTTTGCCATAGTGCATCTTCCCTTCGCCGGTAATCACTTAAAAACTATTTCTTCTTCCTGCGCTGTCTAAGGGCCAGTTTTCGCTGGTATTCAACGAGTGCTTTGCACACTCCGGCGGGGCATTCCCGGCGTTCAATGTGGGCCAGGAATTCATCTTCAAAATAGGTAATGGCGCTGAGGGCCGGACGTGAGCTGGTCATGGCAAATTCACAGTGGGGAAGGGTGGTCATCGTCTGGCATAGAGCGCGAACCTGCTCCAGATCATCCAATACTCCCTCACCGGCGACAATCCGGTCCATGCTTTCGTACATCCGTTGCATGCCCAACCTGCAAGGAACGCATTTCCCGCAGGACAGCCCCTTTTCAAAATCGAGGAAATACTTGGCAACCTCGACCATGCATACCTGCTCATCTATGGCGGCAAGGAAGCCGGTTTCTCTCTCGTAATAAATATCGCTTCGGAATACGCGTTCCGGTGCGATGGAGAGGAAAGGGAAGAGAATCCGGCCGTGGATGATCGTTTCATAGAGGATGTCGGGAACGTTTTCCGGGTGCACACCGAGATAGAAGAACCCCTTCTGAGGAAAGCCAACAAAGGGTCCCGCCTGGCATCGGTCAGAGCATCCGGTCTTCGCATTTCCCACAGTGATATTGAGCTGCAGTCTGGCGATCCCTTCCAGCAAGGTTTCACGGACGCCTTCGCAGCCGCATTCACAACCGGGCTTGGGACGGCAGACGGTAATGCAGGGCTTCTTCGAAGCCGCATCACAAAAGCTCAGGAGCTTCTTTTGCGCAGGTGCTTTCCCCGGAGTTTCAAGCGGGGGCTCGGAACTCTTCTTTTCAAGGGGAAACCACGGTTTCTTGGGTAATTCACGCGTCAGGATTTTCAATAATCCCATGGTGGTCGCCTTTCGTCATCATTCTCATGAGGGATCATTAAAGAACCGTCCAAAAAATACTAGGTCTCATGCTAATCTTCTCTTGAACCATGAAGGACACGAAGAGCACGAAGAAATCGCTTTGTGTTCTTCGTGGTGAAAGATCGTGTCTTATTGTTGGACAACTCCTAACTCCCAAATGGGATCTACGGCAAACTCCTTGCTGCAGCTTCGGTCAAAGCCACGAACTGATCGGGGAAAACGCCGAGGTACACCATGGCGAGCACGAGGATGATGCTGAGATAGCGGGTCCAGGAATCAACGTAAACAGCAGGGTAGGGGTGGACCGGCTCCAGAAGGTAAGCGGCTTTGATCACAATCAAATAGTAGTAAAGGGAGATGGTGGCATTGATCATGCCAATGATGACCAAAGCAAGATATCCCTTTTCCAGGGCTGCGGCGAATACCAGAAATTTTCCGGTAAAACCGACCGTTGGCGGTATCCCCGCCAGGCCGAAGAGCCCCAGCATGAGGGTCATGGCCAACAAGGGCGAGCGTTTGTGCAGGCCCGCCAGTTCCTTGATCTGCAAGTTGCGCCCGTCTTCGGCGATTCTCATGATCACCATAAAACAGGCGTAGGTCATCACCAGATAAGCCAGAGCATAGTATATGGCACTGGCAAAGCCTCGCTGGGACATACTCAGGATGCCGATCATCATGTATCCGGCATGAGCGATACTCGAATAGGCCAGGAGGCGCTTGAGGTCCTTTTGAATGATGGCGACCAGGTTGCCAAAAGTCATCGAGAGGATGGAAAGGGCGACCAGCAGTTTGATCAGTACGCCGCTCTCCCCTCCGGAAAAGCCCACAAACCGAATCACCATTGCCGCAGCGGCCATTTTTGAGGCCGTCCCGATGTAAGTGGTCACCTGGTTGGCCGCACCCTGATAAACATCCGGGGCCCAGATATGAAACGGGAAAAGGGCCTGCTTAAAAAAGAAACCCGAAAGTGCCAGGACCAAACCGACAACGGCGGCCGGCTGGGCGATAACCGTGGGCAGCACCCTGACCACATCGATCACGTACGTGCTCTTCACCATGCCGAAAAGCAGGCTGATTCCAAAAATCATGAAGGCCGAAGCGGTGACTCCGATCATAAAATATTTGATGCCCGTCTCGACGTATTCGTCCGCTCTCTGACGCATCGAAACCAGCAGATACAGCGAGTAAGAGGACAGCTCGATGGCAACGTAGATGGTGAGGAGCTCCACCGCACTCACCAGCATCATCATCGCCAGGGTGCAGACCGCCATCAGAAAATAGAATTCGGCATGCTGCCTTTCGTTGATGCCTTTTAGCTCGCTACAGGAAAAGATGACCCAGAAGGTTCCGAGAGCGAGGAGCACCTTGAAGACCTGGCTAAAAAGGTCCACCCGGTAGGCATCGAAGAAGAGCATCCCCTCCTGGCGCGCAAAGAGCACTGAAACCAGCAGACCCATCCCGGCGAGAGCGAGGGCCCAGACATAAAGACGCCGCGGGTCAACTTTCTTGGACAGCGAAGCGCCAAAGAAGACGAGTGCCATCAAAGTATAGAAAAGCTCAGGAACAAAAAGGACCCATTTCATCATTGTCGCTTCAACTCCTGATTCAGGCCGTCAGACTGGCTACAAAGGGGATCACGGTGCTCTGGATCACATCCAGCATCACCTTGGGAAACATTCCGAAGAACAGGATCACGCCCACAAGAATGATCCGTGGCGTGGCCAGATACAGCGGGACATCCGGAATATGCTCCCACCGCTCATTCTTTTCGCCATAGAAGGTTTTTTGCACGACCCGCAGCATGAAGAGGGCGCTCACCACCAGCCCCATAACGGCCAGGATGCCCCGGACCGGGTAAGTCTTGACGGCCGAAATGAAGACCAGCAATTCGGCCCAGAAGCTCGCCATGAAGGGGACGCCAATGCCGGCAAAGGCGGCAATGATAAAGAAGGCTGAGGCCACGGGCATGGTTTTGGACAGACCTCCGAGCTCGGGGATCATTTTGGTGTGCGTCCTGTCGTAAATATACCCGACCGCCGAGAAGAGGAGGGCGGTCATCACGCCATGGGCAAACATCTGAAAAACGGCCCCGTTGATGCCGTTAACGGTCATGGTGGAGAGCCCCAGTCCCACAATTCCCATGTGGGAGACGCTGGAGTATCCGATGACGTACTTGAGGTCTGTTTGCGCGAGACCGACGAATGCTCCGTAAACGATGCCAATGGTCGCCAGCAGGGCCATAAGCTGCGACCAGTACTGGAGACCTTCCGGGCACAGGGTCATGCCCAGGCGCAGGATGCCGTACGCGCCGAGCTTCATCAGCACCCCCGCATGGATCATACTCACCGCCGTGGGCGCCGCGACATGGCCGACCGGCGACCAGGTGTGGAGCGGCCAGACACCAGCAAGGATGCCAAAGCCGAGGTAGAGCATGAGGAAGGCTGTCCGCTGCACCTGAGGAGAAAATCCCATTTTTGCCAGCTCAAAGAGATCGAACGTGGTCGATCCGCCCTGAACCCAAAGATACAAAATTGCCGGCAAGATCAGTGCGCTCCCCGCGAGCAGGTAGAGGGTGAGCTTCATGCCGCCGTATTCCTTGCGCGTGCCGCCCCAGATGGCGATGAGCGGATACATGGGGAAGAGGGAGACGTCGTACCAGACGAAGATCCAGAAGAGGTCCATCGCGATGAAGACGCCGTATACTCCGGCGACCAGGAGAAACATAAACGCAAAGAATTCCTTCACCCGCAGTTCCAGTTCCCACATCGTGAGAACCCCGGTAAAGAGCACCACCGAAGTCAGAAGGAGCATCGGAGCATTGATGCCATCGAGGGCGTTGAACCAGTAAATCCCGAGGCTCTTCACCCAAAGATAGCGCTCCACAAATTGCAGACCACCCTTCTGCACGTCATAGGAGAAGTAGGCCCAAAGGGCCAGGATCAGCCCGACACCGGCGAACCCGAGACTCACCTGCTTGACCAGTTTGGGGCGATCATCCGGGATAAACAAAATGGTCACCAGGCCCAGAATGGTTGACATCAAGATCGCTGAAAGGATGGGAAAATGCGCCATTTCCATGGAAGTAGTCCTTTAGTTATTTCGGATTTCGGATTTTGCTCCGTTCCTCCCGCCCAAACCGTGACTTCTCAAAAAAATATGGGCACATCAACCTGTATAAACCTTCTGGATTCCCGCTAGAAGCATGCGGGAATGACGATCTGATAGCTGGTGCGGATATTTTATTCTTGCCTGGCGCCTTAAGGCTTTGTTCACCGTTTCGCCTGCGTTCAAATGAAGTCTGAGTCATGAAAGTCCTACCTTACCTGATATCTAAAGTTCCCCCATCCGCAATCTCACACCCGCAATCCGCAATCCGACATCCGCAATCCAAAATCACATCAAAAAATACAACACCACCAGGGCGACTGCTCCGATCATCACGAGCAGGTTGTACTGGAGCATTCCTGACTGGAGAAAACTGAACAACCGTCCGCTCGCCACCGTGAATTGGCAGATTCCGTCGATGCCGCCGTCGATGATGCGACGGTCGTTGCGCGTAAAGAGGCTGGTCACTCCCGAGTAAATAGCCGTATCGAGGAACTTGCGAAGGAAGTCGTCCAGATACCAGCGTCTCGCGAAGAGCTGCTCAATTTTGGGGAGCCAGCGCAGAAAACCTTCCTGGGTGGCCTTCTTCCGGCCAAACTCCAGCCACGCCCAGGCAATACCGCCAACCGCCATGCTCACCGCAGAAATCAGCACCATGTAGTGGACGGGGCTATGACCTTCGGTCGCAGCATGGCTGCCGCCGCCTTCGACGGCCAGTGTATGAGCCCCGGTAGCAGCTTTCCCGACCAGGAAATGTTCCAGAGGGGATTGCGAAAAACCGAGAACCACCGTGATGGCGGCGAGAATCATCACGGGTACGGCCATACACCAGAAGATGGCGCCATGATGCTCCTCTTCATGACCTCCGTGGCCGGGGCTCGCCCCATTGCGCCCACCATGGGCTTCGATCCCGCCCTTGGGGAAAAGCATGAAGAAGATCAGCCGGAAGCTGTAGTATGCTGTCATCAATGCTCCAAGCAGGCCCGCCAGCAGCCAGATCCGGTTGGGCTGCATCGCGAGCACCCCGAGGACGGCTTCCTTGCTGAAGAATCCCGAGAAGGGGAAAATCCCGGAGAGAGCGAGCGCTCCGATGGTCATGCAAATCATGGGGATAACAAGATTTCGCCCGCCCTGCCTGCCGATCTCCCGGAAGTCGTTGGTGTGATATTCATGAATGAAGATTCCGGAACAGAGAAAGAGAAGGGCCTTGAACCCAGCATGGGTAGTCAGGTGAAAGACGCCCGCGAAGTATCCCCCGGCGGCCAGAGCCATTACCATGAAGCCAAGCTGGCTAACCGTCGAATAGGCCCAGACCTGTTTTAAATCATAAGTGGCCATGGCCATGGTCGAGGAGAGGAGCATGGTGATGGTCCCAATCGCCAGGGCCATGGTCATCGCTTCCGGCGATCCGGAATAAAACGGAAAAATACGGCTGAACATATACACACCGGCGGCGACCATGGTGGCTGAATGGAGCAGCGCACTGACCGGGGTGGGGCCTTCCATGGCGTCGGGCAACCAGGTCAGGAGGGGAAACTGGGCGCTCTTGCCCATCACGCCGCCAAAAATAAGGAGAGCGGAGAGCGTGAGGAGGTGGGGGGAAATGGCATGAGCCTGGGCGGCCTCGTTCATTTTGAGGATGCTCAGGTTGCCGAAGCCCAACAGGAGAATGATCAATCCCAGGAAGAAGCCGATATCGCCGAGACGGGTCATTACAAAGGCTTTTTTGCCCGCCTGCGAGGCGCTCCATTTTTCATAATAGAAGCCGATCAACAGATACGATGCGAGCCCGACCAGTTCCCAGAAAATGAAGAGCTGGATCATACTGGGTGAGATCACCATGCTCATCATGGCCCAGGCAAAGAGGGACTGAAAGGCGTAATACCTGCTGTAGCCGGGATCACCCGACATGTAACCCACCGAGTAGACCTGTACGAGGAAACTGACGGCCGCCACAATGGTGAGCATGAGGAGGCTGAGTGGATCGAGGAGATACCCGAAAGGAATCAGCAGTTGGTCCGCCAGCAGCCAGGGAAATTCGTATTGCACGGGGGCCCCGGCGCTGTGCAAGGTCACCAGGAGGTACAGGGCGCAGAGCAGTGAGGTCGTCACCGCGCCGATGGAAATGGAGGCGGACAGCCGCTGGTTGTGGCGGGTGAAGATCAAGATCGTAGCCATGGAGAGAAAAGGCAGACTGGTGGCCAGGGCTGCCGCCAACAAGACCGGATCTTTGAAGAACGCTATCATAGGATGCTATCCCTTCAACTGCTGAGCCCGTTCCACGTTGATCGAATGAACCCTTCGAAACAACACCAGGATGATGCTCAGACCGATGGCGGCCTCCGCCGCAGCCAGGCCCATAACGAATAGCGTAATGATCTGCCCCACCGCCGGTTCCGGCGCGAGGAAGCGATTAAAAGCCATGAAATTGATGTTGGCCCCGTTCAACATCAGTTCGACGGCAATCAGCATGCCGATAAGGTTCCGGCGCTGGAGGACGCCGAGGAGACCCAGGCTGAACAGCGCCGCGGCAATGACCAGATACGTACCCAGCGAATTCATGAGCTCAACCTCCGCGTAAAGCCTGCCGTTACAATTGCACCGATGATGGCCACGAGCAAAACCAGGGAGATGACTTCAAACACCAGGTCGTAGCGGGTTAGCAGCAGGTGACCGATGGTTTCCACGGACCAGTCGGTGCTGCGTTCAACCGCCGGCGTCCATTGGGTGCGGAAGACCACACCAAGAATTGCCGCAAAGAAAATGAAACTGGCAACGGCTGCCATGGCGACCTTGGGG
This sequence comes from Syntrophobacteraceae bacterium, assembly GCA_017881795.1. Lineage (GTDB taxonomy): Bacteria > Desulfobacterota > Syntrophobacteria > Syntrophobacterales > Syntrophobacteraceae > JADGQM01. The sequence goes on from JADGQM010000101.1 coordinate 10,585, forward strand.
ACCGCTCTCTTGGGAATCTCCAGATGCAACGGACGGGACAACATGATGGCGAAAACGATAGCGATAGTGATGGCCCCGACGTAGATCAACAATTGCATCAGGGCGATGAAAAAGCTCCCCAGGTACAGGTAGAATCCCCCCACGCCCGCCAGAGCCAGAGCCAGCCCGAGGACGTTATGGAGGATGTTGCGCGGGAAGACCGCAATGGCCGCGCCCGCAAAGGTGAGGCCGACAAGCATCCAAAAGGCCATCTGGGCAAATGCTTCGGTGCTCATGAGTAAGCTATGACTCCTTTTCTTCGAGCCTGGCGATGAGGTCGATTACCCCGTCCCACCGGTTTTCCCCCGCCAGTTGGTACTCGGTCGAGTATTTCAAGGTCTGCGTGGGACAGATTTCCACGCAAAGGCCGCAGAGGCTGCACCGCGTGAAATCAATGAAATAGTGAGTGGCTACTTTGTCACTCTTGGCATGCTGTTTTATACCCTGAACCTTGATGACCCCCGAGGGGCACTCCCGTTCGCACGTGCCGCAGGCGATGCAGTTGTGGGTCCCGGTGGTCGCGAAGCGCTTGAACTCGGTGTGACCGCGATATACCGGTGAAAGCGGCAGATGCCTGCGTGGGTATTGCACCGTAACCACCGGGCGCCACAAGCGCCTGACGGTAACTCCCATGCCTTCAATCAGACTCCAGCCGCCGTTTATGACCTCTTTCCAATAGCTCATAAGTCCTCTTTCATTACTGTACGAACTTCAACACCGCTGCGGTGATGAGCAAATTAGCCAAAGCAAGGGGAATCATGAACTTCCAGGAGAAATTCATGAGCTGATCAAAGCGCAGTCGGGGAAAGGTCCATCTCACCCACATGATCACGAAGATGAGAATGTAAGTTTTCAATAAGAACCAGACCACTCCGGGAATTCCCAATCCAAAGCCAAAAGGCCCTTGCCAGCCGCCAAAAAACAGGCTGGTTGCCACCGCGCTGACGATGAACATGTTGGTGTATTCAGCAAGGAAGAATAAACCGAACCGCATGCCGCTGTACTCGGTATGGAATCCGGCCACGAGCTCAGATTCGGCCTCCGGAATATCGAACGGGGCCCGGTTGGTTTCCGCCGTTGCACAGATGAGGTAAATAAGCCCAGCTACAGGCTGCAGGAAGATGAACCAGATTCTTCCCTGGGCGCGAACAATATCGGCAAAGTTTAAGGAATGGACCATCAACACCACGCTCAAAACGGCAAGGAGCAGGGGAATTTCGTAAGCAACATTTTGAGCCACCGAGCGGATCGCCCCGAGCAGAGCATATTTGTTGTTGGCTGCCCAGCCCCCGGCAAGGATGGCAAGGACGGTAAAGGCAGAGAAGGCAAAGATCAGCAACACTCCCACATTCATATCACGAAGGATGAGATTGGGACTGAATGGCAGCACGAGAAATCCCACCAGCACCGGCATGAAGACCAGGACCGGCGCGATGACGAACAGCGTGCGATCCGCCGTCCGAGGCGTAATAAGCTCCTTTCCCACGAGCTTGATGCCATCCGCAATGGTCTGCAACAGTCCGAACGGCCCCACTTCCTTGGGTCCCAGGCGCAGTTGGATGTGTCCGGCCACTTTCCGTTCTAGCCAAACCAGGAAGAGGGCGTTCAGTTGGGAGAAGGCCAGGACAACGATGATGCCGATGACCAGCCGGAGCCACTCTGAGCTGACTAAATTTCCCATGACATCTCCTCACTTCACCGGTCTATTTCCGGAATGACCAAATCGACGCTTCCCAGAATTGAAATGGCATCAGCGACCAGCGTTCCTCGCAATACTTCGGTAAGGACATTGAGGTTTCCGAAACTTGGCACCCGGATGTGGCAACGATACGGATAGCGGCTGCCATCGCTGACCAGGTAGTAAGCAGTCTGACCCCGGGCGCTTTCAAAGGCAAAGTAGACTTCCCCCTTGGGAGGCTTGAGCGCTACGGGCACTTTTTCATTCCGATATGGTCCGTTCGGAAGCTGATCCAGCGCCTG
>JADGQM010000391.1 GCA_017881795.1 Syntrophobacteraceae bacterium
CCGGAAAAGCTGCTCGGCATATTCGATGAAATTGCCCAGGACCGCGGCTTCGCTCCCCTCGATATGGTCATAGGGGAGGATGCCGCCGAACAGGTTTTCGTCTTTGCCCGGCATGGCATAACCCAGGAGGAGCCGCTCCAGCCCCCCTCTCCAGGTGTTTTCCCGAAAGGCATGGGGCGACCACCGAAGCCGGTCCTGCTCATCGACTCCCCACCTGATGCGCACCTCTCTCACCCAGCGTACGATGAGGTCCAGATCGGTTTCCGTCAGGTCGAATTGTGCCCGGACCGACGGCGCTTCCAGGATGCTCAGGACCTGCGGTGCCGTGAGCCGCTCACCCCAAAGATCCAGCAGGGCAAGAAAGGTGTCCGCAATCTTACTCTCCTTCCTCATGCTGCGGTCGGCAATGCTGTAGGGAATCCTCTGGCGCTCGTCCTCCGGGGCGTCGAAAACGGCCTGAATGAAGGGCGCGTAAGTATCGATTTCGGGAGTCATCACCAGGATGTCTTTGGGGAGCAGATCCGCCTCACGTTCAAAAATCTCGAGGAGGTGATCGTACAGGACTTCCACTTCCCTCATGGGGCTATGGCATGAGTGAATCTGAATGGAGCGGTCATCTTCTGCGATGGTTGTCTTTTCGTTGGGGTTCCCCGCTCGATCCCGCAGATTCAAAATGTTGGATTGAATGCACGCTAGCAGGTGGCCGTCCCCCGGATCACGAAAGAACGTGGATTCCTCGTAATCGAAGTCCGTGAGCAATTCGAAGAAATCCTTCCCCAATGTTCCCATTGACGCGAGAAGAGGGTTTCCTGCTTCAAGGAAGAGCGCTTCACGGGAAAGGTCCGCGGTCTTTGAGCCGGCAGTGATCCTTCGGACATCCCGTTCTGAGGCAAGGTCACCCCAATATTCCCGGCACGGATTCAGGAGAAAAAGGTTGACTTCGGTCAGTCGCGACAATCCTTCAAATAGCTGCATGTGAAAGGGCGGAAGGTAAGAGATGCCGAACAGCGATACCCTCCGGGGAACCGGGAAGCTCCCGGGAGCAGCTTTCACAATCTTTTCCAGCAAGGTCTTTCCGAGGGCGGCTCGATGCTGCTGCTCGAATCCCTTCGCCAGGTCCCGCCAAACGACCGCCTGCCACTGATCGTCTTCTCCGGCCTCCCACCTGGTGATCATCTCAGGGCGATAGAGGATATACTGGTCAAAGGTTTCGGCAATGCGCCGGGACAGTTGCAGTTGTTTCAGACTCCAGCCGGAGCTATCGAGATAGTGCTTCAAGCTCTCGAAGCCGGGTTCGTCAAGGTGGGTTGGGAGGATGCTCATGATCTTCCACGTGGAAAACTTCGGATCAAAAACCGAGAAATCAGGGAGGTCCGGGAGGATGCTTTGAAAGATCTCGTAGACAAAAGCATTGGGAAAGGGAAAGCGGCAATTCGCCCAGACGCCGAAGTGCGCGGCCAACTGCATGGAAATCCACCGCTCCATACCCTTGCTCTGAACGACGATGATTTCCTGCTCGATGGGCGAAGCCAGCGGAGCTTCCAGGACTTCGGCCAAGGCTTTCGCCAGCAGATCCAGTCTGTTACCCGTAAAGAGCCGGAGCGATTTCATGGGTTCCATCCCGATGGGTGATTATAGGCGTAGTTGGGCACAATCATTTGCCTGTTTCTGAACTACCCTGTTTTGATTTCATTCTTTCTTTGAGGGCCTTCTCGATTTCCGCGAATACGTCTTGCTGGGCTTTAGACTTCCCAATCTTCACGTCCTCCTCGCCCTGGGAAACCAGTTTCAAGATACCTATGGCATTTCGCATGTTATCATAACTTTGCAGGTCCTGAAGCACCGCTCTCGGTTCGCCGTTTTGAGTAATGACAACGGGCCGGCGGGTTTCGTTTATTTGCTTCAAAAGCTCGGCAGCGTTTGCTTTGATGTATGTAATCGGTTTGATATCTCTTGAAATAATCATTTTGTTGCCTCCAGTCTCTATCTGGTACCATAGCCAGACCGGTTGTCAAGCGCTGCGCCGGTCGCGGTTGACATTCGCCATGATCCAGCTTCGGATGCCACGCTGGTAGACGTCGGCGTAAGTCCCTGCGCGGTTACGGTGGGCACAAAAAGATGTGCCCACACATTGTTTCAGAGCTTGAAACATCGTAGGGTGGGCACAGTTTTATCGTGCCCACCAACACCCCACGAATTTTCGCCCAGGTATATTAGAATGCAATTGACCGGAAGCAACTCCATGTCAGAAATTGCGCCATGCACCGCTAAAAGGGAGCGGAATGTGACGTTAAGCTCTTCAGAGGCAATCGCAAATGTGATATTTGTATTCTCTACTGGAAATGTCAAGAGAGGCCCTTCAACGACAAAAGGACCATAAATGTGTATCCGGTGCAGAAGTGAGAGTCTGTCATGTTGAGCAAAGAGGACCAAAAGATTCTGAATAAGTTCGCAGGACGGACACGGAGACGATACGCCGAAGCGCGCATTTGGGCCTTCGGGTCGCGGGCGCGCGGCACGGCTGAATGGGATTCTGATTTTGACATCTGCGTTGTGTTGCCGAGAGTGGATCGAATAGTGACCCAAACAATTCGCCGCATTGCCTGGGAGGTGGGTTTTGATGCAGATCGGGTCATTACCACGATCGTTATGGACGAAGATCAATTTGAAAACGGTCCCATGTCGGAAAGCACGCTTGTCGAGCATGTCCTGCATGAAGGGGTTGCCGCGTGATAACACAGAATATCAAAGCCCTGGTTGAGTATCGCTTGGAGCAGGCAGACGAATCGCTGGAAGCAGCCCGGATTCTCCTGGAAAAGACGATGCTCCGTCGTGAAACGCTCAGCGCTCATACCGTTCGTCCCGGCGGATAGGCGGCCCTCCCAATGGATAACCGCGACGCATAAGCTCCAGGCTGCGTTTTCTGGCCTCCTGCTGTTCGACGCTCAATACCTTTTTGCTGGTCACCCCTACCAAACGGGCCACCGGTTGGCCTCGGCGGGTGAGAAGAATCTCGTGCCCCTGCTGTACAGCTTTAATATAGCGGGAAAGGTGCTGGTTGGCTGGGGGTGCACGCAATAATGGGAGCAGGATGCCCATCGGACTGCTCCCACCTTCAAAATGGTAGCGCCGCCTTGCACGGCGGCGCTTATCCTGAGTCCCACGGGTGGGCCCTCGAGGGAGCTGAGATTTGAGGTGATCGCCTGCATCGGTGAGCGGTGTGGCTTTGGGATGCGCCGTGAGGCTATGAGGAAGAGCTTGTTGCCGGCGGCGGGCTTAGGGTATATGCGTGGGGCGTGGTGGGCGTCTGCTCGAATGATTGGTTATTCCTTGATTTCATCAACTGGCAAGATCTGCTTCCCGTGGCAAACGGTGAGCACCGAGATCCTCTTCTCATCCAGTCGATAGATTATTCGGTAGTTACCGTATATCAGTTCTCTTATGGTTCTATTGTCGGTTTCAGGCACAATGCGACCGCTTTCTGGGAACCTTTTCAGCTCCGCTACTTTTTCAAAGACTGCTTTTATCCAACTTTCTGCCGCAACCGGATTGTCCTGGGCTACGTACCCTGCTATCTCCGAGACTCTGTCCACTGCCAGGGGAGACCAGACGATTTTCATTTCCTGGTCCGCTTTAACACCGTCGCTTTAGCGTGCTCATGGTCAATTCCCTGGCCGGCTTCTATCTGTCCGATGGATGTCTGTATGTCTTGGAGTAGTTCTATTTTCTCCTGCATTGCCTCGTATTCGCCTGCATCGAGCAGGACAGCCACCCCTTTGCCGTGCTGGGTGATGATAAGGGGACGCTTTGTGTCGTGTATCTGTTTAAGGAAGGAGGCAATGCCAGTGCGAAACTCCGACATTGGCCTGATGTCTTCATCGACTCTGAGTCTTTTCATATCGCACCTCACATAAATGGTGTACGTTATAACGTACTCTAAATGTGTCGGTCA
>JADGQM010000392.1 GCA_017881795.1 Syntrophobacteraceae bacterium
GTGTTCATTCCAATCCTCCTGATGGGGGGAATGGTAGGCCGTCTGTTCCGTGAATTTGCGGTGACCCTTTCTGCAGCCATCGCAGTTTCCCTGCTGGTCTCGCTCACCACCACCCCCATGATGTGCGCCAGGCTCCTCAAGCCGGAGCAAGGCCGCACCCACGGGTCCCTCTACAGGGCCAGTGAGTGGGTTTTCGACCATATGCACAGCACCTATAACAGGAGTCTGCACTGGGCGTTAGCGCACCCCTTGTTGATGGTCTCCTTGACACTACTCACCGTCGGGATCAATATCGGGCTGTTCATTTACATTCCAAAGGGTTTCTTTCCCGAGCAGGATACCGGCCGTATCAGCGGTGCTATTCAAGCGGCGCAGGATATATCGTTTCAGGCCATGAGAGAGAAGTTGTCGAAGGTGGTGGACGTTATCAAGAGTGACCCGGACGTGACCGATGTGACCGGTTTCACCGGTGGCGGCGGCGGGGGCGGCTCGACTACCAATACGGCCCGCATGTTCATCGCCTTGAAACCGTTCGAGGAGCGCAAGACCAGTGCCCGGGACGTGATTGGGAGGCTGCGGAAAAAGCTCGTCCAAGTCCCCGACGCCCCTACCTATCTTCAGCCGGTGCAGGATTTGCGCGTCGGCGGCATGGCAAGCAACGCTCTCTATCAGTTTACGTTGCAGGGAGAAAACCTGAAAGAGCTCAATAAGTGGGCTCCCCGAGTATTGCGACAACTGCGCGCATTGCCCCAACTGGTGGATGTGAGCAGCGATCAGCAGGACAAAGGGTTACAGTCCTGGCTTCAGATCGACCGCAACACGGCGTCGCGCCTCGGCATTACGGCGCAGCTCATCGACAATACCCTCTACGACGCGTTCGGGCAGAGGCAGGTCGCGATAACCTACACCCCATTGAACCAATACCATGTGGTGATGGAGGTTGCTCCACGCTATTGGCAGCGCCCGGAAACGCTGCGGGAGATCTATGTTCATTCGTCAAACGGAGCGGAAGTGCCACTGAGCGCCTTCACCAGCTATCAACCAACCGCCACATCCCTCTCAGTGAATCATCTGGGGCAGTTTCCATCCGTGACGACCTCGTTCAACCTGGCGCCCGGGGCGGCGCTCGGCGATGCGGTGAAGGCGATCGAAGACACCACCCGGCGTCTGATGCTGCCGGTGAGCATCCGGGGTATGTTTTTGGGGACGGCCGAGGCCTTTGAATCGTCGCTGGCCAACGAACCGTGGTTGATCCTGGCAGCTGTGGTCGCCGTTTATATCGTGCTCGGGATCCTGTATGAGAGCTACATCCATCCTATCACTATTCTCTCGACTCTCCCCTCGGCCGGCGTGGGAGCACTTCTGGCCCTGCTGCTGTGTCGCACGGAATTGAGCATCATTGCCGTGATCGGCATGCTCCTGTTGGTCGGTATTGTCAAAAAGAACGGCATTATGATGGTCGACTTTGCCCTGGAGGTGGAGCGCAAGGAGGGGAAGAAACCGGTCGATGCAATCTCTCAGGCCTGTTTGCTGCGATTCCGGCCGATCATGATGACCACCATGGCGGCATTGTTGGGTGCGCTGCCTCTGGCGGTGGGAAGGGGAGTCGGGTCCGAACTGCGCCGCCCGCTCGGCATCGCTATCGTCGGGGGGTTGATCTTGAGCCAGATGCTCACGCTCTATACAACCCCGGTCATCTATCTTTACATGGAGCGCTTCAGGCTCTGGGGCCAACGGGTGCGGAGGAGGCCGGGACGACATCCCGTAACGGACGAAGTCGCCGGGTCAGAGGGCTTAGGATGATGCGAACACCTGCGCGGTTGCGCTGTGCAGCATTGGCATTGACCGCGCCACAGGGCGCCGGTGGAAAGAGGTGGGCGGGAAACCCGTTATTGTTTGTTAGGCTAAGCAGCAGGGAAAGAATACTTATCCGTGGCATCCAGACCGACCCGGTTTTTGAAACCGAGTCGGTCTCCCATCTTGGACGATTATTCATTGCCATGCGCCTAAGCTTAACGCAGCTCTGCATGAAAGCGAGTCCGAATTCGATGCGTAGGGTGGGTTAGGCGCGTCTCTTTGCGCCGCAACCCACCGAAAACCACCGTTGGGTTGCGCTGTCGGTCCACCCTATCTTCGTGTTCTTCGGGCACTTTTTTGTGCTGATGTATACCCTAGTTTGGGGACGCTATATGAAATCGCATAGGCTCATTGCTGCAGCGTCGGTGCTGCTATGCCTTCTGGCCGCCGGATGTACGGTTGGTCCGGACTACATCAGGCCGCAAACTCTGACGCCTGAAGCTTACAAAGAAACGGCAGAGTGGAAGGAGGCGCAGCCCATGGACGATGTCACTCGGGGCGCGTGGTGGGAAATCTTCAACGATCCCCAGCTCAATTCCCTTGAAGAGCAAGTCGACATTTCAAACCAGAACATTGTGGTCGCCGAAGCGCAGTTTCGACAGGCTCGTGCACTGGTGCAGGCTGCTCGCGCCGCCTATTTCCCGACGGTCACGGCCGGGCCCTCGATTAGCCGCTCGCGCAGTTCTGCCAACCTCGGTGCGGGTCCCATCACCCGGGCGGGCATTTTTTCTGATTACTTACTGACCGGTAATGCGTCCTGGGAATTGGATATTTGGGGCAAGATCCGCCGCACCGTCGAGGCCGGCAAGGCAGGCGCCCAGGCTAGTGCGGCAGACGTCGAGACCGCTCGCTTGATCGCCCAGGCCGAACTGGCGCAGGACTATTTTGCGCTGCGCACTCTGGATGCTCAGAAGCAGCTGCTCGACGATACGGTCGATGCCTACCGGAAGTTTCTCGAACTGACCAGGAATCGTTACGCAAGTGGAGTGGCATCCAGTTCCGACGTCCTGCAGGCGGAAACGCAACTCAAGACCACCCAGGCTCAAGCTATTGACGTGGGCGTGCAGCGCGCGCAATTTGAGCATGCCATTGCATCGCTCACGGGGAAGCCCGCATCGGTCCTCACTCTTCCCTTCGAACCAATCGCCATCGTGCCGCCATCCATCCCGGCCGGAGTGCCGTCGCAGCTCCTTGAGCGCAGACCCGATATTGCGGCTGCCGAGAGGCTCGCGGCCGCGGCCAATGCCCAAATCGGAGTGGCCATTGCTGCGTATTACCCGAACATTGCGCTGAACGGTTCGGGCGGATTCGAGGCCACGCACTTCACCACCTGGTTTACCTGGCCAAGTCGCTTCTGGTCGGTGGGGGCGGCGGTCTCGGAAACCGTGTTCGACGCCGGGCTAAGGAAAGCGCAGACCGACCAGGCGCGGGCCGTCTACGATGCGAGCGTGGCGACTTATCGTCAGACCGTGCTGACCGGCTTTCAGGAGGTGGAGGACAATTTGGCTGCCCTGCGCATTCTTGAGGACGAAGCGCGAGTACAGGAAGAAGCGGTGCAGGCCGCGAGGCAGTCCGTGACCGTGACCACCAACCAGTACAAGGCGGGGACCGTCAGCGCCCTGAACGTCGTGACGGTTCAAACGGTCGCCCTGAGCGACGAAGTAACCGCAGTCAACATTCTCGGCCGCCGCATGACCGCCTGTGTGCTGCTCATCAAGGCCTTGGGCGGGGGCTGGAAAGCGTCCGATTTGCCTTCCGCCGCTGACCTCTAACCAAACTTCCCACTTACACCCGACCTGCTTTGAATCGGCCTGCTAATGCATTCGCGGGTGGCATTATCCGGCGCTATCACGAAGATCGTTCACAGAACTGAAAACGGCCACAACAGTCCCTACCGAGCTCGCCCTCAAGTCGCAGCAAAAACCCTCCAGCAAGATCTCCGCAAGCGGGTGAACCTGCCTGAAGACGAATTCCATCTGACATGCTCGCCGCTCGGTCGCCCTAGAGTGACATCCAATGACCGTTTTTGTCATGCTTTGGAAAAATCGGAACGAAACATGTTCTTGACCGCCGCCGTCATCAC
>JADGQM010000102.1 GCA_017881795.1 Syntrophobacteraceae bacterium
ACCTGCGAAATGAGCCCCTTGTCAACATACAGCGTTATCTGTTCATCAGGCACTTCTTCGAGGCTGTTATCCACCGTAATTGCCTTTTTCTCGAACAGCGGCAAGTATCGCTCCAGAAGTGGCTGGATGATTTCAGTCCTGAAGTTACAGGGCTGTTTTCTCAGAACATACGTACCCTTCAAGAAATGGTCCCGACGCAGTAGAGTCTCAAGAAAGAGACTGGTGTGCTCGTAGTGCTTTGACAAAGCCGTGGCTTCTTGAGCCAGATTTTCGTTGTTCCGGCTGAGAGCCCCGTCGATTTCTTTCAGTTGCTTTAACAGCGCCTCGTCGCCGTCATGAAGAGAAACGATGACATCTCCAATCTGTCCCAGAATCCCATTGTATTCGGAGATGGCTCTATTCAGATGGCGTAGGAAAAGCTTGTAGTAGATATTGGGTGAGATAACATTGTGTTCGATATCCGAAACCAATTGGTTAATGAATTTGATGTGGTTGATATTCTGCTGGATGAGAAGCTTCTGATGAAGATTGTAGCCAATGCGGTTGGTGAATTTTTCTAAGAAGAAGTGTTCTTTTTCATCCACTCTTTCTTTAGGATAGATCTCGAACAGGCCCAGTATCTGACTTTGATCCAGAAAAGGAATCCACTTGGTGAGAGCCCGGTTTCCCCGGATGGGAAAAACCCAGGCATCTTCAGTCGCGTAACTGCTGTCGGCAAGGCGCAATGGAAAAGGGGCGCGTTCTTCAGCCGGAATTAAGCCTGTCTCGCTGCTGCACACCCTTTCCAGTCGTGACGTTTTAGCGTCGATCACATAAAGCCGGCTTTCCAGTCCAAAGAATTCTTTGGGGACGGCTACGCAGATCTGATAGAGGTAATCGATGGTGGCATACTCTTGGGCGAGATCAAAAAATGTGGCAAACGCCTCCTCTTGAAGCGGTTTGAAATTATAACGCCGGTAGCTTTCCTTTTTCTCTTTGACCCGTTCATAAATAGCTGACATCAAAAGACGTGGCATAGTTCCCTTACGCTCTGGTTTTCAGAGGATTTCCAATTCGTGCTTAAGACTTCTCTCCATTAACTCTTGCACCGCTTTTTGAGGTCGCTTGCCTTCATGCAGCACCTGGTAAACCTTTTCGGAAATGGGCATGTCAACGTGTTCGCGCTGAGCTAAGCAATGCGCCGATTGGGCCGTTTTGACTCCTTCCGCCACCATCCGCATTTCCCCAAGAATTTCCTCAATTTTCCGGCCCTGTCCCAACTGCAGGCCCACTTGCCGATTACGGCTCAAATCACCCGTGCAGGTCAAAAGCAAGTCCCCAATGCCCGACAACCCAGAAAAGGTCAAAACATTTGCCCCCACTTTCACACCCAACCGGGATATTTCGGCAAGCCCTCTGGTGATCAAGGCAGCCCGAGTATTGTGCCCAAAATTTAAACCATCGCTAATCCCCGCCGCAATGGCGATGACATTTTTCAGCGCCCCTGCCAACTCCACACCCGTTTTGTCAAAACTCGTGTAGACTCGAAAATAGTTCGTCGAAAATATCCGCTGAACCCGCCTCGTGAGTTCAAAATCTTCACCGGCAACCACGATCGCCGTTGGAATCCGGCGGATTACCTCGCGGGCAAATGAGGGCCCGGACAGCGCGAGCACCTGAATGAAATCCGTCGATGTCAGAATGTCTTTCCAGATATCTGACATGATGAGCAAGGTGCCATTCTCGATTCCCTTGGTCGCACTTACAATAACGGCATGGGGCTTCAGGAACGGAAGCATCTGCCTGGCAGTTTCGCGATAGACGTGGGAGGGAACCACCATCACCACCAGTTCATGGCCTTCCACCACGTGTCTTAATTCGTTATGGGCAACGATATTTTCATGTAGCAGGAATCCTGGCAAATAATAGGTATTTTCTCGAGTTTCTCGAATAGTCCGGCAAAGATCCTCTTCATAAACCCACAAGTCAACCTTATAGCCCTTTGCGGCCAGGTGTTGAGCCAGTGTGGTTCCCCAACTTCCTGCTCCGACGACGCCGATGGGACCGACCACTTCCATTAGTTCTCGGCCTCCTCCTTCACTTCATCGGGTTCCGCTGAGACCGTCAAATCCACTACCTGCTCGTCTTCATCCAAGACCATCAGTTTCACCCCTTGCGTAACCCGCCCGATTTTACTCACCTGTGCCACGGGAATCCGGATCAGCCGGCCGCGGTTGGTGATAATCAGGATCTCCTCCTCTTCCCCGACCTGGCAAAATCCCACAACAGGGCCATTTCTCTCCGAAACGCGAATATTCAGCACCCCCTTGCCACCGCGGCTCTGGCACCGATAGGCCTCTTCAGGAGTCCGCTTGCCAAAACCATTTTCGGTAATCACCAGGATGCTCTTACCCCCGTCAATGACATCCATTCCCACCAGTTCGCTGCCATCAAGCCTCATTCCGCGGATGCCGCGGCTGACCCTTCCCAGCGGCCGGAATTGTGTCTCCGCAACACGGATGCATTTCCCCGACTTGCTCATCAGGAAAAGATCCCTGTTGCCATCCGTGATGCGCACTGCGATGAGTTCATCATTATCATCCAGCACAATAGCCCGAATTCCTGTTGACCGTGGATGGGCGTAAGCGGTCAGCTCGGTTTTCTTGACGACGCCGTTTCTCGTCACCATGATGATGTATTGCCCATCTGTAAACTCTTTCACCGGTAGGATGGCTTCCACTTTCTCACCGGGCTGCAGTGCCAGCAGATTGACAATCGCCTTTCCCAGAGCCGACGGGCCCACCTCGGGAATTTCATAGACTTTCAACCAGAAGACCTGTCCTCGATTGGTAAAAACCAGCAGGTAGTCATGGGCGGAAGCAGTAAAAACCGTAGTGACCACATCCTCTTCGCGGGTGCTCATCCCGCTCCTTCCCCTGCCGCCCCTTTTCTGACTGCGATAAATGACGAGAGGGGTTCGTTTCACATAACCCGCCTGAGAGATGGTCACCACCATCTCTTCGTTGGCAATCAAATCTTGGATACAGATATCTTCCGCTTCCGCAATGATTTCCGTCTTCCGCAAATCCCCGTACTGCGTCATCAACTCCTGGATCTCTTCACGGATCACCTGATCCACCAGGGCTGTAGATCCAAGGATCTGGCGGAGCCGTTCGATCTCTTTGAGGATTTGGTAGTATTCCTCGACGATCTTCTCCCGCTCGAGACCCGTCAACCGCTGCAAACGCATCTCCAGGATTGCTTGAGCCTGTTCGTCGGAAAATTCGAACCGTTGAATGAGTTGCGCTTTGGCTTCCTGAGGACTTGCCGCCGAACGGATCAGTTGGATGACTTCATCGAGATGATCCAGCGCTCGTTTCAGGCCCTCCAAAATGTGGGCCCGTTTTTCCGCCTGGCTGAGCTCATACTGAGTGCGCTTGACGACAACTTGACGTCTGAAGTCAAGAAACTTCTGGAGCACGTCCTTGAGATTGAGAACTTCGGGCCGGTTGTCCACCACGGCAAGCATGATGACCCCGAAGCTGGTCTCCAATGGGGTATGCTTGTAGAGTTGGTTTTCAACGACTTTAGGCTCGTCTCCCTGTCGCAGCGTCAGGACGATTCTCATGCCCTCACGGTCGGACTCATCGCGGATGTCCTGGATACCTTCGATCTTTTTCTGCTTGACGAGCTCGGCAATGCGCTCCAACAGCCTTGCTTTATTCACCTGGTAAGGAAGTTCGGTGACGATCAGGTGGCTTCTCCGCCCGGATTCCTCCACTTCAACGCGAGCCCGCATCTTGATGATGCCACGACCCGTCTGATAAGCGTCTCTGATTCCTCCACATCCGCAGATGAAGCCGGCGGTGGGAAAGTCAGGTCCCAGAATATAGCGCATGAGCCCGGTTATCGTGATGTCGGGCTGGTCGAGAAGGGCGAGAAGACCTTCGCACAGTTCCTGCATATTATGAGGAGGGATGTTGGTCGCCATGCCGACAGCGATTCCCGAAGACCCGTTCAAGAGGAGGTTGGGAACCCTTGTCGGCAGCACCAGCGGTTCTAAAATAGTGTTGTCGTAATTGGGCTGAAAAGCAACGGTTTCCTTTTCGATGTCCCGCATGAATTCGTGCCCCAGCCGATGCATGCGGATTTCAGTGTAACGCATGGCCGCAGGAGGGTCCCCGTCCACCGACCCAAAATTCCCCTGGCCATCAATCAGGGGATAGCGCATCGAAAAACTTTGAGCCATGCGCACCAGAGCGTCATACACAGCGATATCGCCATGAGGATGATACTTACCGATGACATCCCCGACAATGCGTGCTGATTTCTTGTAAGGCTTATTGAAATCATTGCGCAGTTCATGCATCGCAAAAAGGATGCGCCGGTGTACCGGTTTCAAACCATCCCGCACGTCGGGAATGGCCCTTCCGATGATGACGCTCATTGCGTAATCGAGATAAGAAAGCTTAATCTCATCTTCGATATTGATCGTTTTCAGGTCCATTACCATGTTCCTCAGAGGAAGTTAGGAGATGTGCTTAAATATCAAGTTCCCGGAAATCCAGGGCGTTGACTTGAATAAATTCCCGACGCGGCTCCACGCGATCGCCCATCAATGTTGTAAATAGTTCATCCGCCAGATACTGATCTTCGATGCGCACCTGCAGGAGAGTACGCTTCTCAGGATTCATCGTGGTTTCCCAGAGCTGTCCCGGATTCATTTCGCCAAGACCTTTGTAACGCTGGATGGTGAGACCCCTTTTTCCATCCTCCATCAGATACCGAAAGAAATCGCGGGGGTGCTCAAAGTATTGCTCAGCCTGCCCGCCCTTCACCAGGCAAGGGGTCTGATGGAGGACATCGAGGGCGTGGTAGAGCTCCAAGAGCTTCCTAAAGGCCATCGACTCCAGAAAATCGTGCCCGATTCGAACCTCACCGGGCCCACCGGTAGAATCAATCGGCGCCAGAACGAAATCAACCTTCCCTGTTTCTGCTTCCGGTTCGACGGATAGCACCTCATAACCCGCCTTCTCCAGCTCTTCGCGGATCACAACAGCCTGTTCGTCCGGCTCCAGCAAAGCCAGTTTGCGAACACTGTAGATGGTTACCAATTGCTCGATGAGCACCTTCGGAAGTCCCCTGGCACTTTGTCGGTCCAGCCATTCTTCATAGCGCGAGTAGGTTTTCAGCAACTGTACCAGTTGCGTCTTAGGAAGCGGTTGGTCGGACCCGCCCAGGTAGACTTCTTTTTTTTCTGCAGCTCTCGATAGCAAATGAGCATTGAGGCCATCATCGTCTTTCACATATTGTTCCTGTTTGCCGGCAGCAACTCGGTAAAGCGGCGGCTGAGCAATGAAGAGATGACCCCTTTCAATCAGCTCCGGCATCATTCGAAAGAAAAACGTCAGCAGCAGGGTTCGAATGTGCGCTCCATCCACATCGGCATCGGTCATGATGATGGTCTTGTGATAACGGAGCCGATCAGGATTGTATTCATCCTTACCAATGCCCGTTCCGAGAGCTGATATCATGTTACGTATTTCCTGGTTCTCCAGCATCTTATCAAAACGGGACTTCTCGACATTGAGGATCTTCCCGCGCAAGGGAAGAATCGCCTGAAACCCACGGTCGCGACCCTGTTTTGCCGACCCTCCGGCAGAATCCCCTTCCACAATAAAAATCTCGCTTTTTGCGGGATCTCGCTCCTGGCAATCAGCAAGCTTCCCTGGCAGCGAATGGTCGCTCAAAATCCCTTTTCGGCGCGTTAGCTCCTTAGCTCGGCGTGCAGCTTCACGAGCCCTGGCCGCTTCCAGGACCTTGTCCAAAATGATTTTTATTACCCGTGGATTCTCTTCGAAGAAAGCAGAGAGCTTATCGTAGACCAGGTTCTCGACAAGCCCTTTCACCTCACTGTTGCCGAGCTTCGTCTTGGTCTGGCCTTCAAACTGCGGCTGAGACAGTTTCACGCTCACCACGGCCGTTAGCCCTTCGCGCACATCATCACCGGTGAGCTTTTCGAGATCCGCCTTGGGCATCTTGTTTTGCACCGCATACTGCTTGATGGAACGGGTCAGTCCGGCTTTGAACCCAAATAAGTGTGATCCCCCTTCTTTCGTATTGATGTTGTTGGCAAAGCTAAAAATCTTTTCGATGTAAGTGCTGTTATACTGAATAGCGGTCTCAATATTGACATTCTGCCGATCACCAGCGATGTGAATGACCTCCGGATGCAAGGGTTCCTTGTTCTTATTCAAGTATTCCACGAACGAAACAAGACCCCCCTCGTAGCAGAAACTCCTCTCCTTGGGAATGGACTCATCGGAGAGATCAATGCGCACGCCGCGATTCAAGAAAGCCATCTCGCGCAGACGCTGCGCCAAGATGTCAAAACTAATCTCAGTCTCCGTAAAGATGAGCAGGTCAGGTTTGAAAGTGATCTTCGTCCCCCGGCGCGAGGTTTCTCCCTTAACCACCAGCGGCGTTTTTGGCTCACCCCGTTCATACCGCTGGTAGTAGACCTTTCCGTCACGATAAATTTCCACCTGAAGCAATTCGCTCAGGGCGTTCACCACCGAAACCCCCACCCCGTGGAGCCCTCCGGAAACCTTGTAACTGGTATCATCGAACTTCCCCCCGGAATGAAGTTTGGTCATGACCACTTCAACTGCCGGGAGATTCTCCTTTTCGTGAAGGTCAACCGGGATCCCGCGCCCGTTGTCCTCAACGGTAACCGAACCATCCGTATGAATTTCAATCTTGATATGGTCGCAATACCCCGCCAGGGCTTCATCTATGCTGTTGTCAACCACCTCGTACACGAGATGGTGAAGACCCTCGGTGGAAACATTCCCGATATACATCGAAGGGCGCTTTCGAACCGCACTCAGCCCCTCCAAAACGGTGATCTGCTGCGCTGTATACTGGTTTTCCTGACTGCTATCGGCAGGATTTAAGTCGGTCATAGAAAAACCTCTCCCTGTTTTTACGCTGAACTCGCTATTCTTGGTTTTGCCTTATGAAACTGGTATCAAAAGAAAGACCCTTTTGGTCTGACGATTTCCAAATTTGTCTTTTAAAACGAAAATATAGCCTATTTTACTCGGATTTTCAATGGTTTTCAGCTAGCTTGACCGTATAGGAATTTCCATTTTGCAGAGACCGATTGTTGTCAAATCCGAAATCCGACGTCCGACATCCGAAATAACTTGACGGAGTTCTATCAGAGCATTGTTGGCTGGGCGGAATAACCTTGGATGGGAAGTTCAATTTTTGGCCGGAATGCCAACCGAAAAAATCTTCGGAAGGCATTTTTCCGAGGCATCCAGCCACCAAAACACGCAGTGGGTAACAGGGGACTACAACCGCTGCTCCCCCAAAAGAGTCATCAGACGATCATCGGCATCACCAGGCTGAAGTAATCGGGATCATCTTGTCCGACAAAAACGCCGCCGTGAAACGTATCCAACCATTCGAAACGAATTTTCTCGCTTTCGATGCTCTGCATGCTGTCCATGACATACCTGACATTGAAGGCGATCGTAAATTCCTCTCCCTGATACTCCACATCGAGAACATCATCGGCGTTGCCGATTTCCGGATTACCTGCTTCCAACCGCAACACATTCTCCTTGACACTAAAGCGCACATGACGCCAGCGATTATCTGTCAGCACGGCCATCCGTTTGAGAGCAGAGAAAAACGCATCTCTATCGAGCTCAAGGGAAAAAGGTCTTTCTTCAGGTATAATTACTTGATATTCTGGGAACTCGGCGTCCAATAGCTGAATGCTCAGGACAGTTCCAGGAGTTTTGAGGATCAGGCAGTTTTCATCAATTGAAAGAGAGGCTTCGCTTTCTTTTTCCAAGATGCGAATTATTTCCTGTACTCCTTTGCGGGGAACAATTATGCCCTTCGTGAGTCTTAGATCAGGAAACGATTCCACAGGAACCTGGAAATAGGCCAAACGGTGTCCATCACAGGATACGAAGCGCAAACCATCGGGCTCGACAGGGTGCCAATAGAGACCGGCGACGCTGAAATGATCCTCGTCGGTGGGCACACCATATAGGGTTTTGCTCAGGGATTTTCTCAACAGCGATGCGTCGCACCTGGAAAATTCCGATCCTTCGTGGAAATTGAGGTAGGGGAAGTCTTCAGCCGGGATCGTTTGCAGCTCAAATCTTGCACGACCAGCGTGCACCTGCAATTTGCCACCTGGCTGGTCTTCGAGGATGATGCGTTCATATGGCAGCTCCCGGACCACTTCCAGGAGCTTTCGCGCCGAGACAGTAGCCGTGCCTGGAGATTCTATTTGCGCTCCGACTTCGGTTCGCAGGCTAATTTCCAGATCGGTTGCCGACACTTCAATAGCGTTGTGGTCGGTGGCTTTGATCAAGGTGTTGGACAGAATGGGTATGTTGGTCTTTTTTTCAGTGATACTCAGTACTTTTTGAAGTACTCCAGTGAGCAGTGCGGTCTCCATTTGGATTTTCATAGTCAGGGTTCCTGGTTGAAGGTGTATTTTATTGGTATTCCTTCTTAAAGATAATGATCATAATAAAGCACTGTTCAAATGTCAAAAAGAATGTCAACTAACTGTAATTATTATAGATAATCTGTATCAATTTGCACACACGAAGATGCCAAAACCGACAAACCGGCCGGCCTGTGACTCCGTTGCCAACAAGATGTGCACAACTTATTAACAGGAAAATATCCGGGTTTAACCATGAGGAACTGAAATCATGTCTGTGAAAGCCATTATCTTTGACCTCGATGGCACGCTGCTTGACACCTTGGAGGATCTTGCCGACGCTGTGAACCGGGTTTTGCGTGAAAGGGACTTTCCCACGCATAGTCTGGATGCCTATCGCTATTTTGTGGGCAATGGGTCACAGATGCTTGTGAAGCGTGCACTACCTGATAGCAGGCGCGATGACGAGGCGGTGGTCCGCTCCTGCCTTGACGCATTTCTCCGTGACTACGGCCAAAATTGGATGATAAAAACCAAACCTTACGACGGCGTGTCTGCCATGTTGGATGCGCTCATTGGGCGAGGCCTCAAACTGGCCATCCTGTCGAACAAAAAGGATGACATAACGAAAAAGTCAGTAAAGGAATTGCTGTCGAAGTGGACATTTGACGCGGTTATCGGTCAACGTGACGAGGTCCCGGCAAAACCTGACCCGGCGGCGGCCCTGGAGATTGCTCGGCAGTTGCAGATGGCGCCTGAAGAGTTCATCTATCTGGGAGATAGTGCTGTTGATATGAAGACTGCGGTAGCGGCGGGAATGTTCCCGGTAGGAGTGCTTTGGGGTTTTAGAACAAGCGAAGAACTTCTTCAGGGTGGTGCTGCAGCCCTGATCGGTCGTCCTATGGATCTGCTTCAAGTCTTGGAACTGAGATTAGGAGAGGAACAAGTGAGGAACAAGCGATGAAAATAGGCTACTTTGACTGTTTCTCCGGCATCAGTGGGGATATGGTGCTGGGAGCGTTAATGGATCTTGGGGTGCCCCGAGAGGTGCTTCTGGAAGAACTGAGAAAGATTCCCGTTAGCGGATATTCGCTCCGTAACGCGAAGGAACAGCGGGGGCTTATTACTGGAACCCGCGTCTTTATTGATATCGGCGAACAGCCCCACCGCTCTTTCGGGGATATTGAGAAGATGATCCGGCAGAGCAAACTGGAAGAGAAAATTCAGGAGAGAATTCTGGGCATCTTCGAGAAGCTCGCGCAGGCCGAGTCCCGCGTCCATAACCAGCCGGTTTCCGAGGTTCATTTTCACGAAGTTGGAGCAGTCGATTCGATCCTGGATGTGGCTGGCACGGTGATCGGTCTCGACTATCTGGAGGTTGCCCAGATATACTCGTCACCGCTTCCCATTGGCCGAGGTTTTGTAAAAACTCATCACGGGTTGCTGCCCCTTCCTGCTCCGGCAACGGTGGTGCTCTTAGAGGCGATCCCCATTTATGGGACTCAAGTTGAGCGTGAACTGGTGACTCCGACCGGTGCAGCGATCCTTGCTTCCCTTGCCGAGGGCTATGGTCCAGCACCCGAAATGACGCTGCTTGGCTCAGGGTATGGCGTCGGCAGCGACCTCGCTTCAGACCCTCCGAACCTCCTCAGAGTGCTTATTGGCGCCCCAGGAAGCTCTTTTCAATTTAAGTCCCTCCTTTTGCTCGAAACCAACATCGATGATATGAATCCGGAATTCTACGGGTATGTTCTAGAGGAATTGTTCGCACTCGGGGTTTTGGATGCCAGCCTTGCCGCCATTCAGATGAAAAAGAACCGCCCGGGCGTGATGCTTAGCGTACTCATCGAACCGGCGCTGCAAGGGAGTGTGCTCGAAGTGATTTTCAGGGAAACGACGACTCTGGGAGTGCGCATCCAGGAGGTCAGGCGCGTCGAGCTCAACCGTAAACTGGAGCAGATCCAGACGCCTTATGGACCATGCCAGGTAAAATGCGTCTCTTTGCCAGGAGGAGAGCAGCGTTTGATCCCCGAATACGAGGCTTGCCGACGTATCGCCAGGGACCGCCAGATGCCACTCCGCAAAGTCTATGAGGAAATCTTGTTTCTGGTCAGGCAAGCATAGCCGGAAAGGGCAGTGAGGAAATCTTATGGCAGAACCACTGAGAACCGTTGCCGGTTCGCTCATAACAATAGGAGACGAAATTCTTTTTGGGGACATTCCCAATGGAAACGCTCACCATATCGCTGTCGAATTTCGTTCAAGAGGTTTTCGGCTGGAGCGGATGGTGACCATCGGGGATGATGAGGACGAGATCGTCAAGACCCTTTCACGGTGTCATCAGGAGTCCCAGTTTCTGATCGTGACGGGAGGTCTCGGCCCCACGGACGACGATCGCACCAATGCCGCTGTGTCCCGGGCATTCAAGCGGCCGCTCCTCCAGGACCCCGGTTATACCCAATGGCTGAAAGAGCGTTTGGCAAAGCAGGGTCGACCCTGGTCCGAGCAGGTGGCAAAAATGGCTCAAATGCCTCAAGGGGCGATTAAGCTCGGAGTCGGGATGGCCGGATACTTCCTGGAGCATGAAGAGGTGCCGTGCTATTTTCTCCCGGGCGTGCCTCATGAGATGAGAACCTTGGTAGCCGAACTGGTGATTCCAGGTTTGGAGAAGCGGTTTCCTAAGCGCCTGGTATCGGTGAAAGAGATCCTGCGCCTCCATGGTTATTTCGAATCCGAGCTCAACCGGAGACTGCTGACACTCAGGGCTGAAGCGTCAGGGGTGGAGATCGGGTATCTGCCTCATGACGCCGAGGTCAGATTGACGTTTCTGGCCACTGCGGAAAGTGAACAGGTGGCTCGGACTCGCATCGAGGAACTGGAAAAGAAAATCATCGCCCTGGTAGGCCAAGAGCACGTGATCGGGCGAAACCAGGAAACGCTGGAGAAGGTCATCGGTGAGAAGCTAAGGGAAAGAGGTTGGCGGCTGGCCGTTGCTGAGTCCTGCACCGGTGGCCTGCTGGCAAGAAAAATAACCGCTCTTTCAGGAGCTTCAGACTATTTTGACCGGGGTCTCGTCACCTACAGCAATGGGGCGAAAGAGGAGCTACTGAAGGTGCCGAGAGAACTGCTTGCTGCTCATGGCGCGGTCAGTGAAGAGGTGGCGCTGGCTATGGTTCGGGGCGTTCGCGATGGAGCCGGCGTAGAAGTCGCCCTGGCTACCACCGGGATTGCCGGGCCCACAGGGGGTACGGAAGAGAAACCGGTCGGCACGGTTTTTATTGCTTGCGCAACCCCGAGACAGTGTGAAGTCGAGAAGCGTCACTTCACCGGGAATCGTGAACTGGTTCAGGAGCGCGCTGCCCAGGCAGCTTTGATCATGCTCTGGAGGAATCTATATGAGAATACAGAAGTCAGGAGTCAGAATTCAGAATAACAAACTCTGGTTATGCATTGCCAACAGCCACCGGTCTTCTGCTCTCTGTATTTTCATGCTTCGTTGTGACCCATGAGGTCATGGAGGTTTATAAGATGCTTCGGACCTTTGTTGCCATAGATCTCCCGGTTGCCATCCAGGAAGCATTGGACAGTTTTGAGAGAGAGCTCCAAAAAGCGCAGGCCCCTATTACCTGGGTAAAACCTGAGCGCATTCATCTGACCCTGAAGTTCCTGGGAGATGTTGCCCCTGAGCGGATTCCCGAAATCGGGAAGAGCCTGGAAGAAGCTGCCGGGGCTGTGTCGCCGTTTCGGCTTCAAGCCTCAGGTTGTGGCGCCTTCCCGTCGGTGAAACAGATGCGCGTCATCTGGGTGGGGCTAAAGGGCGATGGAGGGGCACTGAACAAGCTGCAGCAAGGTGTGGAAGTGGCCATGGCTGAGCTCGGTTTCAAAAGGGAAGACCGACCTTTTCGGCCGCATCTTACCGTGGGGCGAGTAAAAGGCAGGCAACACCTCCGGACGTTGCAGGAGCTGCTCATCGCTCGTCAAGGCTTCGAAGCGGAAGCTTTTGACGTCACTGAACTGGTATTGTATAAGAGTGAGCTGAGACCGGAAGGCG
>JADGQM010000393.1 GCA_017881795.1 Syntrophobacteraceae bacterium
GTTTCGCTGGCGGAAACAAAAATCGAAACATGATTGAGGCCCGCCGAAACCGCCCGGTCCAAACCCTTTCTATTTAACACCAAGGCAGAGTACGTGACTCCGGGATATCGGTCAACACCTTCATACACTTTTTCTGTTCCCGCCATCTGCGGCACCCGGCGAGGACTCACAAAGGCTCCAATCTGAATGCGCCTAAACCCGCACGCAGAAAGGGCATTGACCAGCGCAATCCGTTCCTCCACCGAAAACAACCGGGGTTCATTCTGAATGCCGTCTCGAGGCGCATCCTCTTCAATGAATACCGCATGTTCTTTTCCGCCGAGCATCAACCCGTTCTCCCTGCTTCTGTCCTCCGACTCCTGTCTCCTGTCTCCTGTCTTCCGTCTTCCGTCTTCCGTCTTCCGAATAAGCCTAAGACTTACATTCTTCGCCGCTTTCTGTTATATTCCTTCGGGATCATCTCCACTTCGGAAGATAGAAGAGCTGAGAAGGAATTCAGATGGTCAAGCGCGCTCGAACAAAGACAAATAGCGAGACAAAAGAAAAGCTGTCAGATCGTCATTCTCCCAAAGAGAGGGCCACCAAGTCAAGTGTTTCTGAAAAGACTAAGAGATCGTTCGATATCGATATTTTTATGGGCTGGTGTAAATCATGCGGGATTTGTGCGGCATTCTGTCCGCGTGAATGCATTGGGCGGGACGAGGAGGGTTCACCGGTAGTCAAAGATGCCAGTCGCTGCAGCGGCTGTGGGTGGTGTGAAGTGCATTGCCCCGACTTTGCCATCAGCGTGCGTCCGCACAATGTCGCTGCCGTAGAGGCAGGAGATGACTGACTGACTCTCGTCAGGAATCCACGAATTTTCCCCTTACCCTTTCAGTTCTATCGAGAGGCCGCAGGCTTTGGGGAGCCCCTCGGAAACCCCGGTACCTTCACTTCATGGAGGAATGAGCCATTTTGATCACCGCGAAAAGTCGAGGACGCCAGCTCCTGCTGCAGGGCAATGAAGCCATCGTCGAAGGCGCGCTCGCTGCCGGGTGCCGTTTTTTTGCGGGGTATCCTATTACCCCTGCCACCGAGATCAGCGAGGTCATGTCCTACCGATTGCCGGCAGCAGGGGGTACCTTCATTCAGATGGAAGACGAGATTGCCAGCCTGGGAGCCGTCATCGGGGCTTCCCTTGCGGGCACGAAAGCGATGACGGCAACCAGCGGTCCGGGCTTCTCGCTCATGCAGGAAAACCTCGGCTTTGCCTGCGTGGCCGAAGTCCCCTGCGTCATTGTGGACGTCATGCGCGGAGGCCCGAGCACCGGGCTCCCCACCAATGTGAGCCAAGGGGATGTAATGCAGGCGCGATGGGGCACTCATGGTGACCATCCGATTATCGTCATGGCCGTATCCACGACTCAGGACTGCTTCGATATAACGGTAAAGGCTTTCAACTTTTCGGAGAAATACCGGACACCGGTCATCATTCTCTCTGACGAGGTCGTCGCTCACACCCGCGAAAAGATCTTTCTTCCCCATCCGGGAGAGATCGAGGTGTTGGATCGTATCCGCCCGAATACCCCTCCTGAATGGTATATTCCCTATGAGGACAACCCTCGAGGCGTTCCCCCGATGGGCATTTTCGGTGATGGGTACCGGTATCACGTAACGGGATTGCTCCATGATGTTCGCGGATTCCCCACGCAGCGTCCTGACGAAATCATCCCGTTCATGAGTCGCCTTTTTCGAAAGGTGAACCAGCACTTTTATGACATCCAAGTCGTTGAGGAGGAGTCCACCGAGGATGCAGAAGTCATCGTTATTGCCTACGGTTCGGTATCGCGATCAGCAAGAAGAGCCATAAGGGAGGCAAGAAAGCGCGGCACCAAGGCAGGCCTGGTGCAACTTATGACGCTTTGGCCTTTTCCGCGCCAAATTTTGGAGCCGCTCTTACGGCGCGTGAGGGCGGTTTTGGTTCCGGAATTGAACATGGGCCAAGTCTCCCGCGAAGTGAAGCGCATCAATCAGGGGGCGACCCGGATTGAAACGCTGAACCGGATTGATGGCAACCTCATCACACCGAATGAAATCCTGGTGCGATTGGTTAAACTGTAGGATGTAGTTGAGGCAAACACCCAGCCTTCCTGAAGCGAGGCCCCGCAATCAGCACGCAGCATTGGCTTCGGGCTTAAGGGGGCAAAAAGAAAAAGAAGAGGCCTTCTTTTACCACGAAGAACACGAAGGACACGAAGTGGTTTCTTCGTGCTCTTCGTGTTCTTCGTGGTCCGAAAAAGGGCTGATAATGAGTGCAAGTTGTTTTTGGACAGTTTCTAAGTGAGGCACGGCAATGGCGGAATTCACCAAATTGATCCATAAATATCTGCGGCACGACAAGAAGTTCCCCCATGTGTGGTGCCCAGGATGCGGCAATGGGATCTTTCTCGGAGCCCTGATTCGTGCCATTGACCGGACGGGATTTGAAAAGGACCAGATTGTCATTGTCTCAGGAATTGGCTGCTCTGGAAGAATTTCCGTATACGTAGATTTTAATACCCTCCACACCACTCACGGCCGAGCCCTGACCTTTGCCACAGGCATCAAACTCGCCAATCCAAAATTGCAGGTCATCGTGATCATGGGTGATGGCGATGCTACGGCGATCGGGGGCAATCATTTCATCCATGCCGCGCGAAGAAATCTGAACATTACGGCCATCGTCGTTAACAACAGCATTTACGGCATGACCGGAGGACAGTACTCACCGACAACCCCTTACGGCGCCACGGCGACAACGGCCCTTTATGGCAATATTGAACACGCTTTTTCCATCGCCGAATTGGCCGCCATGGCCGGCGCCAGCATGGTGGCGCGCGGCACGGTTTATCATGCTAACCTCCTTGACGAACTGATCGAGAAGGCTATCGTGAAGCGAGGTTTTGCCGTGGTGGAAGTGATCAGCCACTGTCATACCCAATATGGCCGCAGAAACAGAATGGGCGGTGCGGTTGACATGCTGAGATGGCAAAAAGAATCTGCGGTCAAAATCGATAAGGCCCAAACCATGACTGCCGAGGAACTGACCGGTAAATTTACCATTGGCGTATTGGAAGACCGCGACCTTCCCGTCTATACTCATGAGTACAACAAGATACGAGACGCAGCGAAGGCCATGCTGGCGAAGGCCGGATAAGGGATGAACGGCTATGGTCGTTGATCTTTTTGCATAGAAAGTTCAAACCACTATGGAACGTTATGAAATACGCTTGAGCGGTTCGGGCGGGCAGGGTTTGATTGTCGCGGGGATTATTCTGGCCGAGGCCGCCGGCATCTACGACGGCAAATTCGTTTGCCAGACGCAAAGCTATGGACCGGAAGCTCGAGGCGGCGCGAGCAAAGCCGAGGTAGTAATCAGTGACGAAGCGATTGACTATCCCAAGGCCATTAAACCCGACCTGCTTCTGGCCATGAATCAAAAGTCCTGTGATGTCTACTTCTTTGACTTGAAGCCGACAGGGCTTCTGATCGTTGACTCCACTCATGTCAAGCAACTGCCCACCACCAGGGCGGTGGAGATTCCGTTCACCCAAATTGCTCGCGAAAAGCTGGGAAATGAGATGGTGGCCAATACGGTTGCGCTCGGCACTCTGGCCGCCATTACGGGGGTAGTTTCTTTAAAGAGCCTTGAGGCAGCGGTCCTTGCGCGCGTGCCGTCAGGGACTGAAGAGCTTAACAGGAAGGCCCTTGAAGCCGGGATTGAAGCAGCAAAAGGTTACCAGCAAGAAAAGGAAAATCGAGGATCTCATGCGCCTTCTATTGACTAATGATGACGGCATTTACTCGAAAGGGATTGAAGCTCTCTATCTTGCCCTTGTCCGAGAACATGACGTCACCGTGGTTGCTCCGGAGACAGAACAGAGCGCCGTGGGCCATGCCATCACCTGGCTCGA
>JADGQM010000394.1 GCA_017881795.1 Syntrophobacteraceae bacterium
CCGTTGGCAACGCGCAGATGTTTGTGGGCATGGATGGTTTCCGCCGCTGCAACCGCACGGAAAAGCTTAGCGACGCCGTGGAGAAATTCATCTTCCGCCCTTTCGGCGAAAGCGAGATATCTCCGGTTGGCTTGGGATTCTCCAGCAAACGCCTCTTTGAGATTCTTTTCGGTTTTTGACATAATGTCCTCCTTCTTCATGAAGCCATGTTCACCGTTGCTCTTACTTCCCCCACTGCTGCCCATCAGTGCATACACAATAAGATCTTTTTTTCCCCTTGCAACAGTGCGCTCAACAGTGCCCACCGGTACGGGCCAGGTGATTAAGCCTGAGCTCATCGTAATAAGCTCGACGTCTGACGTGTTTTGCAATATGCTCTGGATAGCGATCGTTCGGAAGAAATGGGATAAAATCAGGGAAAGGAAGTGACATGCGACTCTTAGCCAGAATGTGGATGGTATTGCTTATTACCATTGGCTTAAATTCCAGTTCGCTGGCTGCGGCCCCATCCGCCGGCTCGCCCAATACCGGGCAGCGGTGGGTTACTGCCGGAGCCGGAATAGACCATTCCAATGCGAGTACTTCCGGCTCGTTGGCGTGGACCTTAGCTAAGATCCAACCTTCGGAAAAGACAGATGTTGTCCTGAGAGGTTACCGCACCTATCAACTCAATGGTTCCCTGACTTGTCCGGAGAACGTCAATCTGGTTTTTCAGAGGGGTGCGGTCCTGCAGCGAGGGCCTAGATCGGACCACCTGACGATCAACGGGACTATGGAAGGGCCGCGCTCACAACGCTTTGCAGACAACTCCACGAATCATGACTGGGTGGTTCTGTCGAACGTCAATAACCCGGAAGTTTACCCTGAGCTCTGGGGGTGTATCGCTGACAATTCCACAAGCTGCGGACCTTCAATCATCGCCGCAACGAATGCGAACAGGGTTGTCTCATTCGGTCAGGGCGCCTACAAGATCACTTCTGGCGGCCTGCATCTGACATCGGCCAATCATGGACAAACTCTAATTGGTAAGGGGAGTTCATTGACGAAGCTGCATTTTTCGGATGCTGCGGTCGATCATCTGATTCATGTCAGTGCAGCAGGCATTTCGGGATTAAGGATCCAGGGCCTTACCGTGGCGGGTCCGGGTCTCTCTTCCGGAACGGTGGATGGCATCTATGCCAGTGGTCTCGAAGTGGGGGTCTGCGGTTATGATTGGAGATATGACGATGTTATCGTTCAAGGTGTATCTCGGGATGGAATTTATAGCACTTGCGCGTTCCAGCAGCGTTTCATGGGGGCATCAGCTCGCGATTGCGGGCGTGATGGCATTGTCGTCGGAGGAGACCAGTTCACCACCTTCATCGGCTCCGGGAATTGGATGTACGGTATCGGCCGTTGGGCTCTATGGTTCACCGGAGGGCGTCCGTTTGTCCAGGGTGTCAATATGGGGTTATGGGATGAGACCGGGGGACCTGCTCATCCCATAAAAAATGGGATCAAGTTTGGTTCTGAAGAAGACGATCCGGAGGGGCGAGATTACGCTATACCGACCATTGATGGTGTCAATATGGAGCCGATAGATGACAATGGCACGGGAATACTGTTTTGCACCGGAAGTTATCCTGCAACGATCCAAAATGTCTTGATCTATGCCGCTGGAACTCATGTTAAATATGGAATACGCTTGAAGTATCTCTTGGCTGGGTTTGTATTTGGAAATAGTGTCGGTTTTGGAACGACCATGGGGGGATCGTTTGATCATCGATGGTATGTTGACGGAGCCTGGCCGGGCAAGGCCACGATCGCCTATTGGGGTGAGAGTAGAAGGTCGGAGTTTAATGACGTCGCTCAGAACTACCTCGTGAATATATTGGGTGGGCCTCCCGTACCAACGTATGGCGTGACGGTCCGCAGTCGGAAGATTGCTTCCCCCACCCCGTCGGACTGGTCACGCCAATTATATCGGGGCAATGAGAGTCTGAGCCCGACTCACACGTCTGACAACGATACAGCGACCGGCGGCACCAGATGGCCCGACAACGTGATCGAATTCAACGCGAATGTGGAGTGGCCATATTATCTCATGTACCTTGACTACGCCTTGTATTTGCCTGGTCGAACCTTTACGATTAAGAATACGGGCAGTTCCTCTCACGCGATAATTGTGAATACCAGGCCCATTGACTGCATCGACAACAATGCAACTCCGATACAATCGATTTCGATCGATGCCATGGAGTCTGTCACCTTACACAGTGATGGCGAGCGTTGGTATCGTATCGGCGGATTTAAGCCTTAAAAGCAATCATCGATGGGTTAATTGGCGGGTCCACCGGCAGGTTTTCGCCCCTCGACCTAAAGAGAGCCAGGGCGGAGGGGGGGAGCCCCGACTCTCTCAGGAGGAGGAAAGTTTTACTTTCCAATGCAAGCATAATCATTCAAGGCCGGTTTGTAACCGGGTAAGCGTTCCGCTATTGGCCATTGTTTTTAGGAAAAACTGGTGCTTACGTGACATGCTGTTATAGTATGGCGAATTGGTGGGCCGTGCTGGATTCGAACCGGCGACTCTCTGCTTAAAAGGCAGATACTCTACCTACTGAGTTAACGGCCCACTTTGCCCGCCTAGGCAGACCAACCTTCCTAACATGCACCTTTTAAGGTGTCAAGCACGACAGCACGAAAATCTTGACGAATGATCGAACAAACCCCTGGTGGGACTCGTTGTAGGCCATCGCGAGACATTCCTGCTGCCAGTCCCACAAGTGCCTTGACTTGCTTAAAGACATACAATAGCGTGAAAGGAAGAGTTCCGATGACGATTCAAGGATGTTGCGCGGTCCTTGTGCGGAGCGACCAATGCTTTCGAGGATTTGAGGAGGTGTGGACGGCTATGATTAGCGCAAACGCCCTGGTTTTGAGTGCCCTCATTATGTTCGCGCTCACGCTGCCAGCTTTTTCCGTTGGGATACGGCCTGCTCAGGCAGATCCTGTTGAACTCCCGGAACCGAAGTATGAAGGCAAGGTATCGGTCGAAACGGCTCTGCTCGAGAGAAGGTCGATCCGAGATTATGCGGATGAGACCGTTACGCTCACCGATGTTTCGCAACTGCTGTGGGCGGCTCAGGGACTCACCGGCCCCTCAGGGTACCGCACGGCGCCCTCGGCCGGAGCCCTATACCCCCTTGAAGTCTACCTGGTTGCCGGGAAGGTTGCCTCGCTCCCCGCCGGGATCTACAGGTACAAGCCGCGCGGCCATGAGGTGGTCAAGATCGTGGAGGGGGACAAACGATCGGAGCTCTGCACCGCCGCACTTGGCCAATCGGCGCTCAGGGAGGCGCCGGTGTCCATTGTCGTGACGGCAATTTTCGAACGTACTACACAGAAGTATCGGGACCGGGGTTATCGCTATGTGCACATGGAAGCCGGTCATGCCGCGCAAAATGTTTGCTTGCAGGCTGTTTCCCTGGATCTGGGGACGGTCGTAATTGGCGCTTTCTACGATGATGATATCAAAAAGGTCATGCAATTAACGGCGACGGAAGAACCTCTATACATTATACCTGTTGGCAAAAGGAGGCGGTGAATATGAAAAAAGCCCAACTTGGCCCGATGACTTTACTCTATCCCATGCCCGCTTTTCTTATCGGCGCGAACGTCGACGGAAAGCCGAATTTTATGACCGCAGCCTGGAGCGGCATCGCCTGCAGCAATCCTCCGATGCTCACGGTTGCGCTCCAGCATCATCGTTTCACCTTGAGAGGAATCAAGGTGAACAGCGTCTTCTCGGTAAATGTTCCGTCCGTAGACATCATGAAGGAAACGGATTATTGCGGCATCGTCTCAGGCGAAAAGGAAGACAAGGTGGCCGCCTGCGCCTTCAAGGTTTTTTATGGAATCCTGAAGACGGCGCCGATG
>JADGQM010000103.1 GCA_017881795.1 Syntrophobacteraceae bacterium
GCCGTTCATCTCAGGCATCACCACGTCCGTGATCAGCAGGTGAATGTCGTCGGCATATTCCCGGGTTAAACAAATCGCTTGACTCGGTGTGTCGGCGGTCAGCACCGTATAGCCCAATCGTTCGAGGATCATTTTGACCAGGTTCAGAATCGCCTCCTCATCTTCGACGATGAGCACCGTCTCCGTTCCCTCTGGAGTTTTAGTTGCCGCGGTCTCCGTCGGGACCTGATCAGCCTCTCCCACGAACCGGGGAAGGTAGATCTTGAATGTCGTTCCCTGGCCAGGCTCGCTGTATACATCGACGAAGCCTTCGTTCTGCATGACGACGCCATACACGGTCGCCAGTCCCAAACCAGTCCCTTTACCTACTTCCTTGGTCGTAAAAAAGGGTTCGAAGAGGTGCTCACGCACGTCCCTGCTCATTCCTGCCCCGTTGTCACTCTCGGCCAACAAGACATATTCCCCGGGGGCGAATCCGGGATGGCCGGCACAGTATGAGTCATCGAACACGACGTTGCCCGTCTCGATAGTAATTTTCCCCACTCCGGCAATGGCATCGCGGGCATTGACCGTCAAGTTGGCCAGGATCTGGTCGATCTGAGAGGGATCGACTTTCACCTTCCAGAGGTCATGGCCCGGCATCCAGGCCAAATCAAGGTCTTCACCGATGAGCCTCCGCAGCATGTTGATCATGCTGGACACGGTTTCGTTCAGGTCCAATACCTTGGGGCTGATGGACTGCTTGCGGGCAAAAGCCAGGAGTTGGCGAGTGAGATCTGCGGAGCGATGGGCTGCTTTCTGGATTTCCTGGAGGTCGAGGTAGTGCGGTCCCTCGGGATCGGTCCCCTCCAGAACCAGTTCCGTATGCCCGAGGATCACTCCCAGCATGTTGTTGAAGTCGTGGGCCACGCCGCCCGCCAGGCGTCCGACAGCCTCGATCTTCTGGGATTGGATGAGTTGCGCCTCCAGCTTTTCCTTTTCCTCCTCTGCCCGTTTGCGGTCGGTGATGTCCACATGAGTTCCGATCATCTGTTGTGCACGCCCGGCCGCATCCCGCCGAGTGGCTTTGCCGCGTCCCAGAATCCAGCGCCAAGTCCCATCACGCGAACGCATGCGGAACTCTACGTTAACAGATGGCGAGTCGTTACGGATGCAGGCCTCGTTGGCAGCCAAAGCCCGTTCGCGGTCGTCCGGATGAACCAGCCCCAACCAGGTATCGGCTTTGGCCGGAGATTCTTCCGATTCGTACCCCAGCATGCGGAAGTAGCCGGGGCTATAATAAGCGCCGCCACTGGCTACATCCCAATCCCAAAGGCCGTCGCTAGTGGCTTCCATCGCCTGACGGAAGCGTTCTTCGCTTTTTTGAAGCGCCTCCTCGGCCTGCTTGCTCGCGGTGATGTCTTCGCTGAAGATCACGATGCCCGCGATCTCGCCCGCCTGGTTACGCCACGGCCGCACTTCCCAGCGGAGCCACTGGACGCTGCCGTCGACTCGCTCGAAGCGGTCGGTGTCGGCCCGCACCACCTCACCCGCCAGGGCGCGACGGTGGACGGTCTTCCAGTATTCGGGGATCTCCGGGAAGACTTCATAGTGCGACAGTCCTTTCAGGTCACGCTCTCCCAAATTATAATCGCTCAACCACCGGCGGCTGACGCTCAAGTAGCGCATTTCCCGATCGAACATTGCCAATGATGCCGGCGCGTACTCAATGAAGAGCCGCAACCGTTCCTCGTTCTCGCGCAAAGCCGCCGCCGCCTGCTTGCGTTCGGTGATATCACGAATGAAGACCAGGTGGGCGTCGTTGCCTTGGAACCTGATTGCCACCGCCGTGGTCTCTACCGGGACGCGCGAGCCGTCGAGACGCAGGTATTCTTGTTCCATTAGCGGCGCCGGCTTCCCGGTCTCACACTGTAAGGCGATGCGGTCGCGCACGGCTTCGTGGTATTCCGGAGCCAGCTGTGTGATATACTCCTTATGAAGCAACTCCTCGGGCTTTGAGGCCCCTAAGAGCCTCACCATAGCGGGGTTTAAATAGACAAAGCGGCCGCCGCTCTGCACGAAGATGGCTTCAGGCGCTCCCTCGACCAAGTTTCTGAATCGTGCTTCACTCTCGCGCATTTCCTCCTCGGAGCGCTTACGCTCGGTGATATCCTCCATCGCGCCAATGATGCCGCCCACACTGCCGTCTGGATTCTGGAACATGGCCTTGTGCGTCAGGACGTCGTTATGGACACCCTCCGCAGCCTGGATCGTTCCCTCGTAAATCTGGATTTGTGAAGGGGTGTCCTCCAACAGTACCTGGTCGACGCGGTGGTGGATATCCGCCAAGTCTCGGGGCCAGATGTCGTAGGCGGTCTTGCCGATCAGTTGCTCTCGCTTGACGCCAAGAAAGCGCTCAAACCGCGTGTTACATCCCAGGTAGCGGAGCCCGGCATCCTTGTAAAATATTGGGTAAGGCATGGCGTCCATGAGCGTCTGGAGGAACGTAGACTGCTGCTGAAACTGCTCGCTGAGGCGTTCCCGCTGGGCGTCGCTCTCGATCTTGTCGAGCGCAAACGAGATGTCCGTCGCCACTTCTTCCAATAGCTTGATTTCACGTTTGCGAAAGAACCCCGCTTCTGCTGCGCAAAGAGTCAAGGCGCCACAGACCTGGCCCTGAAAACGGAGGGGAAACGAAGCGCAGGATTGGAAGCCAAACGCGGCTGGCTGTTTCGCCACAGGGTAGAGACACACGTCCTGGGGGCACCGATTGCAAATAAATGGTTGGCCTTCCCGGATGGCTTTCCCCGGATTGCCCTGGCCCTCGGGCCGGTCGTCAGCGAAGAAGTCTGTCTCGCTCAGAATCTGACTCGGTTTTCCGAAATGCGTCACGGGGCTGATGCGCGAGGTGTCCTCATCGAGCCAACCGATCCAGGCCAGGTCAATTTCCCCCCGCTCCGCCACCAGGCGGCAGACGATTGGTAGCAGCTCTTCCCTTGTGTTGATGCGCACAACAGCCTGGTTCACCTGGCTCAGGACTTCGTAGAGCCGATTCAGACGCCGGATCTCTGCTTCGGCCCGGTGTTTGTAGAGCGCTATCTCGATGGCGGACTTCAGCTCCCGATCATCGAAGGGCTTGAGGAGGTAGCCGTAAGGTTCGGCAAGCTTTGCCCGCTCCAAAGTGGCTTCCTCGGAATAGGCGGTGAGGAAGATCACCGGAAGATGAAATCGCCGCAGGATCTCTTCGGCAGCGGCAATTCCGTCCATGGCTCCCTGGAGGCGGATGTCCATCAAAACAAGGTCCGGGCGTTCCTCCCGGACGAGTTCCAGGGCCTGTTCTCCGCTGGCGGCCGATCCCGTCAGCCGGTAACCCATGGCCATCAGACGCTCCTCGATCTCCATGGCGACGATACCCTCGTCCTCGACGACGAGAATACGAGATGGATTCATGATTCACCTCCGAGTTCGGTGTCCTCCGGAACAGGAAAAATCACACGGAAAGTGGCGCCGGCGCCGTGAGACGGCTCCATCTCCAACTTCCCTCCCAACTGATTGGCCAACCTGGAAACCAACTGCAACCCCAAGGTGGAAGTGTTTGCAAGATCCAGGCCGGAAGGGATGCCCACGCCGTTGTCACGTACACTCAAAACGAGCATCTGCCCACCCGCCGGCTCCAGTCCCACGGTAACCCCGCCGGTGCGCTCGCTCGGGAAGCCGTGCTTCAGAGCGTTGGACACGAGTTCGTTGACGATTAACCCGCATGGTACGGCGTGTTCCAACGGCAGTCCGATTCCCACGACCCGATTTTCCAGCTTGACCCGGACGGCCACGGGACCGGACGAGAGCAGCAGTTGTCCGCACAAGTCCTTCACGTAGGTGGCGAAATTGATGCGTGCCAGGTTCGCCGAACGGTAGAGTGCCTCGTGCAACATAGCCATTGCTTTCACGCGGTTGCGCGTGTCCTGCAAGACGTCCACCACTTGTTGGTTACTGGAACGAGTTGTCTGAAGGCTCAGCAGGCTGGCAACAACCTGGAGGTTGTTTTTCACCCGGTGGTGGACCTCCTTGAGGAGGGCGACCTTCTCTTCGAGTGAGTTGCGCAGTGCCTTATCCGCTTTCTTGCGTTCTGTGATGTCGCGACCCACCACCACGGAACCGACGATCACACCGTCTTTGTCACGAATGGGAGCAAAACTGTAACTTCCATCCCAGGTTTCCCCCGTGTCTTTGCGTCGCAGGATGTATTCGGCGTTCATGGCCGTCTCACCTCGCAGTGCCCTGGGAACTGCCCACATGCTCAGAGACGCGAGCTCCCCGTTGGGCATGAACACATCGAGAATGTCTGGATACTCGGCCAAGGTCCTGAGGCACTCATCCTTGTTCCTGAACCTGTGGAACGTCGCGAAGGCATCGTTGAAGTCCATAAACCGTCCCTGCATATCGGAAATGAACACGGCGTCTGCCATGCTCGCCAAAGCCGATTCCAGCTTCCCCTGGCTCTCCCGCAGGGCTTCCTCCGCCCGCTTGCGCTCGGTAATCACGTCAAATACGGCCACAAAGTGTTCTTTTCGCGAACTGTACACCGAAACCGAAAACCACATTCCCAGGGACTCGACATAGGTCTCGAACCGCTCGGGGTTGCCTGTCAAAGCCACCCTGCCATAAATTTCCAACAGATCCGGATCGGATTCCTGGATACCGGGAATGACTTCAGACACCTTTTTACCGACCACATCTTTCAACCCGGTCAAGACTTCAAAGGCGTTGTTGACATCAAGGTAGGTGAAATCCACCGGCCGATTTTGGTCAAAAAGCATTCTGCAATAGGCATATCCGTTCAGCATGTTATCGAACAATGAGCGGTAATGTTCTTCGCTCGCTCGCAGCGCCTGCTCCGACTGCTTGCGCTCGGTGATGTCGAAGAAAGTAGCAAGGAAATCGTCGCCAAGGATGGTGCCTGATATCACCACCGTGAGAACCCTGCCGTTCTTGCAGGTCACCCGGTATTCTAAGGGTTCTATGTCGGCATTGTTTTCCCGGGCGCGCCGCACCGCAGCCTCCCAGGCCTCGACGACCCAGCGCCGATAATCCGGATCGGGATAGGCCAGTTGCCACCACTCGGACAAGGTCGGCACGTCCTCGTGGCCATAACCGAAGGTCTGCTGGAAGCGGGCGTTGGTATTCAGCAGCGCCCCGTCTTTGTTGACGAAACACAAGGGAACCGGAGCAACGTCGAATAACCGGCGAAAACGCTGTTCGCTTTCCCGCCGTGTCAATTCCGCCGCCTCCCGGGCTGCCGCTGAGTCGTCGAGCAGGCTGCGGACCGCTTCGATCTCTGCGATGACCGGGGGCGAGGCATGTAGCGAGGGCCTCGCGGCAAGCGTTGCAACCGATCGAGCGAGCCGACGGCTGGCCAGACGCCCGCCCAGAACGCTGACCAAAGTGACGATCAGGATCGCCGCTGCTAAGGCCAAAGTCGCTGCAATGATTGGCTTACGATAGACGCCGCGAGGAACCTCGAGAACCACCGACCAGCGTGAGACGTTCGACTTGGCGACGAAGCGTCCGGGCGGATCATCTTCGGCCGGACGGCCCTCCATCTCCGGCGGCGAGCGGCGAGCCATGACTTCGTCCTTGCCGTCGAGCACCGTCAGGGACCAGCCGACGGGGAGCGTTACCTCATCAAGGTGTTGCTGGAACTGGCGGGTCTCGATGGCGCTAACCAGGAGGAACTTCGTCCGGCCATCGCGGATGAGGGGCACTACCACGGTGACCAGCGGAACTTTGGCGACCGGCCCAAGGAACGTATCGCCGACCGCCGGTTTCCCCGTTGCGAGCGCCGCCGGCGCTGCGGCATGGCCTCTTGGCACGGGCAATTTCGGCAGGGCTGCTCCGAAAGGCACACGAGTGTTGAAGATCATCTGCGTCGACAGGTCGGCGAGGACGACATTGCTGCCGAAGCTTTCGCGAAAGCCCTGTGCTTCGTTGTAGAACTCGTTCAATCGTGGCAGATCGTCCGCGAGTGGCGAAGCTGCGAGCATCTGCAAGGCGGCGATTTGCGCCCCGAGGTGGCGGTCGATGGTGGTCGCAACGTTGCGCACTCGATCCGCCGCCTCCCGGTCGCGCTGGTCTTGCAGGGTGTTGACGTGGTTGATAGCGAGATAAACCGCCAGGACCATGAGCGGCAGCACGCACAGCCAGATCAGCCCGGTCAGGAAGGCATTGAGTGACAATGCCTGCACCCTGTTTTCACTGGCGAAGCTTCGCCTCAAACCGACAAGTGATTCTGTTTTGCGCAAATGAGAGTTTCTCCTATAATCCATGGGTCTCCACCAACCCTTTTCCCGGAGGACTCCATGCCCACGGTAGCTGAGATTTTGGATGGCCATGTGTTACTGGAGGTCGAGTGTATCGACCGGTTGTACTTGAATGCATATGTTCCCAAGCTCCAGCTTCCAGGGGACCTTATCAGATTTCTGATCGAACACAGGAAGTATCCCATTCCCTCACCAGCCCTTCTTGGCAAGATGACCGAGAGTTTTGTGGAGTCCGTCAAGCGCTATGCTAATGAGCACAACATTCCGATTGTCCATTTCGAGAAGTGACAGCGAAAGGACGACATAGCAGCCCAGTATCGCGCCAAGTTTAGCAAGGAAGAAGGCGTGGTCTTTATCGGGGTGGCTCAAGAGAAATCCACCGCCTTCAAGGCAGTGAAAAAGACAAAGCCGGGCTGGGTGGGCTTTGACTACTCTCGCCAGTCGGTCTTTGTGAACCACTACTACTTCTACATCCAGGATAAGGAGTTTGGACCTGCATTCATCAAGATCTGCACCTATGTACCCTTCGCCATTCGCGTTTGCCTCAATGGCCATGAGTGGGTGAAGTGTCAGTTGGAAAAAGAGGGAATAGGCTATGAGAGCCTGGACAATGGGTTTCTTTCGTGCGCCTTCCCCAAGCGGTTGCAGGAGATCTGTGATCTTCTTGGACCAGAGCATATCGTGGGGTTCTTCGATAAGTGGGTAGAGCTTCTTCCCTTTCCGTTGAATGCAGAGGATCGATTGTGCGGCTATTCTCACAGGCTTAGTGTCTGGCAGGTCGAAACAAGCCTCACCCAGGTTTTTGATCGTCCGGTTCGAGGTCGTGAGTTCTTCGAGGAAGTGATCCGGGAAAATATCGACCTTGGCCGTCCGGATCGGGTACAGCTCCTCTTCGAGCGGAAGATTAGCAAACGGACACCCACCAGGTTCCGAACCCGTGTCATCACCCACGGGGTACACCCCAGCATTCACATTGAGTTCAAGAAGTCTCACGTCAAGCAATACTTTAAGGAAGGCAGAGCTCTTCGGACTGAGACCACCATCAATGATCCGAATGACTTTGGAGTGAAGAAGCATATCTCCAATTTGCCTTATCTTCAGAAATTGGGTCGTCATATCAATCGACGTCTCCTGGACGTCCAACGAGTAAGCCATAACTGTGATTTATCCGCGGAGAGCATCGAGCGGATTGTCCAACCCACTGAGCATGACGGTCAACGAGCGCCAGGTCTCAAATTCGGAAACCCACGGGTGATGGGTCTCTTTCTGGCACTTTGCTTGTTTGTCCATCTCTTTGATGGCTTCACCAACCGTAGCCTTCGGGTACAGGTGGCTGCTCTTCTGGGAGTCGGTTTGGATCATTACACCACCGGCCAGATGACCTATGATCTCAGGCGACTCAGGCTCAAGGGCATCATCTCCCGAGTCCCTTCTACCAATCGCTATCTCCTGACCCCGTATGGGAGGAGAGTCGTCATCTTCTTTACCAGACTCAATGCGCGAGTCTTTACCCCAGTCTTCATTTCGTTCCAACAGACCCCCTTTGATGGGCTGCCGTCCTCTCTCAGGAGAGCCCTGGAGAAGGTTGACCGGGAAATCGATTCGCTTATTGCACAGGCAGGGCTTCTTATGGCCGCCTAAAACTTGACTAATTTTTCAACAACTCACTATATGAAGACGGCTAGTGTCGAGTTGCCTGGAAAGGGAGGTCAGCCTCATTTGGGGGCTCCCGTCGGCAGGTGCTGCTAGAATGGCCAGGATAAACGGCGATGCCCGCCAGAGTCGTCTTCAACATCTTGATGAGAAGGACCCTTATCGGCAGGCCACGCACTCCCATGAGTAACTCCGATAGTGGACTGCGCCTGACTGCTACGAGAAGGTGTGATTGATCTTATACACCCTGGAGACAAGACCGTCAATGGTGACTTTCACACCGTTTCAGCCTTCCATTCCTTCAAGGCAAACAGATGAAAGAGCAACGTGCCACGGTACGTAACAAAATAGATGATTGAACGGTGTGGCAACTGGGGCAATTAAACGGCGCTACTATTTCTCCGGTCTGATTGTCGTTTGAAAACGAATGTCTCGAACCAGCTAAGTTTGTTCGACCCGAAGGTTCGAAGTTCACCGGAGAGAGCAGCAGTGGGGCATTGCTTGGTTATGAACCAATATTTTCAGCAAGCTGCGCCTTATGAGCCGCGCTGATCGCCGCTTCCAGGTCCCTCATCTGGTAGGGTTTATGCAAAAATGCTTGAGGCAGCTCCGGGTGATCGCCTTGCATCACCCGGGCCTCGTCGTAGCCGCTGGTCAGGATCACCGGGATGTCAGGCGCGAGTTTGCGCAGGGCAGCCAGGGTCTCCCAGCCATTCATGCGCGGCATGGTCAGATCGCAAAGTACGCAACGGATTGTATCCTGGTGCTGCCGAAACACTTCCACAGCCTCGACGCCGTCCTTCGCTGCGAGCACCGCAAAGCCCAGGTGCGTGAGCATGGCCTCGGCCATGTTCCGCAGCATCCCTTCGTCTTCGACCACCAGCACCGTGCCGCCCCCTTCAATCTCCCGGGCTTTGGCCGCTTTGTCCGGCTGCCGGGGGACTGCTTCCGCCGACACTGGAAAGAAGACGCGGAAGACGCTCCCTCGTCCCGGTTCGCTCTCCACCATGACGGCCCCGCCGTGCGCCCGCACAATCCCCAGAACTACGGGCAGGCCCAGGCCCCGGCCGGTGAACTTGCTGGAGAAAAACGGGTCGAAGAGCTTTTCGATATCATGATCCGCGATCCCGCAGCCCACGTCCACCACTTCCAGGCAGGCGTAAGCGTGGTCCTGCGGCTGCCAGTCAATGGGGAAGCGGTTCGCTGTGGGAATATCCGCAGCGGAAACCGTTTTGATTCTCAAGGGAATGGCGCCCCGGCCGTCACCGACGGCCTCCCAGGCATTGGTGACCAGGTTGGTCAGGACTTGCTGGATCTGGTTCGCGTTCGCGCTGATGGCCGGCCCCAAGGAGGGCAAATCGGTCTCCAGGGCCACGTCTTTTGGCATGGCGGCCCGGAGGATGGGCAGACTCCGACGGCAGGCCTCGGATAGGTCAAGCGGCTCACGTTTGCCGGCCGTTTGACCGAGGTAGGTCAGCATCAGGCCGCTCACCTCCGCCGCCCGGTGGGAAGCTTTCATGGCTTCCGCAATGTCGCTGTGAGTCTGCGTCCCGTGGGGCAGATTGATCATCGCCAGATCCAGGTTCCCCATCACCACTCCGAGCTGGTTGTTGAAGTGGTGGGCGATGGCCCCGGCCATGCGGCCCAGGCTTTCGGCCTTCTGGAGTTGTTGACTTTGGGCCTCCAGTCTTTCCTTCACCGCTTCCGCCTGCTTACGTTCGGTGATGTCCATATACGTTCCGAGTACGCCACTGATCGCCCCCTCAGTATTGCACAGAGGCATCTTGCTCGTAAGAAGCGTGATGGTCTTCCCATCGGGGGTCGTCTGGGGTTCTTCGATGAAGAGCTTGGAGCCGCCGCTCTCGATGACCTGGCGGTCATCGCTGCGATACAATTCCGCCTGATCACGCCACACCATCTGGTAATCATCTTTCCCGATGATGTCCTTCGGATCGGCAAATCCCGCATCGCGAGCGAATACCGCGTTACAGCCCAAGTAAACGAGATTCTTGTCCTTCCAGAATACCCTCACGGGTATCGCGTTGATAATCCCTTCGATGATCTGCTGTGATGCCTGAAGCGCCACCTCCGCTCGTTTGCGGTGGGTGATGTCGGAGATCACACCAATCAACCCGCTGACGGCGCCATGGGCATAGAGCAGCGTTGCCTTGTCAAAGATGACTTCTCTGACTTCCCCTGGCGTATGCTCAACCTGACACTCATAGTGTTGCTTACCTGGGTGCTCAAACAACTCCCGATCTTTCTCCGCATATTTGTCTGCAATATCCTTGGGCGCTATGTCATAGACCGTTTTACCAACAATTTCCTCCATCGTTTTCCCGGTGAGCTCCAGAAAGGCTCGATTACAGCCGGTATAGCGGCCGTTGGCATCCTTATGGAAAATGGGGTTCGGGATGGTGTCAAATAAAGTCTCCAAAAAGTCGACCTGCTCTCGAACCTTTTCCTCCGCCCGCTTGCTCTCGGTGATATCACGAGCGGTAGACAAAGCCCCGGTCATATTTCCGTTCGCATCTTTGAGTACCCGACACCACCAGGCCAGCAGACGTTTTTCACCATCCTTTCGGCGCTGCCAGCTTTCAACGTAGATCACATTTTCATAACCGCTGAAAAGCGGCTGTACCAAACCATAGGTATCTTGTTTGCCCTCGAAATAGTAATCGGCCGCTTTACCCAGCACACCCTCACCAAAAAAGGTGAAGCCCGCATGGTTTGCCCATCGGTAGACCTTGTTCGCATCAACCTCCATGATGATGTCCGGAATGGCTTCCAGGATGGCTTGGTGCCGCGAAGTCAAGGCCCGGAGCGCCTCCTCCGCCCGCTTGCGCTTGGTGATGTCCCAGAAGATGCCCTGCACGCCCGTAATTCGCTGTTCCGCGTCGAAGACGGGAGTTTTCACCACCTGAATGCAGCGTCGCTCGCCGCCAAGGGACGGATACTCCTCCTCCCTGTCGCGGATCTGCCCGGTGGCGATGACGTAGGCATCGTCTTCGTGATATCTCTCTGCCACGTCGGGCGGAAACAACTCCGTACTGATTTTGCCGAGGATGTTGTCGGGCGTCTTGCCGAGGCTCCGGCAGAACCCCTGATTGACGAATGTATAGCGGCCCTCGAGGTCTTTGCGAAAGACGTACTGGGGCAAGTTTTCGACCAGCGAGTGATAGAGGGTTTGGCTTTCCTGCAGCGCCTCCTCCGCCTGCCTGCGCTCCGCGATTTCCAGTTGAAGTTGAGTATTTTGCGCCTCCAGTTGTTCTTGCAGACGGCGCAAAGTCAGGTGCGTTCCAACCCGGGCCAGCACTTCTTCCGCTTGAAACGGTTTGGTGATGTAGTCGATACCCCCCGCATCGAATCCCTTGACTTTATCGGCGGTGTTGTCGAGGGCGCTGACGAAGATCACCGGGATATCGCGGCTCTTTTCATCGGACTTCAGGCGCCGACATACCTCGAAGCCGTCCATGTCGGGCATTTTTACATCCAACAGAATCAGGTCAGGGGGCCTGGCCGCAACCGATCTCAATGCCAGGTATCCACTGGCGGCAGGGCGTACTCGATATCCCCGCTCTGTCAGGATATCCGTCAGCAGTTTCAAATTTGCCGGAATATCGTCAACAATAAGAACTTCTGCAGGAGTCTCTTTTGGCGTCTCGTGACCACTCATGCGCTCTCCTCCAAATCCGCATCGTCAATCTCCAACAAGGCCAGCAAGACGGCTTCCGGGAGGAAACGAGAGACTCGAGAAAATTTGCCCTCACTTCCCCGCAGATGGCGTTTGGTTTTGCATGATTTCATTGCTGTTCTTCCTTTGCCCCAAATCAACCAGAGCCTGTTCATCGTCAACGAAGAGTATTCACTCACTGCCGGTGGGAAGCACTGCCGATGCCTTCCATGCCTATTGGGGAGCTCCCTTGTTTGCCGTGGGCGACGTCTTCTGTGCTGCATCCAGTGCCGCTTTCAAATCCTTCATCTGGTAAGGTTTGTGCAAAAATGCTTGAGGCAGCTCAGGGTGGTCGCCTTCCATTACCCGGGCTTCGTCGTAGCCGCTGGTCAGGATCACCTGAATGTCGGGCGCGAGTTTGCGCAGGGCCGCCAGGGTCTCCCAGCCGTTCATGCGCGGCATGGTCAGGTCGCAAAGTACGCAACGGATTGTATCCTGGTGCTGCCGAAACACTTCCACAGCCTCGACGCCGTCCTTCGCTGCGAGCACCGTGAAACCCAGGCGCGTGAGCATGGCCCGGGCCATGTTGCGCAGCATCTCCTCGTCTTCGACCAGCAGCACCGTACCGCCCCCTTCAAGCTCCCGGGATTCGGCCACTTTGTCCGGCTGCCGGGAGACTTCTTCCGCCGACACTGGAAAGAAGACGCGAAAGACGCTCCCTCGTCCCGGTTCGCTTTCCACCGTGACGGCCCCGCCGTGCGCCCGCACGATCCCCAGAACCACGGGAAGGCCCAGGCCCCGGCCGGTGAACTTACTGGAGAAAAACGGGTCGAAGAGCTTTTCGACAT
>JADGQM010000104.1 GCA_017881795.1 Syntrophobacteraceae bacterium
CGATCCTCAAGAAATTTATCGAAGACCCCAGTTCTCCTGATTATGTGGTCATAAGGATGAAACCGGATCGCATTCGCTACATGGAAACGAATGATCTTGCCTATAAGGAAGTCTCACTGACTTAGCTCCAAGAGGCGTGC
Organism: Syntrophobacteraceae bacterium; assembly: GCA_017881795.1. Taxonomy (GTDB): domain Bacteria; phylum Desulfobacterota; class Syntrophobacteria; order Syntrophobacterales; family Syntrophobacteraceae; genus JADGQM01. The sequence goes on from JADGQM010000104.1 coordinate 141, forward strand.
CGGCGCATTGAAGACTGGGCGGTGACTGGATTCCAATTGTGCTGCGAAGAACCTTAACTGGTTTTGAAATAGGCGTTGCAGCTCGGGTGAAAGTGAGAGTAACGGGAGAGTAGGCGGGGTCGTTGAAGATATGGGAAGATTGCCCAAGCAAAGATGAAACAGAATTCCCGACGATGTCGATGACAAGTCCGAAAGTGACGTTTGGCGCCTTTTTCTCGTCATCTGTCGTCTCGACTTCTTGAAGTTGTTCCAAAAGACTCTGCTCCTGTGCGATGAGAATGACTAATTTTTCTGGAACCGGGGCGTCTTGCCCGAGCTGGAAAAAGTCCTTTAAAGCCGTGCCGAGTCGATCATGGATCAGCGCCACGACAGCATTCTGGGTGCTCATGGTTCTCTCCTTTTGATAATCAAGATTGATGCCTGGAGCCGGGTACTTCACTCGGATGGCAAATGATAGGCAACAAAGAACAACCCACAGGCTATAAGAATGCTTATGCAGGCCACTATGAGCGCGAGCGATCTTCCATGCCATAACCCCTCGAACCAACGACAGAATTCATCTGCAAGCACATTCCCCTTTCCTCCAATGACTTCCAAATCATGTCTATACTGCTTGGACTGTTCAAATTGACGAATCAAAACACTGTCCGAAGCATTCTCGGGTGTCAGATAGATCAAGACGGCGCCACCCATACCAACCAGTAAGATTATGGCCGTAATGAGGTAAAGGCGTGTCGAGGTTGTCATATTGTGCCCCTTTTTCCTTCATCCTTCATATCCTTCTTAGATCTCCTCGTGAAGCTTGAGAGAAGTTGATCAACGTATCTTGAGCGAGCCTCTCGCCTCTCCAAACTCGGACACGGACGAGCACTGAGCCTGGGCCGCGCTTGAGTGGTTCCGCCAGCACGAGTTCTCGGGTGTTTCGGTTGTAGTACTTCACCGGGACAAAAGACCTGGCAGCCTCCAGACCAACTTGCTGGCTGATCCTCCTCACATCCTCCTCATGTACGGTGAGTCTCGAAGCTTGCGTGGTTGGCGACGGACGCGAACTGAGGACGGTCTTCTTCCTGACTTCGTCGGCCTTTCCTTGCACGTAACCCTTTCGGGCGGCTGTTTTAGGTCCAGTCGCTGTTTTCTTTGGTTTTTCCATAGGCGCCATTCTGGACCGCTCGTGCTGCTCTAATCGGCGACGATCTTTCTGCAGGTGCAACCTTTCTGCTTCAATCTTCATCGCGAGGCGGTCGAGTTCTTGCTCCTTTTCTTCTAACTTTCTCTGCTCCTCAGCGGCCGCAGTTTTCGCTTCACCTTGAATTTTTTCAAGCTGTTGAAGAGCGGCTTGATTCTTCCGGTCAACAAGCAAGGTTGTGACTCCTGCAATTCCCGCAGTGATCATTCCGAAGCCGAGGACAACAAGCAGTACCTTCTTTATCACTTGACACTCCTATAATTATAGAACTCTGCTGTGCGACCCGTCTCAGCGCCCGGATTCCCTGCATGAACACGCGATGACAATGAGTAATTGAATATGGACGGCGATTCTTAGATCTAAATCCTCGATGTTGTCCACACTCCTGCCGAAAGAACGGCTCGTTACTGCACCTGCGGCATAAGATCGAGCACTTCTACAGTTGTAAGATTGCTTATTTCACCCTCTTGAATCTAGCTCTGTCATCAGATGCTTGAATTGAATATATCATCAGAATATCACCTGATATTTGGTACTTGTAAACTCTTTCGATGCCATCGCCAATCTCCCATAAGAATTTACCATCGTCGATGATTTTATACCCATAGGGAATACCTGCATATAGAGTTCCATCCTGGGTAAATTCAAGTTCAGGAATGAAGCTGAACCCATAAATAATATTATTTTGATCGACTGCTCGCCATTTGCCGACCAAACCATCGGCGGCGTAAGAAGCTGAGACAAGACATAATAAGGCAACCAAGGTGCAAAGGATTGTCCTTTTCGGAGAAATCAGAGGATGTTTCTCTCCGCTATTGGAAATCCCAGATTTACAGTGAAACAGTAATCTCTTCATCGTTCTCTCCCCCCGGGTTGCCCAGTCTGTGAATATTTATCGAACTTTCTTATCCAACTCAGAGCACGTTTTCCCTCTACCTTCCTTCACTTTTTCAACGTCGGGTCGTCGGTATATTATGAAACTTCCAGGTGGTGGCTTCAAGAAAAAACTTGCACTACAAAATCATGGGTTCCGCCTCTGCCGTTCCTCAAGGGGTGCGATTAAAAGCGTTACCGGCATGAGCGGGATGAAGTTACACCCAGCGATGCCCAGACCCCGATGATCCGGATGCGTCTGTGACTTGACAAAAAGGTTACTTGGCGGGTTGGAAAACCCGCCCTCAAACCATAACCTGCTTTCACTCAGGGGAAGATCCGCCTGACTTGCTCTGCACTTCAGTAAACCTTATGTCGAATATGGAGATGAGGCTGAAGCATGTCATTAGCAACGACCGGTGTTTGCAGGGCTTTTCTCCGATAACTCAGGTTAGCGGCGGTGCGAAAAGGAATTCCCCGCCAGCTACGGAATACCCGCTTGAGAATGTTGGGAAAGGTGTACGTCTGCCGGAAAATCCAATTATAGCCATTCTGCAATTCCTCTGCGGTCATGCCGGCTGGTTGAAAAACAACATCGCTCGTGTGGTACTTTGACCAATCTCGCTCCAAAATGCGTTTATCCTTCTCCATCCGGTCATATAAACGCGTCCCGGGAAAGGGCGTGAGGATATGATACTGGGCGGCGGCGATCCGATTTTTCAACACAAACTCAAGGGTGTGCTGAAAAACGGAAGGATCGTCATTGTCCAAGCCCAAGATGAAGCTCCCTACAATATTGATGCCGGCATGATGAATTCTGCGGATGGCTTCTTCGTAATCTTTGGCCTTACTCCACGGTTTATTGATCTCTCTGAGATTATTCTGGGAAAGGCTTTCAAGACCGATAAAGGCATAGCGTCCGCCGCTTTGTGCATAGAGTCGCAGGAGCTCGTCGTCCTTGGCAAAGGTGATGGAGGTCTGTCCGCCCCATTTCTTTTTCAGGGGAACAAGCGCCCTGAACAGTTCCTTCGCATAATCGGGCTGGCCGCAGATGTTATCATCGGCAAACAGAAATTCCTTCGAGTCGAACGTACGGATTTCATCCAGCACTTCTGCGATCGGCCGCGTCCGGAATTTACGTCCAAATACACCCGTGACCGCGCAGTAATCACAATCGTAAGGACATCCTCGCGTGGCTTGAATGGTATTATAAGTTGTATACATGTCCCGGTTGAGAAGTTCCCGCCGAGGAATCTTCATCTTTTCCATCGTGCAGAGTTTGTCAGCGTGATAGGTGGTCTGCAATACTCCTGATTCAAAATCTATCAGGAGCCGCTTCCATACTTCCTCCGCCTCCCCGATGACGACAGCGTCAGCGTGTTTGAGGGCCTCTTCCGGCCTCGCACTGACGTGTACGCCTCCCAGAACCACCGGAACACCTCTTTCCCTGAACTGATCGGCAATCGCATAGGTGCTGGGGATCTCCGCCGTATAGCCGGTGATGCCTACGAGATCAAACTTCTGCTCGAAATCCACCGGGGTTACCCGGGCATCATGGATGACAACCTCCCAATCTGACGGCGTGAGGGCCGCCACCGTTGGCAATCCCAAGGCCACGAGACCTGCCTTCCCATGCCGCACCTTGCCCCAATAACCACCTTCACTCTTCGGAAACACTAATAACAGCTTCAAGAGATCATTATCTCCTCAAAATAACTTCTTTTCTTCACTGAAGTTTCGCACACATTTATGAAGTAGCCAGGCATCACAATATGTTCAAACTAGAAGCATCCTTTTGAAAGAGCGGCTGCAAATACATTGTGGGTCATTTTGCCCGGCTACAAAAAAGAGCAAAAGATGAACTCCCATGCGAAAGCATACCATATTGTCATTGTCCATCCAGCGAAAAATTGAAAAGCACCAACCGTACCTAGAGAATCTGCAGGGGAGACTCTGCCCCATCAATAGGGGACGGGCTCCGGTGGCCCCGTTAGCGGCTGCCGGCCCCCGCCAGGAGCTTCTCCATCACCTGATCGCTGGTGAAGCTCGCCGCCTTCTGGCGTGGTGGGTACTCAACAAATGTGTTCAGGAAATCGCCAACGAACTTCTGCGCCGGCAAGAACAGGTAAATGTGATCAATTACCCAGTCCCAGTAGGTGTTCGAGGTGATGTCCGCCCGCTCGAAGGGGTCTGTGCGCAGGTTGAAGAGCTTCGGAAACCGCAAGGGCACCAACGGTTCCTGCCAGATTCGAAGGGTGCCTTGCCTCTTTTGTCCACCCGGTAGGTGTCGTGCAGGGTCCGAGGGCCGTCGATACTGATGCCGATAAGGAAATTATTTTCACGCAGGAACTCGCGCCATTCATCGTTAAGCAGCGTACCATTGGTTTGCATGGTGTTCTCAAAGGCCATGTCCGGCCTCTTGTATTGATTCTGGTATGCGAGGGCGCCGGAAGAATTCGATCCCCATCAGGGTGGGTTCTCCACCCTGCCAGGAGACCGTCACCTGGTTGGTGCGATGGGCTTCGATGAGCTGGCGTAGATAATTCTCCAGCACTTCGTCGCTCATGTGGAAGCGACTGTCGGGATAAAGCTGTTCTTTGTCCAAAAAGAAGCAATAGGAGCAATTCAGGTTGCAAATCGCCCCCGTTGGCTTGGCCAGCACATGGATTCGAGGAGGTATTTCTTTGCTTGTCACAACGGGGACTCCATTGAAACTCTGTTGATCTGACAGCAGTGAAGGATGGTGAAAGATGCACCTTAGCGGACGATGGCGAAAAAGGCAAAGGCGCCGATGAGCAGAAGCAGGAGCGACACGACCATCGGCAACGGCCATTGGATAGAGTATTCAAACTGCTCCCGTGTTATTCTCTGCAGAATGAGCCAATATTGAATAACAGCAGCGAACAGGCTCAAAATCCCAAATGGCCTGCATGAATTCGATTGTTTTACTATGGCGTGCGTTCAGACTCATGGTGAGGTTGATGATGGATCTTCGCCTCGTTGTGTTCCGCACTAAACTTTTTCAGTTCCTTCCGCATTTCGTCTCGACAGGAACTGCACATTCCGTGGGTCAGCCTTGGCGAGAGAGACGGTGCAAAGACGCCTAATATTCTCATTGCCTCTTCTAACTCGAACCAATCACTCCCGACATTTGCTTTTCGACACCACGCGCAAATCGAGATGTACTCGTCGCTTCTCCTGAGATCACTTTCCGGCGGACGGAAGCGGGACCCATCCTCCTCGCGTAAAAGGATCCCCATGGCATTTCCTCCTTCACCTTCCTTAGTCGGTCGATCCGATAAATGATTCTGCCTCTGTTCTTTACGAATGCCTTCAGGACATCCGATCAATTTGCTGTCTGGAGAGCCTCTTGCAAAAGTCCCTGGGCGTCATTCCGGCGGAAGCAGGAATCCAGGTTTTTCAACAATTTCTGGACCCCGGCTTTCGCCGGAGTGACAGAATTTGAGAGTTCTGCAAGAGCCTCTGGAATGAGCATATCTCGTGCCACATACCGCCAGATAGGGGCTAACATGCAGCTAGAGTTAAGGCTGGCGGGAGTTTACAAACTATCGCAAAACCAAGCACGCCGTGGACACGAAAGGTTTTCAAGAATGGATTTGAGAATATTGTGAAGACTCGCTTGCGACCGCTGGAAGAGTTCATCTGTTTTTGTTCATAATTCAAGTACTTACGTGCTTAGATAGGACTTTACAATATTCTCACCGGTTTATCACGTGCAGCTGCGGCAGATTGGACCGGACGCGGGAATCCTGGAGGGATCTTGGTTGTCGGATATAAGGAATGGCCGGAATTGGTTTGATTGCTTGAGAGGCAGAAAGAATCCATCGGCCTGGTCCGAGCCAACGGGAGCTTCCTCGAGGTGATCCCAGCGCTAACCGCAATTTACCGTGCAAGCAGATCACCATCATCACGCAGGGTGACCTGGTAGAAGACTGGTCAACTGAACTTGTCAAAGTGCTGAATTAGCCTCTTGCCAACTGAGTTGTCTGTTCTTAGAAGCTATCTCAAAATGCTCAAAACGCCGTTGATCGTCATTCCGGCGAAAGTTGGAATCCAGTTTTTCTTCGGGTTCTGGCCCCCGGCTTCCGGCGGGGTGACGGTCTAAGCGAATTCTGAGATAGTCTCTAAGCTGGCGACTAAGGACTCAGGTCTTGGTCAGGAGCTGGTCTACCGTTCTATGGAACGGGCCGTCAATGAACTGGATGCGACCAGCTTCGGTGAAGGCAAGATCACCGTGGAGCTTTACACGCAGCCCGGCGATCACTCACAGGAGTTCGCCAATCGCAGGAAGATGTGTCCGACGGATAGCCCATGCGCTGACCAAAGGAGCTTCCTCCGCTTATCCCATATGACTCTCCTCCGGATTGAGCGGGTCAAGAGAAGGAGCAATCTGCATCCGGGTGCGGTTATCGCCAATGACCAGGAATCCACGCCCCATAGCGGCTGTAGTGGGGAGGAATCCAGATCGGCCTGGAGTAATACGGACCTGGACCGTAATACGGGCGTGCACCGTAATATGGACCTGGACCGTAATAAGCTCGGGGAGGACCATAATAACGGCCGGGATAAACTGGATAGACAGGGGGTGGCACAACGGCGGTCGTTATCGCCGCCGCTGTCCCGACTACGGCGCCTGCCACGGCGAATGGAAGGAGAAGCGGGTTAAAATAGCAGCATTGGGCCTGCGCATCGGCTGTCGTCATGGCCAAAAGCAACACGAGACTGATGCCTAAAATGAGACCTTTCTGTTTCATGTCACACCTCCGATTGTTCGATTCGTTCTCTCACTCACCAATTATAACAAAATTTGAGAAAAGCGAAAGGTGTGGCGGGATGGGTCTCATGCGAAGTGATCTCGACAAATCCACTTCACAAATCGCTTTAGCTCCTATGTAACCTTCCTCTCCTTACCAACACTCCATGCCTTGGCAACGAATTCGCCGATGCCCCAGTAGCGCTTATCCGGCATGGTCAGGAGAAAAGGATCAATCTTCTTGATGTCCGGATTTCCATCCGTCATAAACTCCTCACCACAATAGGCTCCCACTATTTCACCGATAAAGAGGTAGTTTGAAGGAAGATCCACGGTATCAACAAGCTTGCATTCCATATTCAAGGGGCACTCTGCGATCATGGGCGCCCCGTGCAATTCTCCACAAAAAGCCTTAAAGAGTTCTGATTTGTCGGCCGTTCTCCCGGACACGAGTCCGCAGTAGTCGGTCACCTCCACCATTGATCTTGTCGGAATATTAATGCTGAAAGCACCATTTTCCTGGATCCCCTTTGGGGTGTAGTGGGCCTTGTTAATACCGATGGCGATCATGGGAGGCTTCAAATTCACACGACTGACCCAACCGACTGTCATGAAGTTGGGTTTTCCCTGCACTTCTACTCCAACCAGCACAACTGGCATTGGGTATAAATAAACGTTTGTATCGATATTCAGTTTTTGCATTTTGGAAACCTCCATTTTGTCAGCAGCTCATTTCTGATTGCCAAGAGCGACCGCTGGCGTGCGGTTCCTGGAATTGACCATGGCATCAACATCCTGACCCGGCAGATCAATGTGAAGAATTCGTCTCATTGCGATTTCTTAACACAATTCCAGTTTGCTAAAAAAACCTCCATATTGAATCAGGAGCTCTCTCACTCTTAAACCTCCCATACCAGGTGCATATCGGGTATAGGATCATGAGCCCCAGAAGCCACACGGGATACATTTGAAGGATGCCTGTTCCATGGGGAAAGAAGATACCCATTAGACCGTAGAGGTAAAGGTGGACTATATAAAAGAAAAGAGCTGTCCGCCCAAAGCTGATGAGAGGCTTGCCCCACACCACGAGCTGAGCTTCAGCATGCGAGAACCCAAAAAGGAAGAGAAAGTTCAGGCCCATGGTGAGCAGGACGAAGACCAGGCTCGGTGGATATTTTGTAACATTCAGAAACGAGATCCAACCATCCGAAACGGGTTGATGAGTGTTACCGAACCCGCCCCAAAGACGAAGAATGGTGAAAATTACGAGAAATGCGATACCGGCCGTCAATGCCCAACGATAGGTTTGCGCCTGATTCCTCAATAGTTGTTTTCCGAAGGCCATCCCTAACGCCGTCAGCCCGAACCAGGGTACCAACGGATACTTTACGAGGAGAATGCCCGTTTGCTGAGGCAGCAGAAGCAACTGGATCAGTGACGAACTCAATCCGCCGGCGTGCCCATAAGAAGAGACAAGAATCTGGGCTGAGAGAGTCGCCACAGCACTGAGCAGCAGCAACCAACCTGAACTGAGGCCCAGAAAGATTGAGCCGGTAACCATAGAAGCCCCCAGTCCGTAGAGCACTCCTGCATAGATTACAATGATCTCGGCGGCCCCGCTCGCCTCACCGGAGATTTCAGGGCCGGCAAGCATCCACGCAGGGTTTTCGACCAGAAATTGGAGGCTTATGAGCAACAAACCGCGAAGAACAAAATGGCGCAGGATTCTCACCTCAGACCATCCGCTATGACGCCTCCTCTCTGCAAGCAAAACCATCCCCACTCCCATGAGGAAGAAGAAGCCCGGGGCACAGACGTGGGTCACAAATCGAGTGAGGAACGCCAAGCCATCCTGATATTGGGGAAGAGGCAGATCCCAGAACTCCGAAGGGTGTCTCTTGGCAATGAAATAACTTGCGTGGTCCACGGCCATCAGGATCATGATCAAACCACGCAAAGCATCGAGTGCTAGGAGCCTCTCAATATTTTTATAGCTTCTGTCCATCGTGGTCCTTCGACTGTTTAAACCAATGAGACATTAACCGATCGTGCTGTGACGTCTTGTGGCAAGTGTCTCCTTCACGGTTACTCTCGCCAGGGCCGCAACGTTTGTTATCGGTCTTTACAGCCGAACAAGACTTAACCACCAGAACGTTTTACCGTCCAACCACGTTTCTTTAGCTCTTCCACCAACACCTCTCGATGATCGCCCTGGATTTCAATCACACCATCTTTCACCGTTCCCCCAGCACCACACCTGGCTTTGAGCTGTTTCCCAAGCTCTTTCAACTCGGTTGCATCAAGAGGAACCCCGGTGATCACCGTCACGCCTTTCCCTTTGCGTCCTTTCGTTTGTCTTTCAACCCTCACGATGCCGTCGCCGCTAGGAACTGCGCTTTTCTGACGACATGAGCAGGCTGCTTTAGGCTTGCCGCAAGCGGGGCACATTTTCCCATGCGCAGTGGAGTATACAATACCATGACTCATTTCTTCCCTTTTCATGTGTTTTCTCCAACAGCCCGGCTCCCTTCCCGGGTGGTCTCCAGACAACAGGACTATCTCCACCGAAAGGCCACCAAAAGCATAATTCTGCTTGACTTATGATAATCTTTATAGTTTCAAATTAAAGCTCGAATAAGCTTAGGCTCATTCTTTCAAAGTTTCCACGATCACTGTACTGGTGTATTGTTCATAATAGATTGCCTTAAAGATGTTTTACCGAGAGATGTACCGCGTGGTTGTTGATAAAGAAAACTTAACCTCAACTGAAGGAGATGGACATGACCAAGACCGACCTCGTAGACAAGCTCGCCAAGGACCTTGAGATCACCAAATCGAAAGCAAACGCAGCAATAGATCTCGCTTTAGCTTCCATCAAAGAGTCTGTGTGCGCCGGAGAGGCAGTGACCTTTATCGGGTTTGGAAGTTTTAGAATGGTCCAACGAGCTGCACGGGAGGGACGCGCCCCCTTGACCGGCAAGAAAATCAAGATTCCCGCCAAGAAGGCAGTAAAATTCACTGCGGGTAAAGCATTCAAAGAGAGCCTGAACATCAAAAAAGGCAAGAAGAAATAACTTCTTGGTTGGCTAATCGGGGCTTCGGCCCCCATTTGCCACCATAGAGGTATCCAAGGCCTCTATTCGATTTGTGCGCGAAAGCAAGGTTAGAGGGAGTACGGATGCCAAAATACAAGGTGATTGCCAAAGCAAAGGATAGCCGGTGCCCACATGTGCAGGTGGGGGACTCCATTGTCATTGAAGGGACCATGGTGAATCTCGAGGAATCGAAGAATGTGTGTGCCGTTGCCCTCGGCGCCATCCAGTATTCCCTTTTCATGATGGGAAAAGCCAACGACCCAAAGGATTTCGGGCGGGATGAAGTCTATACCCTGCAATGCCCAGACCCCGAGACCAGGGTGATCTTCGAAGTCTCCCGAACGCTGATGTAGGAGTTTGCAGTTTCTTCATGGGTTCTAAAGAGTATGGGGCGATCATCCATCACCCGTGGGGGTGATCAACGATCCGCATCTTCTGCCCAACAACCAGCCCTACCGCATGGCCGCCAACAACTATTACCTGGGCCATGCCCGCCTGCTTACCATGATGGCGTTGAGCATCGATCCGGACGACGACCCGCCCGTCAATGGCAGCCACCCCAGGGCTCAGTTGGGAAACACGCTGCGTAGCTATATTCTCAATGCCAACGGCGCATGGCTGTACCAGGAGTTTGCGATGTTCGGCGACCTATCCGTGGTGGCAGGAGCCTATGGTCCTTCCGGGCAATGGCGCGGGATTCGGCCTGGCCACCCGGTCAATCATGTGGCTCAATAACGACTAAATCGTGATCTACGACCGCGCCACCTCGATTCACGCCGGGCTGTTCAAGCGCTTCAACCTATGCCTGGTTAACAATCCGGCCATCAATGGCAGCGTGGCCATCGAGACGCTCGACAGCGGACAGCAGATGTTTGTGCAAACGCTCCTGCCGCGTAATCCTCTCGTCACTGCGGACTACGCCGTTAGCAATCTGAATCCTGTCGCTGAACTGGAGCCGACCCAATTCATCCTCACGGTGGAAGACCCGGCCAAGCCTTCCGATGTTCGCTTCCTGCACGTGTTGCAGGGGGCCGACCGCGGTGCTGCCATGGCGCCGGCTACCACCCTGCAAAGCACCAGCGGCACCGTCTTCGACGGCGCGGTGTTTGGCAATACCGCCGTTTATTTTCCGGTGAGCGGCAATGGTTCGTTCACTGAAACCACCTTCTCCGTCCCCGCCGGTGTGAACACCCTTCTCGTGACCGGGCTGACAGTTAAGACCTCTTACAGCGTCAGGATCCAGTCCGGAGGCAGCGGCAACATTATCCGCATCACCCCCGGGACCACCGGCGCTATTACCGATGCGGCAGGGGTTCTGAGACTGACTTTCTAATTCTTGATCAGTTCTCTAAGTATTTAACCGTCAGGCAGGAGTTGAGAATTGCAGACAGCGAGCAGCGTAAAGTCGCATGCTCGCTGCCCCTCCATCTGATGAAAAGGTCAAGAATGCTGCCATGGGTCGCGCTATGAAGGGCGTACCCCGTTTATTGCAGCTCTCCAATATGTTAGCCACGCAGTCCGATGCATTCCGGTCCTGCTCTGCCTAGCTGCCTCTGTTTCGGGCTGCCGATCGTCTCGGCCGGTTCCTTTCGCCTCCGATTATCTTTGTTCACGCGTGGTCCGGGAGGAGCTCACCGCGCTATTGGTCGCGGAAGGGGAACTCGTGCGGGCAGCTGACGAATCCGCGCAGTCACTGGAAACCGATGCGGCTCGGCGTTCCAGCCCAGGGTCATTTGTGGTGGCGTCTCGCTCGGGTGCCTGTTACGCGTTTGCGCTTCATAGGCGCGGCACATCCTGCCTTCTCAGCCTCATCCAGCGTCAGGACGACTGCACAGAACTCCCCCTCCTGCGGATCCCGCTCTCCAGCCGCACCTTGCCGGAATGCGCTTGCCCTAAGTAGTTCGTCACGAACCCAACCGCGCGTTGCAGCGGACGCGCTGCGTTGGCCATGCCGTCCAAAAGCAGACGATGCCCTTCTAACCGTGCTTCCGGCTTAGACGCGTATCTCCTCGGGCAGCCGGCCTGAGACCGCGAAACGCCCGGCCCTGATACGCTCGAGCCTCTTTGCAACAGATCGTCGGAGTTCTCGTCGATTCCCTTCTCGCCGCGGGCCTGTACGCGACCATGGCCTATGGCCTCGCCGTGATCTACGGGGTCATGCGCATCATCAACCTCGCCCACGCCGGGGTCATGATGCTCGGGGCGTACACGACGTTCTCCCTGTTTACGCGGTTTTCGGTCGACCCGTTCCTGTCCCTCCTCGTCGTCGCGCCCCTCTTCTTCGGGGGCGGAGTCCTCCTGCACCGGACCGTCGTCCGGCGCCTGCCCCGCTCGAGCGGCACGCCCTCCATG
>JADGQM010000013.1 GCA_017881795.1 Syntrophobacteraceae bacterium
GGTTGTTGCTTGAGCGCCAATATTCGTCTGCTCCGGAACGTCTACGAAATTAACTTCATGAAAATAAGTACTGAAGCTTCGTGGGGGTAGTGGTCGCGGGAGATAAGATCAACGAACCTGGAAAAGTGACTGCATTTTATTGGTAAAAGGGCTCCGAATCTGGTAACATTGGGGTGTTTAAGTGGACAAAAACACTAAATAAAGAACCGTCGTGAGAAGGCTACCCGACTTTTGCTCCCACTTCAAAAGAAAATCAAAACGGGTTATCTCACCCGAACCAAATCCTTAATAAAGAGTGAGTGACATGAAAGAGATCATTGCCCTGTTAGTTTTTTTTGCGGTTTGCGCTCCCACAATCGTTCTGGCGGTCCGGAGGCGCATAGGCAATGGGCTGACCGCCGTGCTGTTGGCCTTCTCTTTGCTCGCCGGTCTGGCAATTGCCAACTATGACCTGCTTGGAAAAGTAAAATGGGAAGTCCCGGGACTCTCGCTTTTCCAGGGCGAGGTCAATCAGATTAGAGATCAGTGTCTTGAAGATCTCCGCACTGAGGCGGAATACCAGAGGCAGACGATCAGAAGCGCCATTGCGGACTTGAACGCGACCAGTGAAAAGCTTGATGCCGGAATAAAGTACGCCGAAGCTCTTTTGGAAAACGTCAAGAAGGCCGAAGAGAAACTAAAAATACAGGAATTGAGCCTGAAGGAGCGGATCGCCCAGGTAGATCAGGCAGCAGACAAGATGTCAGCCGTCTATGGAGCTTCATCAGAACTTGCGTTGCTGCTCACCAAGGCAATCTGGCTACAGTTTCAGATCAAGGATGAGAACGACGCCAAAAGGCGCGATGCGATCTTTCGCCAGGTCATGGATCAACTGGATGTGATCGTAAACTTCGTTATTGAAGACCCCGACGCCAGGTCCGAATTTGTCAACGGCGTCATGGGCTCAATCCCTCCGCGAAAGTAAAGGGAGCGAACCCGCGCCAAGGGTTGCAGAGGGCCTGACTGACGCCACTTCAAACAAGATTCCCGCGAAATGGGCGCCCCATCTTCCACTAGGGGGCCCCTGGCGGCGCCGAATTTTGCTCAGGATTTGGTTGGCGACCATCGTTTGTGATAGCTGATGACAAACTTCAGGCGAGGAAAGTGCCGGGGGAGTCGGAGTAGATTGAAGACCATCACGCCGATGGCCAACCGATCAAGCCACGACGACATGGGCCATCCGAAATGGATGGTGATGTCCCGTTCCGGCATCTCGTACTCGACCACGCGCAGCAAGCCAACGATCTTATGATAAAGTCCCACCCTTCTCATGGGGAAGCGGAAATGATTGGGAGCGATCTTGTGGGGAATGCCTGTGCGGGGAGAGAAAAAGGTGACGTACGCTTCATTGTCGCGAACACTGCCGCCCGCTTCTTCACGCGGCCGCTGAAAAAGGATGTGCAAGTCCGATTCCGAGGAGCTCGCCAGCAATAGAATCAATTCCATCTCGGAGTCGGCCTGCTCGATTTGGACAATTTCCGGTCCGCGTTTTTGCGACACCAGGAAGCCGGCTCCCAACACCACGCAAGTGACAATCGCCCAAAGGGTGGTGCCGTGGGGTTTATCATAAGCCAGAAAAAGGAAGCAGCTCACCAGGATGACCCAGAGGACCAGCGTGCCCACGCGACTCGTGAAATAGTGAATGACCTCCTTGGTTCCCATGGAGTAGCGATAGATCATGAGGGCGCCCATATTGATACAAAAGCTCGCGAGAAGACCGATCGCGTACATATCTGCCAGGATCATCTGGCTGCCGTGGGTGATCAAGACGATGCTGGAGAAGAACATTGCGTTAATCACGTGGATGCGGTAGAGCGAATGGCGACGATTGGTGGCGATGAGCCAGTGGAAGCCATAGCGGTGGGCTACGCGTTCCATCAGTTCACTGGAAGCGACGAATGCTGTGTTCACGGCCATAGTGAGGGTCAGGCTGGCCAGCACTGCAACCAGGACCCCAAACGGGATGCCGTTCACCATGGTGGCGTAGAAGGTTATCAGGTCCCCTTCATGCTCTTGGAAATTGATGGGCGCCGACAGGGCCAGCGCTGCGACCACCGGCGTGACAATACCTACAGTAAATGCCAGGAACAGATAGGCCTTGCGGATCTCTCGCCAGTTCTTCACAAAACCTGCGGTCTGAATCACCGATTCGATTCCGGAATAGGCCAAAATACAGAAAGCTATGTGCGATATGAAGTTGCCATAATCTGCCCCCATAGAACCTGTTCGGACTTGCTGATAGCCCTGGTGTAAGGCGTCGCCAAAGCGTCCCAGGGTTTCGCGATCGAGAGCGAGGAAACCCGAAAAAACGAGATTGAGAATGACAAAGGCGGCAAAGATAAAGATTCCATAAGTAAAACGAGCATTTTCCCGAATCCCCAGAATGTTGAGACCCGCCATCGTCCAGAGAATCATTAACACCATGACGATTACGGCGGTAGGGGATTCGGACACCGAAGGGAAGAAGGACGCGGCGTTTAACACGGCACTCACCGCGGAGAGACAGGCTGTCAGGATATAGTCAACCATGATGGAGGCCACCGCCACAAACGAGATCGCAGGGCCAATAACCAGGTAGGAAAAGGAATAGACACCGCCGCCGATGAGGCTGTGATGCTCGAGGATTTCGGCAATCTCGGTGAACCTAGTGCTCATGAAACGGATGAGAACACTGGTTAAGGCAATGAAGAGGATGGCGCTCGGGCCGATGAAACGATAGGCTTCCGCGGGTGCATAAAAGATGGAAGTGAACTCATCCATCAAGGTAATGATGGCCACCGCCAACCACGTCAACCACCATTTTCCCTTCTCGTGAAAGGTGAGCAGGTTGGGTCGACGGAAGAGCAGAATAAACAGGACGACCAGAAGGAGGTTGAGGGCAGAGAGTACCAGTGTCTTCATCAGATCCATTACCTACCGGAGATGTTTCGCTTTGGTCTCATGGACAATGTTGCAAAAAACTGAAGGCGGGTAGGAAAACCCGCCCTCCGCTTTCCTGGGACTGTTCTAAAAGGTGGAGTCATAAAATAGAATTAAGGGCCTTCACGAGAGTGGTCACGGAAGCACCATGCTGAGATAGCCGGTCTTGCCACTTTTGTGGTCGATGGCAAGAATGCTGACTTTATCGCGGCTTGGCAAAGCGCCCAGGACGGCGGCCAGTTCCTCAGGGTCATCAATCCATTCGTCGTCGACCTGAAGGATAAGGTCACCAATCGTGAACCCTGTCTTTACAAAGGGGCTCTTGGGAGCCACCTCCACGATGACGACTCCCTGATCGGATTCCAAACTATACTTATCGATCTCTTTGGTTGTCGGTCGCCGAACCGTTATTCCGAATCTTTCTTTAAGGGACGCCGAAAGGATTCTTTTCTGCTCTTCCTGGCTTCCAACCTGCACCAGGAAGTCTTGCTTCTTTCCTTCCCTCAAAACAGAGATCTTCACTTCCTGGCCGATCAATGCCGTCGCTACGTCATTTCGGAAGGTCCCGGCGTCGGGAATGTCTTTGCCCTGGTAGGCGATGATCACATCTCCTTTTTTCAATCCTGCCCGATCAGCCGGGCTATCCTGGAAAACGCCGGCTATGTAAACCCCTTTAGAGCTGGTCAAACCAAGTTTTTGCGGCAGTTCAGGTGTAAGGTCCTGGATGCTGACCCCGACCCATCCACGCTCGACCTTGCCACGGGCAATCAACTCTTTGCTGACATGCACCGCCATGTTACTCGGGATGGCAAAGCCGATACCTTCCGAGCCGCCGGATTCGGAGGCAATAGCGGTGTTGATTCCGATCACCTCCCCGTAAAGATTCAACAGTGGGCCGCCGCTGTTGCCAGGATTAATCGCGGCGTCAGTTTGCAGAAAATCCTGGTAGCTGCTGGGGTCGGTAATTCCACGGCGGTGCTTGGCGCTGATAATCCCATGGGTGACGGTCTGGTCGAGGCCGCGCGGGTGTCCGATGGCCACGACCCATTGTCCTACCTCTGCTCTGTCCGAATCGCCGAATGTTACGTGTGGCAGAGAATCAGTCACAGGAATTTGGATTACCGCGAGGTCTGTCTTGGCATCGGTTCCCACCAGGGTCACCGAGGTCCCGGAGAGGGACTGCCCGTTCGCCATTACCACCTGAATCTTGTTCGCCCCTGCAACCAAATGGTTGTTGGTGAGAATGTGGCCCTGGGTGTCAATAATGACGCCGCTTCCCAGGCCGACGATCTCCTGTTTGAATTTCTTGGGCATCTTCTTTGGCAGGTTAAAGTAGCGGCGAAAGAATGGGTCTTTTTCGAAAGGCAAAAAGGGATTATCCACATCTTTACGTTCGGTGACCTCGATATGAACCACTGCGGGAATATTCTGTTTGGCAACCAGTTCAATGGCGGTAACCAGGTTAAGCCGTCCCCCGTGGCCCTCATCCGCTTGCGAAAATGTCACACCGAGTACTAAAAATGCTGTTGCCATCAAAAAATTAAGGATGATGAGGGTTGCAGGGTGCAAGAGGTGGTAAACATTTTTTTTCATCAGTGCCCTCCTTCATTGGATTAGCAGTTCTTCCAGCGGGCTAGCCCTGCTGGGCGCCCAAGATCGGCTGCATCGTCACTTGAAGCGCCTTGTTGCATCTTTATCCCGGTGATGATCTGCAACCTATTCTAGCACTAAACAGTCGCACTCTCACCCTGCAAAATAGAGAAAAAGTAAGGAAAACAGGTTGACTTTTAAGACCCAATTTTATATTCAAGCCAAGGGTCATTGTAATTGTTTTGTAAATGCCATGAGCCTAAACGGGAGCGCAAGTTCATTTCAGTGAACCTCCCCTAAACTTTGACTTCCAATCTCTCCCGGCAGCTCTTACTCTCACTGCTTCATTTTGCTGCTTATACCCTTGACCTCCCTGACCTGTCGATCTCCAACTCAGTCCGGTAAGGCTGGTTGGCGCCTCGCTAATACAGAGGACGGTTCTAAGAGGGCTTTACGGACGCGATCATGCAACATTTCCAGAAAACCGTACAGTGCCATTAGGTCAACGCTCGTGCTGAAGCATGCGGTTTGTGGCTTCGCGCGAGAAGCGTTTTGAAGGAAACGGGCCGACCGGTTTTGACCGGCGGCATCAAAACCAACTGGACTATTTAGAAGGAGGACCTGGCCTTGGCTTTTCAACCTACGAAGCAAGTCTATTCCGGGCGCATCAGAGAAGTGACCTTGGGTCAAGGGGATAAAGCGGTGACCATTGGCGGCAAGGCTGCCTATCCCTTCCACACTTTTGAGGCTGAAGCGCCCCGGCCACCCAGAGTGGCCATGGAAATCTGGGACAAGGACCCCAGTGCCGATTGGTCGGAGGTGGCGCAGGCGCCCTTCAAAGATGTGCTGGGTGATCCCGCCGCGTGGGCCAAAAAGTGCGTTGATGCATACGGCGCAGAAATCCTCGTGGTGCAGACCAAGAGCGCCGATCCCAACGCCGAAAACAGATCCGCTGCCGAGGTCGCCGAAGTCGTGACCAAGGTGGTCAATGCCGTGGAGGTGCCGGTCGTGGTCTGGGGCGTGGCCAACCATGACAAGGACGTGGAGGTCATGCGCTTGGTGGCAGAAAAGTGCGCCGGCAGGCGCCTGGCTGTCTCTCCCGTGGAAGAAGGGGATTATAAACAAATTGGGGCGGCCTGCCTTGGGTACAAACATATCGTGGTTGCCTCCTCACCGATCGATGTCAATCTCGCGAAACAGCTCAATATTCTCCTTGGCAATCTGGGCGTTGTCACTCAGGACATGATCATTGATCCGACCACCGGTGGTCTGGGCTACGGTCTGGAATACACCTATTCGGTAATGGAAAGAATCATGCAGGCAGCGTTAACGCAGGAGGATGAGAAGCTCCAACAGCCAATCATCGCCAACGTCGGTAACGAAGTGTGGAAATCCAAGGAGGCAAACCTTAGCGCAGAAGATGCTCCCGAATTGGGCGACCCTGAGAAGAGGGGAGTTCTGATGGAGTCGATCGCGGCCGTGGACCTGCTGCTTGCGGGGGCTGACGTCGTCGTTCTGCGACACCCGGAATCGGTCAAGCTGGTCAAGGGTTTTATTGAAAAAATGATCTAATACCGGCTCTGGGCGGAGCTCGCTTCTATTACTTCCAGAGATCTAGCAGATTTCAACAAAGACCCCAAGAAGGGGAATGAGGTGCAACATGTCAGATGAGGAAAAGAAACTGAAACCCGTTTCTTTAGAAGGCAAGAAAGTCAAGGAAATCGACTACCGGGATACAACCACCTGTGAGACGACTCTCCAGATGCTGCAAAAAGTGGCAGCCGACGGCCATGAAACGGCCATCAAAAGGGCTTTCGATATGAAACCCTGTCCCATCGGGGCCGAATCGGCGTGCTGTAAACACTGTTTCATGGGACCATGCCGACTCAACGCCAGGGACCCGTACTCACGGGTGGGAGTCTGTGGCGCTACGATTGATACCATTGGCGCCCGCAATTTTGCCCGCATGGTGGCCAGCGGCGGCGCCGCTCACACGGATCATGGCATGGGGATGCTTGATGTGTTCCGGGAAGTGATTAACGGCAATATCAAGGGCTTCCGGATCAAGGATGAGAAGAAGCTGCGCAGTGTCGCTGCCAGCATCGGGATCGAAGTGGAGGGCCGCGAGGTCCTCGATGTAGCCAAGGACCTCTACAAAGAACTCGAGCGAACCTACACTCAGGTTGAGGGTGAGATTCCCTTTGCCAAACGGGTGCCGGCAAAGACCCTGGAGACCTGGAGAAAGCATGGCGTCGTGCCCCGCGGGGCGATGCGCGAAATCATGGAGATCATGCACCGAACCCACATGGGCGTTGATCAGGATTATGAGAATATCGTGAAGCAATGCTCGCGCACGGCTCTGGCGGACGGCTGGGGCGGGTCCATGGTGGCCACGGAAATCACCGATATTCTGTTCGGCACACCGACACCTCATGTAGCCGGCGTGAATATGGGGTTTCTCAAGGAAGACCAGGTGAACATCATCATCCACGGCCACGAACCGCTGCTCTTTGAAGCCATGATCGCTGCCACCAGTGATCCCGCCGTTACTGAGAAGGCGAAAGCAGCCGGAGCAAAGGGGGTCAATCTGCTGGGGATGTGCTGTTCCGGGGCGGAAGCCCTGGGCCGTCACGGCATTCCCCATGCCGGTAATTTTCTGAGCGTCGAACCGGTCATTGCCACGGGTGCCGTGGATGCCATGGCGGTGGATGTGCAGTGCATCATGCAGTCGCTGGCCACCCTGTCCGAGTGCTACGGGACCAGATTCTTCACCACCAACCCGCGATGCAAGATCGAGGGAGCGACTCACATCGAATTTCACGAACACGAACCGGAGCACGCTCCCAATGAAATCATCAGGCTGGCCATCGAACGTTTCAAGAACCGCCCGGCCCGCGTGGTGATACCCAGTCGCAAGGATATGGGGGTGCACGGATTTTCCCATGAATACATCAATTACATGTTGGGAGGCACCTTCCGAGGATCTTACACTCCCCTGAACGAAAACATCATCAACGGCCGCATCCGCGGTGTTGCGGGCGTCGTGGGCTGCACCAATCCCCGCGTAAAACAGGATTACGTGCATGTCACCCTGGTCAAGGAACTGATCAAAAACAATGTTCTGGTGGTGCAGACGGGATGTTCACAAATTGCATTGGCCAAGGCCGGGTTGATGAAACCCGATGCGGCCGTGCTCGCTGGTGATGGCCTGCGCGAGGTGTGCGAGACGGTGGGCATGCCCCCGGTTCTGAGTCTTGGGTCGTGTGTAGACAACAGTCGTATCCTGATTGCTTGTGCGGAGATGGTCAGGATGGGCGGGCTCGGCGACAGTATTGCCGATCTTCCCGTAGCGGGTTGCGCGCCTGAGTACATGAGCGAAAAGGCCATTTGCATTGGCCAATATTTTGTCGCCTCGGGAGTCTACACCGTTTTTGGGGTTACCTTCCCGATCGTCGAGGGCACCAAATTCCACAAGCTACTCTTTGAAGATCTCGAGCATCAGGGTTTCGGAAAATGGGGATTCGCTATGGATCCTTATGAAATAGCGCGCCTGATGATTGCGCACATCGACAAGAAACGAGCGGCTCTGGGCATCATGGGGGAACGCGAGCGCAAACTCTTCAGCATGGAAGACCGAAGGGCCGCTGAGGGCTAAAGAGTAAACGGGGGATTGGCGTTCGGTTTGCGGCAACAGTCCCCCCAGGGAACTGGGAAATGTCGGCTTGAAGCCGATGCTGCAGCAGTGCAAGTCAGGGTAAAACAGCCCTTAAGAAGAGGAGTAAACCATGTCCAGGTTAGTCGCTTTTGCCGCGATTCAAGGTGCTTACAATATCGTTTCCAAGGCGGACGGTAAGTTTAAACGGGCGATGGACAAATATGGCCCCAACCAGCCTTTGGCCTTCCCCAACACTGCCTACTATTTACCCGTCATTTATTCAATCTTGGGCATCAAGGTAGAAAAGCTTGCCGATGCCGAGAAGGTGCTCAACCGCTGTAAAGAGCTCATGCCTCCTCACCTCAAGGGCACGATCCATGTGCCCTATCTGGGGCATCTCCTGGATGCAGGGATGGCCGCTATTCTCGCTGAGGAAGTCGTAGAGGCTATTCGCTATGTCGAAGACCCAAGCTTTTACCTCCTGGGCGAAGATTGTGATGTCGAGGGGGGGAGGATCTGGCTTGGAGCTGCTGATGATACCATCATGCGCAAACGTGGTATTGAATTTGTCGATGGTAGCGCCCCCGGATTTGCGGCGATCGTGGGGGCGGCGCCGGACCCGGAAATCGCTAAGATGATTGCCGAGGACTACCAAAAGAAAAATCTTTACGTCTTTATGTGCGCCAACCAGACCGGCACCACCTTTACCGAGCAACTGATTGAGGCCGGCGTCCAAGTTGGCTGGGGTACCCGCCTGGTGCCTTTTGGTCCGGATATTTCGGCGGCGGTCTTTGCTCTGGGTTTTGCCAACCGGGCCGCCATGGCCTTCGGCGGAGTGCAGCCGGGCGATTACCGGACGGTGCTGAAGTACAACAAAGACCGGGTTTTTGCCTTCGTCAACGCCCTGGGCGAGGTGAATGCGGAGTGGGCGGCCAATGCGGCCGGGGCCATCAACTGGGGCTTTCCAACGATCGCGGATACGGACATCCCCGAAGTCCTTCCCACCGGCATCTGCACCTACGAACATGTGGTCGCCAATGTGCCCCACGACCAGATGACCGCGAAGTCTATCGAAGTGCGGGGCCTCAAGGTTACCATCACCGAAATTCCCATTCCCATTGCTTATGGGCCCGCTTTCGAGGGCGAGCGGGTGCGTAAGGACGACGTCTATCTCGAATGCGGCGGGGGTAGAACGCCCTGCTGTGAGCTGGTGCAGATTGCCGATATGGATGCGGTGGAGGACGGCAGAGTCGAGGTCATCGGTCCCGACATCAAGGACATTCAACCGGGAGACAGACTGCCTCTCGCCGTCGTGGTAGAAGTGGCGGGCCGCAAAATGCAGGAAGACTACGAACCCATTCTCGAACGCCAGATCCATCATTTGGTCAATTATGCTCAAGGGGTCATGCATATCGGCCAGCGGGATATCGCCTGGTATCGCATCGGCAAACAGGCGGTCGAAAAGGGCTTTACCCTCGAGCACATCGGAAAGATCCTGCATGCAAAATTCCATCAGGATTTTGGCGCTATCTTTGATAAGTGCCAGGCAAAAATCTACACCGATGAGGCGAAAGTCAAAGAAATCCTGCCGCTCGCTCAGCACGCTTATGGGGTCCGCGATGATCGCATCGAGGGCATGACCGATGAGGGGACGGAAACCTACTACTCCTGCACTCTCTGTCAGTCCTTCGCGCCGACCCATGTGTGCGTGATCAGCCCGGAGCGGACCGGGTTGTGCGGCGCCTATAACTGGCTGGATTGTAAGGCTTCTTTTGAAATCAATCCCACCGGGCCGAACCAGCCCATCCAGAAGGGTGAGACGCTCGATCCCAAACTGGGCAACTGGAAAGGCGTAAACGATTTCGTCTACAAGGCTTCGCGCCAATCCATCTCGAGCTACAATTTCTACAGCATCGTTTACGACCCGATGACCACGTGTGGCTGCTGCGAGTGCATCGCTGCGATCCTGCCCATGAGCAATGGCATTATGACCGTCAATCGCGATTTTACCGGGATGACGCCGAGCGGCATGAAATTCACGACCCTTGCAGGGACCATTGGCGGCGGCAATGTCACGCCGGGGTTTGTGGGGCATAGCAAATACAACATCACGCAGCGTAAGTTCGTCTTGGGTGATGGAGGTCTTCTGCGGCTTGTCTGGATGCCGAAGATGCTGAAAGAGGAACTTCGGGAACGTCTGCTCAAGCGCGGGGAAGAGATCGGGATGCCCAACTTGATCGACATGATTGCCACCGAAGAACAGGGAGTTACCGAGGACGAGATCTATGCCTTCCTCGAACAGGTAGGCCATCCGGCTTTGACCATGGAATCGATTTTGGGATAAGGAGAAAGACCTATGGGCTTGACGGGTATTCAGATTTTTAAGTTGCTTCCCAAGACCAACTGCGGTGAATGCGGGGTCCCAACCTGCCTGGCCTTTGCCATGAATCTGGCAGGAGGCAAGGCCGAGTTGGAAAAGTGTCCCTACGTCTCCGAGGAGGCCAAAGAAAAACTTGCCTCGGAATCCGCGCCGCCGATTCGACCCTTGACCATCGGAGTAGGTGATTACGCGGTTAAGGTGGGCGGTGAGACCGTCCTTTTCCGCCATGAAAAAACCTTTGTCAATCCCCCTGGATTGGCGGCCGTAGTCAGCACGGATGAAGACGAGGGTTCCGTTGGCGGGAAAATGGACCGCTTTAAAGCCTGCCAGTATGACCGCGTGGGTTTGAAGCTTCGGGCTGAGATGTTTGTCGTCCAGGACACTTCGGGAGATGCCGCCAAGTTCACGGCGCTCGCCAGGAAAGTCTCTGACGGGACCGGCGCGAGTCTCGTGTTAATGTCGGACAAGGTGGACGTATTGAAAGATGCTGCTTCCGCATTGAAGGATAAGAAGCCGCTGCTGTACGCGGCGACTGCGGCCACTGCCGATGCCCTTGGGGAGCTTGCCAAGGAGGTCGCCTGTCCCCTTGCAGTCAAGGGTGACGGCAGCCTTGAAAGCGTGATTGCGCTCACCGAAAAGCTCACCGCGATGGGACTCAAAGACCTGGTAATCGACACCGGCAGCCGCGAGTTGAAAAAGGTGTTCGAGGAACAGGTGCTTATCCGCAGAGCGGCGCTCAAGGACAAATTTCGCCCCCTGGGTTTCCCCACCATCATCATGGCCAATGAGATGGCGGACAATTTGATGGCTGAGACCCTCGTGGCTGCGACTTTTATTGCTAAATATGGAGCGGTGATCGCGATGAGCGATTTTCAGCCACACTCGCTCTTCCCGCTTTTTTTGGAGCGGCTCAATATTTACACCGATCCCCAGCGGCCGATGACCGCTGAGCAGGGAATCTATCCCATCAATAATCCGGATGAAAACTCTCCGGTGATGGTCACCTGCAACTTCTCTCTCACCTATTTTATTGTTTCAGGGGAAATTGAGTCCAGTCGTGTACCGTCATGGCTTTGCGTTCAAGACACCGAGGGATTGTCGGTTATGACGGCCTGGGCCGCCGGCAAATTCTCCGGTGAATCGGTAGGGAGTTTTATCAACAAATGCGGTATCAAAGACAAGGTCAAACACAAGACCATTGTCATTCCGGGCTATGCGGCCGGGATTAGCGGGGAGCTTGAGGAAGAGCTCGGTGGCTGGACGGTGACGGTCGGTCCCAGGGAAGCGAGCCAGATACCCAAGTTTCTTAAGGTTTGGAAGGCCCAATAAGGCTGTTGAAAAACCGTCAAACTCGGTCATTCCCGCGTAATGGGGAGCCCTAAAGGCCCCCGAGGCGCGGCGCTCCTGCTTGTGCGGGAATGACAAGAATGGCGCTCGAAAAGAATTTTTCAGCAACCTGTCTGCAACCGCGAAAGGGAGAGAGGAAGGTAGCATGAAGCTCATTGGTGAAAATTTAAACATTATGAGCACAAAATATGGCAAGGCCTTGAAAGAGCGAGATGCAAAGACCCTGCAGGAACTGGCCATCCAGGAAGCGGAAGCCGGGATGGACTGGATTGACCTCAACATCGGCCCGGCGGGTAAGACTGGCGTGGAGCTGATGAGCTGGCTGGTGCCGGTGGTGCACGAAGTCGTGGATTTGCCGCTCGCCCTTGATACATCCAATATCAAAGCAATCGAAGCCGGCCTCAAGGTGCACAAGAAAGGGCGGCCGCTGATCAATTCAATCATGGTGCGCCCTGAGCGAATGGAGGCCCTGCTCCCCCTGGCCGCCGAGTACGATGCGGATTTTGTGGGGCTGCTTTGGGGGCCGGAAGGGATGCCTCGGGATGAGAATGAACGCGGGGCGCTTTGTGCCGATTTGGTTTTTAAGGCGACCGGTGAATATGGCATCGATCCGGAACGGATCCTCATCGATCCCATCCAGACTCCGGTAAATGTGCAGCAAGGGCAAATCATGAGTGTTCTGGAATTCATGAAGATGTTCCAGGATATTGCACCCGGGTGCCGGAGTACGATCGGGCTTTCGAATGTGTCCAATGGACCACCAGAGCATTTGCGGCCCATTCTCAACCAGGTGATGCTCATGATTTGGAAACGTCATGGCCTCTTTTCTGCTATCGTCGACACCTTCGACACCCCACTCCATGACATTGCCCGGGGGAAACGGCCTGACCTCGAAGCCCTGGTTCATAAAGTGGAAGATGGTGAGCCCATCGATATGGCTTCGTTATCAAAAGAAGAAATTGGCTATGTGAAAACGGCTAAGGTTATCCTTGGTAGTACGCTTTATTCCGATTCATGGCTGGAAGTGTAGGAGTCCCCCCTCCCTCATCCCCCAATACTGTTGCATCAAGGATGGCGCGGGCTAATCGCGCCACGCCGGGCTTGTCCGTGCTGGTTGGTGGATGTAATTCATGGGCAAGCCCTGCTTGGCAGTTGATTCCTCGCAGGCAGACCGCGGGATCATCCGCTTTCCTGAATCAACAAAAAAGGGGTTTCATTCCCGCCCATTGCAGGGATGGTTTGTCCCGTAAATCAAGGCGTTGAAAGAGTTTAATACGGCGTCGCAAGCGACAGCTTGAGGGCATAATAGTATATTGCTGTGAAGCACACTAGCTGCTATTATAAAATTTCTGATAGTAATGTTTTTCACAACCTGCCTGGATGTCAATTCGCATGATTGGTGAGTGCTCATCTTGAGAAGAGGGGAGATCAGATTATGACGCCGAAATATGTCTACTTCTTTGGAGGCGGAAACGCCGATGGTAATGCTCAAATGAAAGCGTTGCTCGGAGGCAAGGGAGCGAACCTGGCAGAAATGGCAAATCTGGGTCTTCCGGTCCCTCCAGGTTTTACGATAACCACTGATATCTGCTCGTATTATTACGAACACAACGGAGAATATCCCCCGGAATTGAAAGGGCAGGTCGAGGAAGCACTGCACCGGCTTGAAGAGATCATGGGGCGCAAGTTCGGCGACCCCGAAAATCCGTTGCTCGTGTCGGTGCGTTCAGGGGCTGCGATCAGCATGCCTGGCATGATGGACACGGTGTTGAATCTCGGCCTGAATGACAACACGGTTTCAGGCGTGGTCGACCAGACGGGGGATGAACGCTTTGCCTACGACTGCTATCGGCGGTTTATAAGCATGTACGGCGATGTGGTCCTGGGACTCAAACCGGAGATCAAGGATGAGCAAGATCCTTTCGATGAAATCATGGAGGAAATGAAAAAGAAGCGGGGCGTGGAATTCGACAATCAGCTCAGCGCGTCTGACCTGAGAGACTTGGTGGAGCGCTACAAGGGCCTTATCAGGGAACGCAAGAAGCTTGAATTTCGCCAGGACCCCATGGATCAGCTCTGGGGCGCCATAACGGCAGTGTTCGGCTCATGGGAGAATCCTCGAGCCATTGCTTACCGGGAGTTGAACAACATCACCGGAATTATGGGCACGGCGGTTAATGTGCAGGCCATGGTTTTCGGGAACATGGGCGACGATTGCGGCACGGGCGTTGCCTTTACCCGCAATCCGGCGACGGGGGAAAATATTTTCTACGGCGAGTATCTGATCAATGCCCAGGGAGAGGATGTTGTGGCTGGAATCCGCACGCCTCTTCCCATAAACAATCATCAGAAGGGCGACCTGAACGGTCTTTCCCTTCAAGAATCAATGCCCGAAATCTATAATCAGCTGGAGGGTATTCGCAGCGGCCTTGATGGCCATTATCGCGACATGCAGGACATTGAATTCACCATTGAAAGAGGGAAGCTCTGGATGCTTCAGACCCGGTCCGGAAAGCGCACCGGATTCGCCTCTTTCAAAATCGCTGTGGATATGGTGAGGCAAGGGATTATCAGCAAGGAGGAAGCCCTGCTGCGCGTTGATCCCGATCATATGGATCAGCTTCTACGCCCAACCTTTGATCCCAAAGCTAAGCAGGAAGCGGAAAGAGACGGCGGGATTCTGGCGCGGGGCCTGGCGGCGGGACCTGGTGCGGCAACGGGGCGAGTGGTCTTTAATGCGGCCGATGCCGAGGAATGGGTGAGGAAAGGAGAGATCGTCATTCTCGTTCGCCTGGAAACCTCGCCCGAGGATATTCGGGGCATGCACGCTTCGCGGGGAATTCTTACCGCCCGCGGTGGGATGACTTCGCATGCCGCACTGGTGGCCCGCCAGATGGGAAAAGTATGTATCGTGGGTTGCGGGGACCTTGAAATCGATTACCCCGGCCGCCGCATGACGATCGGTGATCGGGTTATTCGTGAAGGCCAATACCTGTCATTGGACGGCACGGCAGGAGAAGTCTTTGCCGGGCAGATCCCGACACGCCCGTCAGAGATCCTCCGGGTCCTTATTGACAAGAGTCTGGCGCCGCAGCGATCTCAGGTTTATCAAGACTATGTTGCGTTGCTCGGCTGGGCGGATGAATTCCGTCGCCTGGAGATTTGGACCAACGCGGACCAGGCCAACCAGGCCGAAGAAGCCATTGCTTTCGGTGCGGAAGGGATCGGGCTGACGCGGACCGAGCACATGTTCTTTGAGGGCAATCGGATCGATGCGGTTCGGGAAATGATCCTGGCGGAGAACCACGAGGGACGGGAGCGAGCGCTGGCTAAACTTCTACCCATGCAAAAGGAAGATTTCAAAGCACTTTTCAAGGTCATGAGGGGCAAGCCGGTAACCATCCGTACACTGGATCCGCCGCTCCATGAATTCTTGCCGCACGATGAAAAAGATATCCAAAAGCTGTCTCACCAGATGGGAGTGACATACGAACAACTTGAGGCCAAAGTGGTGAGTCTGCACGAAGCCAATCCGATGCTCGGGCATCGCGGTTGCCGGCTGGGTATCGTCTATCCTGAAATCACGGCGATGCAGGCGCGCGCCATCCTGGAGGCTGCCTGCGAAGTGGAACAGGAAGGGATCGATGTTCACCCTGAAATCATGATTCCTCTTGTGGGCCATGTGAATGAACTGAAAAACCAAAAGCGGCTTGTTGACCAGGTGGCGAAGGAAGTCATGGAGGCATGCGGGGTCCAGGTGGAATACCGGGTGGGAACCATGATCGAAGTGCCGAGAGGGGCGCTGACCGCAGACGAAATTGCCGAGGTCGCCGAGTTCTTCTCCTTTGGCACCAACGATCTCACGCAGATGGTATATGGCATCAGCCGGGACGATGCGGGGAAGTTTCTGCCCCCCTATTTGACTCACAAAGTCTGGGACCACGATCCTTTTAATCGGTTGGATCAGGGCGGTGTGGGCTATCTCATGGAAATCGCCGTGAAGAAAGGCCGTGGGGTGAACCCGGATATGAAGATCGGCATCTGCGGGGAGCACGGTGGTGAGCCGTCATCGGTGGAGTTCTGCCACCGCATCGGTCTGGACTATGTGAGCTGTTCTCCCTATCGCATCCCGGTGGCCACGCTGGCGGCCGCTCAGGCTGCCATTAAGGAGAAAAGGTCGGAGCGGTAGGTTGAACTCCAGAATGACGTTCATTTATAAGGTTTCAATTAACTGATCACTGACCACTGATCACTGTCTTTCACGCAAGGAGACTAAAGTGGAAAAGCCCATTCGTCTGCGTCGCTCAACCCTCTCCGTACCCGCCAATCGCGAGAAGATGGTCCAGAAAGCCTTTAACCTTTCAACTGACGTCCTCATGCTCGACCTCGAGGATAGTGTCCCCGTTCAGGAAAAAGAAGAGGCGCGCAAGCGCGTGATTGCCGCTTTCAAAGAGCAGGACTGGAGCGGCAAAGTGCGGTGTTATCGCATCAACGGTATGGATACCCCTTTTGCCTATCGTGATATCATCGATATTGTGGAAGCCGCCGGGGACAATATCGATGTGATCGTGGTGCCGAAGGTCAATGATGCCGCCGAAATCAAGGCCATCGATTATCTCTTGACCCAGATTGAAATGCGCATGGGATTTCAGACGCCGATTGGTTTGGAAGCCTCCATTGAAACCGCCGAGGGGATGCTCAGAGCGGGAGAGATTGCCTTGAGCTCTCCGCGCTTGGAAACTTTGGTTTTTGGCGTAGCCGACTACAACGCCTCCCTCACCATGATGAGTAAGGGAATCAGTGGTCACGGGGATGTTGAAGATTTCTATCCCGGTCATCGCTGGCATTTCCCTCTGAGCCACATGGCGATGGCCGCCAAAGCGGCAGGTCTGGCGGCGATCGATGCACCGTACGGGGACTACAAGAACCCGGACGGATTGCGGCGGTCGTGCATCTTGAGCGCCGCTCTTGGCTACGACGGGAAATGGGTCATCCATCCTGACCAGATTGGAATCATTAATGAAATGTATACGCCCCCTCCAGAAGACGTGGAACGTTCTGAGAGAATCCTGAATGCCTATCAGGAAGCCCAGAAAGAAGGCTGTGGCTCGCTTGCCATCGATGGTAAAATGGTTGATGCGGCGTCCATCCGCGTCGCGAAGGTGACTTACTCGCAATGGGAAGCCATTAAGGCACGGACAAAATAGGGGGAATTCGCTAAACGGAGGTCAGTGAACGGAGGTCGGAGGTCAGACGACAGATGTAGGGTGGGCAGGCTGCCCACCAGAGCTTTTCGTCGCAGAGATCAGCAATCGGAGAAACAGTTTTCCATTTCTGATTACCGACCTCTGACCTCCGAATTCCATGACAGAGAGTCCAAGAGGTTGATGGAATCATCAGTAGCAGAAGAAATATCCAGCCCGATCCACTCCCCTGAAGAATACCTGCAGCAGCATCACGAGCTCCAAATCCTTTTTCAGATCTCCTCCGCACTGCAGAGCTCACCGCGCTTGGAAGATGTTTTGCAACGGGCTCTGGTCGCAATTCTGAGCACCCTCAGGCTGAAGATGGGGGCGATCTATCTGGTCAAAGACATTGCCGAGGATCAGTGGCTGCTCGAACTGGCTGCTCATTACGGATTTGCCTCCTCCCTGGTAAATGCCATCCAGGCCATAACCGTGGCTCCGGAGGTCATGAGCCGCTTTGGCTATCACAAAATGGTCCACTGGGTCCCCGTCAACAAGCTCTTTTTTGCCCAACTGCGCGAGCGAATGTACGATGCAGGGGTTAATGAGGTCATCTGTATCCCCCTCAAAAACCAGAACAAAGTGTTGGGGCTGCTCTATGTGACTAACGAAGGGCATCTCCAGGTTCGTCCGGAAAGAAGCGAGTTCCTCACCGCCATTGGCAATCAGCTTGGGGTGGCGATCGAAAATGCGCAACTCTTCGAATCCATCGAACGGGCCAAGAGCGAGCTCGAAATCAGCTTCGATGCCATTCAACACAGCATCTTCCTGGTGGACAATCAGCTGCGCATTTTCCGCATCAATCGAACCAGCGAAATGGTTTATGGGAGCGCGAGGAGCCTCATCGGCAAAAAGTATACGAGGGTCCTCTATGGACAGGACCAGCCGCCCCCGGAATGCCCGATTTGGGCGTGCCTCTGGGGGGCACAGCCGGTGCAAAGGGAAGGCCCCCATCCGCGATGGGGCGGGTATTATCACTATTACGCCTTCCCTGTCCTCAATGCCGATGGGGATGTGGAACGCGTGGTCTACTATGAAAAAGATGTCACCGAAGAAAGAAAATTAGAACACCGATTGCATCAGACCGAAAGGCTGAAAGCGCTGGGGACTCTTGCTGCCGGGATTGCTCATGAAATACGTAATCCCCTGGCAACCATTAACTTCAATACCCAAATGCTGCAGCGAGAGTTATCCCTTGACCCTGCGCAGCGACAAATGTTCGACGATGTCTTGCAGCAAATAAAAAAAATCGATGGCATTGTCCATCAGGTGCTAAACTTCGCCAAACCCCGTGATCCTCAGTTCCTGCCCTATCACCTGAATGACATAGTCGGCAACTGTTATGACCTGGCAAAGGCCCATTTGCGAAAGGCCAATATGGAGGTCTTGCTTGATCTTGGGGAAAATATCCCCATGCTGGTCGTTGATTATAATCAAATCAGCCAGGTGATCATGAATTTGATGATCAATGCCATTGAAGCCATGCCCGACGGGGGCACACTTGCCATCAGGACGATGTATCAGGAAGAGCCGTCAGCGGTGGTGCTGCTGGTTACGGACACCGGTGATGGGATTCTGGAAGAAGACAGGGATCGCATCTTTGATCCTTTCTTTACGAGAAAATCGGAAGGAACGGGATTGGGTTTGAGCATCTCCAGGCAAATCCTGGAAAAGCATGGCGCCTACATCGAAATGGACACCGAAGCAGGCGCCGGCACCACTTTCCGCATCATTTTCCCTTTCTCCTCTTGAGCACTGATTGTTACAAAGAAAAAAAATAATGGGTTTGAGCATGGGCAAGACGATTGCGGGAGCCTCGAGGATGCTAGATCTTTTTGCCCGATTTTTGGCGGTGGCCTGCTGTTCATTCATGTTGGTCGCTGTTGCCGCTGACTCGGGGACCGCGAAGAAACCTTTCTTGACCGAGGCGGAAAGGGTATGGCTGTCTGCCCATCCCGAAATCACCATTGCCCCTGACCCCGATTATCCCCCGATCGAATACTTCGATGAAAACGGCCATTATCGTGGGATTGCAGCGGATTATGTGCATCTTGTCGAGAGGAAGCTTGGGGTGCGCTTCAAGGTTGTCCGCCTCCGTGACTGGGATGAGGCCATTGAGAAGGCCAAGAAGAGAGAAATAGACCTGTTCGGGGCCGCGGCCGAAACCCCTCAGCGCTCCGAATACATGCTTTTCAGCAGTCCCTTTGTCGAGTTCCCGTCGGTCATCATTGTCAGGAAAAGCGTGACCGAACCCCTCACCCTGAAAAAGCTTGCCGGCATGCGGGTGGCCATCGTTTCCGGTTATGCCGATCACGATTATGTGGTCAATAATTATCCGCATCTGAACCTTGACGTGGTGCCGACGGTGGAAACCGGACTGCGAAAGGTTTCCTTCGGCATGGTGGACGCCCTGGTGGCGAATCTGGGTGCGGCCACCTTCTTCATTGAGAAGCAGGGGATCACTAACTTGCGTCTGGCAGGCAATGCGGGCTATATGTACCGGCTCGCCTTCGGGTGCCGAAAGGATTGGCCGGAGCTCGCAGGGATTCTGGAAAAAGCCTTGAGCGAGATCAGTCCGGACGAGAGGGAGACTATTTTCAATAAATGGGTTCGTCTGGAACAGGAGAACCTGCTCGCAAGCAGGAAATTCTGGATCAGTCTATTGTCGGTCCTTGGGGTGGCGGCCCTGGGTCTCGTTGGTATGCTCGTCTGGAATCGCTCTCTTAGAACGCTGGTGCACCGGCGAACCGACGAATTGTCCCAGGAACTGACTGAGCGCCGGCGGGCGGAACGAGCATTGCGGCTGGCCAACGCCTATAATAGGAGTTTAATCGAGGCCAGTCTCGATCCCCTGGTTACCATCGATGCCGACGGCAAGATCAGCGATGTCAACGCCGCTACGGAAGAAGTGACTGGATATTCGAGGGAGCAACTCATTGGGACCGATTTTTGCGACTACTTTACCGATCCGAAAAAGGCTAAAGAAGGGTACCAGAAGGTCTTTAAGGAAGGCTCTGTTCGTGATTACGAATTGCAGATTTCTCATCGAGGCGGCCGCATTACCTCCGTCCTTTACAATGCTTCGCTCTACGAGGATGAATCAGGAAAAGTGCTGGGGATCTTTGCGGCAGCCCGCGATATTACGGAACATAAACTGGCCGAGGAGGAGCTCCGAAAATACCGCGAACACCTTGAAGAGTTGGTCCGAGAGCGAACCGCCGAGCTGGCACAGGCCAATGAACTCCTCCAGCAGGAAATCAACGAACGCAAGCAAACCGAGGGTGCTTTGCTGGAATCCGAAAGAAAACTTCGGTTCATGTCTTCCCAGTTGTTGACTACTCAGGAAGAAGAACGAAGAAGGATTGCCAGAGAGCTGCACGACAGCATCGGGCAATCTCTGGCGGCCATCAAGTTCAAGGTGGAAAACGTTATGGGTGAGATGAACAGCGATCAGAGCGGAAGGAGGGTCCATTCCCTTGAGCTGATCATTCCCGTGGTTCAGGATGCAATGGAAGAAGCACGCAGGATTTATACCGGACTGCGACCGTCCATGCTGGATGATCTTGGGATCATTGCCACCATAGGCTGGTTTTGCAGGGAATTTCAAAAGACCTATGCAAGCATCTGCATCGAACAGCAGATTGACATTGACGAGGAGGAGATCCCTGAGCCGCTAAAAATCGTCATCTTCCGGATCGTGCAGGAAGCCTTTAACAATATCGCCAGGCATAGCAGAGCGGAGTTGGTCAGTCTCTCTCTTGAGAGCATAGATGGTCTCATTCACCTGGAGGTTGAAGACAATGGAAGCGGATTTGACCTCCCTTCGGCACTGGCAAAAAGCAGTCACGAGAAAGGCCTGGGAATCGCCGGGATGAAGGAGCGAGCGGAACTCGCCGGGGGCGCCTTCGGCATCGAGTCGGTCATCGGTGAGGGAACGATTATTCGTGCTTCATGGCCAGGCGTGGAGGCTCTTAGCTCTTAGCTCTTGGCTCTTGGCTGGCGGCTGTTGAGGCCGAAAGGGAGACTGGCGGGAAAAGGAATGCTTTTATGAAATCTTATCGCAAGGAACTCTGGTTCACTGTTCCCACGCGCAGGGCTTTTATCAATATCACACCGCAAGTTGAAGCAGGCCTCCGCGAAAGTGGTATTCAGGAAGGTATGGTGCTCTGCAATGCCATGCACATCACGGCCTCGGTATTCATCAATGATGACGAATCCGGCCTCCATCATGATTACGAAATCTGGCTGGAAAAGCTGGCGCCTCATGGACCGGTTACCCAATACCGGCATAATGTTGGCGAAGACAATGCTGATGCTCATATGAAACGACAAATCATGGGGCGTGAGGTGGTCGTCGCGGTAACCGGCGGCAAGTTGGATCTTGGCCCCTGGGAACAAATCTTCTATGGTGAATTCGACGGGCGCAGGAAAAAACGGGTGCTCGTGAAAATCATCGGAGAGTAGACGTGCAACGCCAGGAAGGATGCGCATGAAGATTCTGGAAAACCTCCAAGGCTTTCTGTGGAGCTCGATGTCGGCCAATAACTGCAATACTTACCTCATTGACGGTCCTGCCCGCGTGCTCATTGACCCGGGACATACGCACCTGTTCGGCCATGTCGAGGCCGGTCTCGGGCGGCTGGGGCTGGGGATCGAGGACATCGATGTGGTCATCGCCACCCATTGTCACCCGGATCATGTTGAGGCGGTGAAGCTGTTTGAGCACCATCGAGCCTTATTTGGTGTTCACGAAGAGGATTGGAATCTCATTAAAGAGATGGGAATGGTTCTCGGGGCTTCGCTTGATATTGACTCCTATGTTCCCGCCTTTTTCCTGAAGGAGGGGAACTTTGCTGTAAAGGGGCTCGAATTCCAGGTCATCCATACTCCGGGACATTCTCCAGGATCCATTTCCCTATACTGGCCGGAGCAGAAGGCGCTCTTTACCGGCGATGTGATCTTCAAGGAGGGGCTCGGGCGCCCTGACCTTCCTGGTGGTGATGGAAGCACCCTGAAAAGAAGCATCAAAAGACTCGCGGACCTAAACGTTGAGCGGCTGCTTCCGGGGCACGGCGATATCATCCTGGATGCATCGGAGGTGCGGACGAATTTCCAGAGGGTGGAACAGTTTTGGTTTGCTTATATTTAAACCGTAAAGAGCAGAAGAATGAGAGGAAATACTCGTTTCAAACTGCTGACGCCGTTCATTTTGTTTGGACTGTTCCTTGCCTGCCGCGGTACTCCAGGATTGCAGTTGGGGCAGCACCAAGAAGAGGCTCCAAAAATCACTGTCAGGTTTGTCTACATTGACAATGAAGCCACTACAGTTTGTGTTTCGGGCAGCTTCAATAGTTGGTCGCACCAATCGGACTGCCTGAGCCGATCCGATGATGGCTGGTCCGTTCGTGTTGCATTGCCATCGGGTCGTTACCAGTATGCGTTTGTCATTGACGGTTGCCGCTGGCGAGACGATCCGGGAGCCGTGCTTTCTGAGGATGACGGCTTTGGAATAAAAAATTCTGTCCTGATTGTCGAATGATAGGTGACCTCTTCCCTTGTTGATCTGTATATGCTGAGGAGACGGCTTTGGTCGGTCGCAGGAAAATAATCCTCATATGGACCAATTAGAGGAACAGCAAGTAATTTCAGCCATCCTGGATGGTGACGCGGACGCTTACGTAATGCTGGTAAATCGCTATCAACAGCCAATTTTCAATCTGGCCTACCGAATGACGGGTTGCAGGGCCGATGCCGCCGACCTTACCCAGGACGCATTCCTTAAGGCTTACGAACAGCTGTACCGTTTTCGAGAAGGAAAAAAATTTTTCCCGTGGCTGTATACGATTGCTCTGAACCATACCCGAAACTTTCTGCGCAAAAGCAAGACCAACAGAACTACTGCCATTGAGGACTGCGACCTGCACTCCGATTCACACTATGCAGCCCAAGAGGAAGACAAGATATGCGGACGGCTGGATTGTCAACGGCTTCAAGGTGCGCTCCTCGCACTCCCATGGGAATACCGGGAAGCGGTGATTTTGCGCTACCGCGAAGAGCTGCCGATGGAAGACATTGCCAGCGCTCTCTCAATCTCACTAAGCGGCGCCAAAATGAGAGTCTACAGAGGGCTTAAGAAATTACGAGAAATTCTGGAGTTGAATGACGATGGAAAGCAGAACGCCTCTTCTTCAACATGCTGAGTTAGAGTCGGAAGGGGAATCGGAGGCATTGTTGCACATCACCAGGCAGATTCGGCAAATGCCCTATCTCGATCCTCCTGAGACGCTAGTATCTGCGGTGTTGGACGCGATCAGACCAAGGCAATTCCCTTGGCGATATCGAGTACTTCGCTGGGCCAGATCGCCACGATCCTTTACGCTGACTCCTCTTCAGGTTGCCTGCGTGGCTTCGGTCCTTATCCTGCTCTCCTTCGTCAGCGCTCTCTATTTGCCGAAGAGCGGACCTCGTCAAGCAGTCCAGGGAGGGCCTCAGGGCGGGGCGCCAATCACGCTGATGCTCACCATGCCGGAAGCCCGCTCCGTCTCCGTAGTGGGCACTTTCAACGCCTGGGATGAAAATGGTTACGAGATGAAAAGAGACGAGACGAAGGGTGCCTGGACCCTGGTGCTCCAGTTGCCGGCGGGTCATTACGAATATGCGTTCGTCCTCGATGGCCACACAATTATTCCGGACCCGCAGGCAGAGTTTTACGAAGATGATGGGTTTGGAAATCAAAATGGCGTTCTGATTGTAGGAAATCACCATGATAAGGCGATTTAAGAAAGCGCTTTTTTATTTGCTCCTGCTTCTTAGCCTGGCGGGACCTGGGATTGCTGTTCAGGCCCAACAGAAGGGTGACAACCTCGGAACTGCTTTGAAGGAAGCAAGAGATGCCGGAGTCTCTGAAACGACGCTTAACCGGCTGCTTGCGCTCGGGTATGAAAAGCAGGTCGAACCATCGGCGATGGGGAATTTGCTGGCCATTGTCACCCAGTGCCAGCGGGAAAACCTCCCCTTGCAGCCTTTTTTGAGCAAGATCGAAGAAGGAATGTCGAAAGGGGTCTCCGCGGCCCGAATCGAGCAGGTCCTCAAAAAGAAGGTCGAAGACTACCGGTTCACGCGATCGCTGATCGATCAGTTCATGCAACGCCATGGCAAGCTTGAACCCGTTTCTCCCGAATATCTTGTCCGACTCACTGAAACTCTTTATTGCGGTGTTTCGCGAAAGGATTTGGATCAACTTGTGGCCGAATTCCCCCATGCGTCCTTGCCTCTCGTGACCAGAGGAGCGGAAGTGCTGGCGTCACTCAAACAGATCCGGTTCGATCCAAAGCTCTCCGAGCAGCTTGTTGACACCGGGGTGAAGCAAGGTTTCTTCACCGCCGAACAGAAAAATTTTTCGCGTATTATCGCGCTGGCCAGAGAGAAAGGGGTTCGGGATGATCAAATTGCCACAATCGCCCTGAAGGTGATCGAGAACCGGGAGTCGGAAAGTGATTTTTCTTTGCAGCTTGGAATCAGTGCTCTGGACTTGGGCCGCCAAGGCCCTCAGGTGGGCGCTGGCGGCCGAGGTTTGGGGGAGCCGGAAAAGAGGGATAGTGTTGGTGCAACCGGCGGGGGTCCTCGCGAAGCTCTTGGCCGTGGCGGAGAGCAAGCTCGCCCAAGCGGCGGTAGGTCAGGCGTTGGCCGTGCTGGAGAGCAGGCCGGTTCGAGCGGAAACGGTTCGGGTGGCGGTGAAGAACGGGCTGCCCCAAGTGGCGGGTCCGGCGGTGGCAATGGCAGAGTTGAGGCTGGTCCAGGTGGCGGCGGGTCCGGTGGTGGCAACGGCAGAGTTGAGGCGGGTCCGGGTGGTGGCGGGACCGGTGGCCGTGGCAGAGAGCAGGCCGCCTCAGGTGGTGGCCATGGCAGAAGTGAGGCTGGGCCGGGCAGTGGCGGTTCGAGTGGCCCTGGCGATGGTCAACGGGGTGAGGTTTCCAAGCCATTTACCGAAAGACAACAGCAACCGAAAAATAAGAGCGTCACCTTCACTGCTGCTGGTAAAGTGGCGCAAATTGATTATACGGAATTGACTCTGACGCTGGCTATCGAACAAGCCAATCGTGTTCTGAGAGGGCGCATTGGGGAGTCGGCGCCGTTCGTCATCAGTGAAAAGGTCAAAGTCAAAACCGAAGGCTCGGGACCGGAAGTTTTTGACCTGGGGCTCGATGATATCAAGGCCGAAGGTGATTACATAAGGGTCTTTGGCAAGAAGTTTGCCGACGGCACTCTTCTGATCACCCACATCGTGGTTTATCTGGAGGAAGGGGATCGGCAGCAGGAACACAGGAGCGTAAACTTCACAGCTGTTGGCAAAGTAACGCAAATTGATCCTACGGAAATGACTCTGACGCTGGATGTCGAAAGAGCGAATCGCGTTCTGAGTGGGAGCATTGGGGAGTCAGCGCTGTTTGTCATCAGTGAAAAGGTCAAAGTCAAAACCGAAGGCTCGGAGCCAGGAGTGTCTGCCCTTGATCTCGATGATATCAAGGCCGGAGTCCATTACCTGAGGGTCCTTGGCAAGAGCCTTGCCAGCGGCGCTTATCTCGTAACCCAAATTGTGGTTTATGGGGATGAATGACATTCTTTGATTGAAGCGATATGCAATTCGCCCAGCCGAGTCCGGGGACTCGGCTTTTTTTGTTGGTGGTCAAAACAGATGGCGCCTGCCCGGAAGTTGAATCATATCCATAAATCAGAAAGTTACGACGCCTGTTTCCAACCTGCCTGAGCAAGTCAGCAAAAGAATTCTCTGTGTCTTGTGACGACCACGTGGCGATCTGTGTATAGCCACACATGAGAGAGTGCCAAAGTCACTGTTTGCGGTGGGCGTGAAACGGTGGATCAGAGAGTCATTCTGGAACTTGCTCAACATAAAGGGCCAAAACCATTACCGGATAGTTGTTTCAGAATAGGCGCTCAACCGGATCATGTCCGTTGACGAAAGGATTTTACAGGATGCCAAATTGCGCAAATCCAATAACATCCAGGGTGGCAAGGAGTCCCTCAGAGGTGGAAAGGCGAGTCCTGTGCGTCAGCTATCCAGGCTGTCTCGATACAGCGATAATGAAAAAGTGGCGTAGCTTCTCATGCCGGAAATGCCATGCATTTGAATCCATACAGCTGAACCTGAGTGAATGGCTTGCGGACTCGTTGGCTTGCATTGCTTTGTTGTACGTTGCCGAGTTCGAAACCAATTTTAAACAGCAGCGACGAGGAAGCATTGTCTTGAGATTACAGCGTATCCGGTCACGGGCCAGCCTTTTGGATCAGAATTGACCCAACCCTGTTCGAGACATCTCGTTGCCAATGGATCAGAGGTGAAGTCGCGCTTCCACAGCGTATCAGCCCCTTGCCTTGCCATGACCGAATTTGACTCACTCTCAGGATGCCCAGGCCGCTTTCAGCTTATTGATTTCCTGGGCCAATATTGACGCAAATCGGTCGTGGATGGCCTGTTTTGCCCCAGCCCAGTTCGGATCTGCTACGACATTCGGGACGACGGCAGGGCCGCAGATTCCTCGTTTTTCAGAAAGATCCTTTTTGATCTCATCGCTTTTATTCCTGGCCAAG
The DNA here is from genome assembly GCA_017881795.1 of Syntrophobacteraceae bacterium. GTDB lineage: Bacteria > Desulfobacterota > Syntrophobacteria > Syntrophobacterales > Syntrophobacteraceae > JADGQM01. The sequence continues at coordinate 26,786 of JADGQM010000013.1, forward strand.
TCATGGACAGCTTCCTGGTATTCGGCAAAAACGGCCGCGAGCCCTTGAGGACTAACGTCGAAAGCCTCTCTGAGCAAATTCATCGCCCATGTGTTGTCCCCTTCAAAATCCAGGCGCTTACAGATCTCCCCAAGGATGATTCCGCCGTCGGTCACCTGAGCATTTTCCTGCAGGCGGTGCAGATCTTCTCGGAAGCGGTCAGGAGTCAGCGTCCCATCCAGAAGCTTCTGGAGCAGGCCGCTGAGGCTTTTCTTGAACTCGGCAACCGCCTGCTCTCGTTTTTCTTCCTCGGTCTGTGTCAGGTTCCGGGTCCTTTCCATAACCAGTTCCAGGGTACTCTTGATTTCTGCCATCTAACACCTCACTCTAAGGCTCCGTTTTGCTACGCTCGGTTTTCTTCCCATACAGCTCTGGAATATAGCATATTATTCATGTTATTTTTCCGCCGGTCTCTTTTACTTATGCTCCACGGTGACCCGCAGGTCATGAGGGTTCGTAAATTAGAAATCCGAGAGAGCTATGCCCATTATTCATCCTTCATCGTACCGTCCTCCATTGTTTTTCAAGAATGGTCATCTCCAGACCGTCTATCCAAACCTTTTTCGTCACGTGACGGGTGTCAGCTATCTCCGCCAGCGCATAAGCACTCCGGACGAAGACTTTCTGGATCTTGATTGGTCACCTGTCGGAGCCGGCCGGGTTGCGATTCTTGCCCATGGTTTAGAGGGCAATTCCACCCGTCCTTACGTTCTCGGGATGGTCCGAGCTCTCAACCGTCGCGGGTGGGACGCCGTGGTCTGGAATTTTCGCGGTTGCAGCGGCGAACCCAATCAAAAAGCCCGCTTCTACCATAGTGGTGATACTGAGGATCTCCATACCGTGCTGACCTGCGTCCACCAAAGAAGCTGTTATAAAACGTCTGCGCTGATTGGCTTCAGCTTAGGCGGGAATGTGATTCTGAAATATCTTGGGGAACAGGCCATGCAGCTCAATCCAAAGGTCCGCGCTGCCGTGGTGTTCTCGGTTCCGTGTGATCTGGCCGCCAGTGCCTCGAAGATGGCCCGTCCTGAAAATACCCTTTACATGAAGCGCTTCATGCGCACGCTGCACGAGAAGATCCGGGCGAAGATGCAAAGGTTCCCAGGCGAAATAGCCGACCGCGGATTCTATCTCATGCGCACCTTCAAGGACTTTGATGAGCGTTATACGGCGCCGCTTCATGGTTTTAAGAGTGCCTCGGACTACTGGGAAAGGGCGAGCAGCAAATCCTTCCTGACTCACATCGTCGTCCCGACTCTGCTGGTCAATGCCTTGGATGATCCATTTCTCGATCTCCCGTGTTATCCCTATCATGAGGCTCAGGTCAATCCCTGCCTTTTCCTGGAAACTCCCAACGCCGGTGGACATGTGGGTTTTGTCTCATTCAACAGCTGCGGTGAATACTGGTCGGAATCACGTACTCTTGAATTTCTGGGCATCCATGCGTAGCCGCATATGCTCTTCAAATTGCGGTGACGTCGCAGCGATCATACCGTATGTTTCCGAAAACGCGCAGAAATTGGGAGAACGTTGGAGATGAATATAGGACCCTATTCCTACGAGTAGTACTTGAGTGCGGTCAAGTCTTTTCACGGCTATGCCGCGCCGGGTTTAATGATGGGTGGCTTCATGGTGGACTTGGCCCTGAGTCACATGCCCGAGGGGGTGCTGTTTGACGCCGTTTGTGAAACCAGGAGCTGTCTACCCGATGCCGTTCAGCTCCTGACGCCGTGCACCGTGGGG
>JADGQM010000105.1 GCA_017881795.1 Syntrophobacteraceae bacterium
CGAACAGCGGTAACTCGGTCATCATTGGCGAACCATCCGCTTTTATCCGAACATTGCATTATAGTTGTTTACACTACTGCACGATTCTTGTGGAACAGCTTACCATATTCAGGAACCTCATCACATTTCGACAGCGGGATTTTCCTTCAAATTAGACATTTCGCCACAGAACTAAGCGTTCTTTCGCTGATGATCGTTGTCTCATCACAGTTAGATAAGGTTATTCAGTAAGTTATTGTCATTAGGAGTATTTGGCTATTATACTTTGGCCACTACAATCGCTCGCCCTGTTACATTCTTGGTTAACGGTATCTATACGGCCGTGTTTTCGCGGCTTTCTCAATTGGCCATAAAAACAGATCATGCCACTGTATCAAACCTTTATCATAAGAACTCGCAATTGACAGCAATCCTCCTCACTAGAGTATGATTAAGCATCGAACAAGAAGTGAAGAGTGATAACTCCCGCTTGCACTCTGACGCGATGAGAGGGCAGATAGTTCTTTTTCGATTATCCATCAAGGTAGTAGTCGGATTGTGAAATCGCAACCTAAGCAAGTCTTTCACGTTATCGTTGGTGATGAGGGATATGGAGTTGCGACGGTACTATGCCAAATTAGAGATAACATGCCATGGATACGCTTTTTGGCTTTGGCGCCAGGCAAAATGACGGCACCGCTGCCTCCCGAGAGGGTGCTATGGACTGGGCGCAGAAAGCCTTCGTTGCGTGTTGAAAAATCAACGTTGTTGGGTATTTTCAGCATTCTGCTCGATCTTTGGCGATGGTGGAGTATCGCTGGCGAGTTAGCGCGCGTCATTCCAAATTCGCCAACTTTACTACATACCCATGAAGTATTCACTGCGATAATCGCTAAATTCGTTCAGCTTCGGCGACCCCACCCAAATATAAAAGTTCTATTTCATTTTCATAGTACTATGAACCCTCGTCGCTTGTTTGGAATGCTGCCGTACATCCAACGCTTTGTGGTAGGTTACGCGGTTGATGGCATTGTTGCTGTCAGTAACGCGGTAGCCGATTATTGGCGGCCGATTCGTTGCCCGATCTGGGTTGTCTATAATGGAGTTGATAGTTACAAACCATCTTTGTGGCCCTCTTATTACTCTAGCCGCCTGGGTGTTCGCGATGTCCTAATTGCCGGTTCACTCTCTCACGAGAAAGGCCACTTGGTAGCTGTTGAAGCTATGAGGCTTCTCGGCTCTAGGGTAAAAGAATTCCACTTGTGGATTGCCGGCGGCCCGCTTGATGAAGTTACTAATCTTTTTGCCGGAGAATTGCGGAAAAAAATCAAACAATATGATCTGGAGAAACACGTCACCTTATTGGGATATGTTAGTGATCTCAGAGAATTCGCCCCACTTGTCTGGGTTGCTTTGCAACAGCGGATCACGCCCGAACCCTGTGGGCTGTGGATATTGGAAGCGTTGAGCGCCGGGTTGCCAATTATTGCCAGCGATACAGGAGGAACGGCTGAACTTGCCCGTCATGAACTCGAAAGTCTTCTCGTCCCGCCTGGTAATCCTGAAGCGGTAGCTGATGCAATGTTGCGCTTGGCGGATGACAATGATTTACGCGAGCGGCTTGCAGAAAACGCCCTGCGCAGGGCGGAGCAGTTTACGGTACAGAGGTTAATAAAGAATATCTCTCGAGTCTATGGTGAACCTGTATTTCTTTAAATGGTCATGAACAAAACCAAAATGAATCCTAGCATTCCGGCCCCACGCACAGTGCTTATCCTTGATTACAACAACGTGCCTACAATGCTTTCTGGTCACTCTCTCCTTGCACTGCTGGACCACATGGATCCGTCTCGCTACAATGCCGTTGTAGTCTTCAACCGCCTCTGTGATGCAGAGCAGGCGGTAGCTCAAAGAGGAATACAAACAGTTATTATCCCCTATGGAGGAGGCAGTCCATTACTGCGACTCTGGCAATATGGGCGACTTCCTCTCGCCCTCTGGTCAGTACTCAGACGGGTAAAACCTGCCATTATTCACGCCAATAGCGATATTGCCGGGAGGCCTGCGATAGCTTTAAAATGCCTGACTGGTTCGCCAGTGATCGTACACATTCGCAACATAGGCTTAACAATAAGGACTGCCCCTTTTGTCCTAAGAGCGGATCACTTTGCGAGTGTTTCAATTGCAGCCAGAGAGAGATCTCTTCCCTGCAATTTATTGTCTCGGGCTACGATAGTTTGGGATGGCCTGGATTTGAGCGACTACCCTGTGGACGGCTCCATGAAACAAACTGCTGCTCGTCGGGCCTTAGGGCTTCCCGTAGATTGCCTGGTCGTAGGCATGGCAGCGCGTTTATCTGAGCAGAAAGGTCAGCGATATTTTATCAAGGCCGCAAAAGAGATCGCAGCGATGCGCTCTGATGTGGTGTTTGTCCATGCCGGCAAAGTTCCGAATCCACATTCCGATAGTGCATACGAGCGCGAACTTGGTGCATCAAGTGCCGATATCTGTGCAGCCGGAAGGTTTCGGTGGCTCGGTTACATATCACCTATTGCTGACCTTTGGGCTGCAGTTGACATTGCCGTGCTTCCAGCTTGTGGTCCCGAGGCATTTGGTCGGGTGATTCTTGAAGCTATGGCCATGCAACGACCAGTGGTTAGCACGTTCTCGGGCGGACCCGAGGAAATCATTCAGGATACTGAGACGGGACGGTTGGTTCCCCAGAGAGACAGCGGAGCCTTGACTACAGCGATCGCTGAGCTATTGGCAGATCCTGAGGAAAGGCAACGAATGGGAGCACTAGCTAGGATGGTTGTGGAACACTTTTTCTCTGCGGATCTTTATGCTCGCAGGATCATGGACTTATATGATAACGTTCTCAACATATAGAAGACTTTTGTCCCTCACCATGCCCTAATTGATCCGATAAAGGACAGCCAAATGATGTATACCATATCACCCTCAATCAAGTATATTTCATCCGCACCCAAAGTGGCGGGAAAGACAAGCGGGCTTATCCAAAGGCTTTTCCTCCCTGCGTTCTACGCCTTAAGTTTTGCCGGCTTTGGCCTCTTGTCCTTCTTACCGCACGCGTTGCGCCTGGACTCGCGTGACCTGACGGTTCCGTTTCGCGCTTTTGTTCTTTTTCTCGGAATGACGCTTTTGCTGATGGGGTTATCAAATAAGTTATTCCGATTCAGTATGGGACTCCGTCTATTCATGCTCTTTTGGTCGCTTTATCTGGTAAGGCTAGTTTGCGACACTTATTACGATCCTATATTCTTGGTTCGTCAGCGTGAGCTCTATCTACTGTATGGTATCGGTATTTCGTTAATTCCATCACTGGCTTTTTTTATTACGCCGACTTCTTTTTGTCTCCGTCGATCGATGCTTTTATTGTATGCACTTATAACCCTCCTATCAGTTCTTTGCCTGACCGAGGTTCGCACAGCCTCAGTTTTTGGAGAGAACTTCCGCCTGGCGGGGAACCCCACGGCGAACCCCATTTCGGTTGGCCACTATGGCGTGTCGCTGAGCATTTTGAGTTTGGTTCTGTATTTCACACCAGAGTTTCGGCGCAGTTGGATAAGAACGTTCGCTCTTATCACTTTTTTTCTTGGCCTTGTAGTCCTATTGTTTACTGGATCCAGAGGTCCAACCATATGCCTAGTGATAGTTATGCCACTCGTATTCATAAACTTAATTCATAGTCGTGGAAATAGAATTAAAATCATTATTCTTATGACCTTATCTTTTATTTTGATTCCTATATTATTTAAATCAGTAGCGGAGAGGGGGGGTAGCTTTAGTAATAGAATGTCTTCATTAGAAAGTATTGATGAAGCTACAGATGAAAATCGTGTCAACCTTTGGAGAGAAGCATTAACTGAGGTCTATAACAATCCTATTAAGGGAATGGCAGTCGAAATACCGGGAGTCGGATATCCACATAATATAATAATTGAAGGATTTTTGGCAACCGGCATATGTGGTGGACTGATACTTATGTCAATAATAGCATATGGAATATATAAATCGATATACTTAATCAGAAATAACGCCAATGGATACTGGATCGCTCTATTATATGTTCAGTATACCATAGGGGCTATGTTTTCGGGTGCTATCTATGACAACAATGAATTTTGGTATCTATATGCAGGAGTAATGGCAATTAGCAACAAGGTTAGCACGTAAAGACCGATATATTATGGTTTATCTCATTAGCACGAATGCCATTGGTATCACGCTTATGACTGGTTTGGATGGAGCGGAGGCAGGTTCAAATAACTAAGATGTGTGTTGGACCTGACCTAAGGAGATCATTTGTGAGGAGGGCATCGCGACCAACGGGCACAAACAATTTGAGGGTTGTCTATGTGGCGGATTTTTACTCGGAGGGGATGGGGCACTCGGAGAACTGCGTGCCGCAGGCGATGGCAACTCTGGGTCCCGAGGTTCACCTGATTTCATCGGACCTTCAGGTCTACGGAAATTCGCCTCTCTATGATGAAACTTATGCTGACTTTCTCGGGCCCGCACGTCAGCCCTGCGGTCATAAAACAGTTTCGGGGCACCTTCTCCACCGGCTTCCGCATCGGTTAAGGCTTGGTTATGTCGATATGGTTGGCCTTCCTGCCTTGGTGCGCTCGCTGCAACCGGACATCGTTCACTGTTTCGACTGCTTTTCCTTCAGTGTCTTGAGATTGTCGTTAATGAGGCCCGCGGTCGGATACAAGTTGTTTAAGGAATGCCATCAACACCTGTCAATCGTAAAGCCATATCTCAAGGACAACAGCGAGGGCGGCTTTAAAAGGCTCAGCTACCGTGCCACCAGGACCCTGCCGGGCATGCTGGCCGGTCTGGCAACTGATCGCTGCTTTGCTATTTCTCCTGACTGCGCCGAAGTTGCCCGCCGTTTCTATGGAGTCCCGGGGCGAAAGATTCGCACGGTTTCTCTTGGTTCCAATACCCAGCACTTCTTTCCCGTGGATGATTATGAAACCCGAAAGGAACGTCTGCTTCTGCGCAGCGATCTGGGTATTGAGCCCGGAGATATCCTGTGCATCTATACCGGTAGATTTTCCCAGCAAAAAAATCCACTCCTTCTTGCAGAGGCGGTTTCTCTTCTGGTCAAGAAGGGGCTGCCCTACCGGGCTTTGTTTGTCGGGGATGGGGTGCAGGGAAAGGCGATCAGCTCACATGCCGGCTCTGTCGCGGTCCCGTTTGTTCTCCACCGCGAACTTCCCCGGTATTATCGCGCCGCCGACATTGGGGTATGGCCCACACAGGAGTCGCTGTCCATGCTGGATGCGGCCTCGTGTGGCATTCCCATTGTCGCAAGCGACCGCATCGGGGACCCGGAGCGGGTGATCGGCAATGGGCGGCTCTATCGCGAAGGCGGTGCTGAGGACCTTGCCCGGTCGCTGGAGGAGCTGCGCAGCGAACAGGTTCGTCAGGAACTGGGACGAGCAGGCCGGGCCAAAATGGTTGAGAAGCACAGCTGGCAGCGAGTGGCTGAAGATTTTCTAGAGGAGTACCTTCGTGCTTTGGATGGCGGTCACGGAGCGCAGGCAAAGACCGGGTTGAAGAGGGGGCTTAGCAAGAGCACCAAGGAATGCCTGATCGATTGCGGGGTGAGCGAATAAAATGACAGGATTGGGCGTAGTGTCCGGCAGAGGATATGCTCACGATAATCGCGAATACGTTTGGGACGAAGCGGAGAGCGAAAGGCCTGAACATCCGCATATCGAGCAGTGGATCACGCCTCGCTCCCGGGTTGTCGACCTGGCTAGCGGTAATGGAACCCTGCTTCGGCGTTTGAAGCGGGACAGGCATATCATCGAACTGGGAATTGAAATTTCTCCGAGCGGCGTCGCCGCCTGCCTTGCTAGTGGATTGAATGCACAGGTTGGTCGTGTTGATGTCGAACTGAAGGAAATCTCCGACGATGCCTTTGATTTCGCGATCTGTAACGTGACCCTGCAGATGGTTATGTATCCCGAAATCACTCTGCGGGAAATGTGCCGAATTGCCCGGTATCAGATCATCTCATTCCCCAATTTTGCCTGGCTTCTGAATCGGCTTGAATTGCTTATCTTGGGACGGATGCCACGGCGGATGCTCGGTGGCTATTCATGGTACAATACAGGGCACATTCACCAACTGTCGCTTAGGGACTTCATCACCATGACGGCCCACATTGGAATGGTCGTTCGCGATCGCGTGTTGTTGAGTAAATTTGGCAGGCTGGCTGCTGTGAGACCAAACCTGCTGACCTCGACGGCGATCTTTTTGCTCGAAAAAAAATGTGAGTTAAAGTGAGCTTTGGGGCAGACTTCGCGAAGGTTTTGGATGGGTAAACGGTCCTTTGACTTGGTTACTGCCGTGTTGGGAATGGTTTCTCTCGCGCCACTGTTCGTGGTCTTAGCATGCCTGGTGCTTTGGCGGGACGGTCGGCCTATTCTATTCCGACAGGCAAGGGTGGGACTGAATGGGCGTGAGTTTGCGCTCGTCAAGTTTCGTACGATGACCGTTTGCCCCCTCTCCGCAAAGGGATCATTCGATGCCGGAGACGTCTCCCGGATCACTCCCAACGGCTGTCTCTTGAGGAGGACGAAGCTGGACGAGTTGCCTCAGCTCTGGAACGTGCTCAAGGGCGATATGTCCCTGGTCGGGCCGAGGCCCGAGGTGCGCAAATGGGTGGAAGCCTATCCTGAACGCTGGGCCAGGGTACTTGCCTTGCGTCCGGGAATCACCGATCCTGCCTCCCTTGTCTATCGCCATGAGGAAGAGCTGCTGGCACAGACCGCCGATCCCGAAGCCTATTATCGCGACTGCATCCTCCCTCACAAGCTGGACCTCTATGAGGACTATGCCAGAACTCGCTCCTTTGCCGGTGACCTGGGCCTGATTTTCCGCACACTCCTGTCTGTTGTGTCTCCTTAAATGACAAAGTCCTGACCATGACTAAAATCCCCTTTTCCAAAGTAGTCTGTGACGGCCATGAGCTGACCTACATCCGCGAAGTGCTCGCCAGCGGCTGGCTTACCACCGCCGGAAAAACCCAGGCATTCGAGGAGCGCTTCGCCGAAAGCGTTGGCGCCCGCTTTGCCTGCGCGGTCAATTCCTGCACGGCGGCGCTGCACCTTGCCCTCGAAGCGCTGGGCGTCGGTCCCGGGAACAAAGTCCTGGTCCCGACCATGACCTTTACAGCCACGGCGGAAGTAGTGCGGTATCTGGAGGCTGACCCGGTTTTTCTGGATGTTGAATACGGCTCATCGCTGGTCACCCCGGACGTTCTCGCGGAAGCCCTCCAGCGGCATCCCGACGCAAAGGTGTTTATCCCGGTGCACTTTGGCGGACACCCCGCCCCACTCCTTTCGGAAACCGGCAAGGGGCTCTTGGAGCTATGCCGGAAAAGGGGCGTGCGTGTGGTCGAAGACGCGGCCCACGCCTTTCCCGCCCGGTGCGCCGGGCGCATGATCGGCAGCATCGGGGACGTCACCTGCTTCAGTTTCTACGCCAACAAGACCATTACCACCGGTGAAGGAGGCATGCTGACCACCGATGACGAAGCCATCGCCAGGCGCACTCGGGTGATGCGCCTGCATGGCATAGACAGGGATATTTGGGATCGTTTTAATGCCAGCAAGGCGTCCTGGGAATACGACGTGATCGCAGCCGGCTACAAGTACAACATGCCGGATATAACCGCGGCGATAGGGCTCGCTCAGTTGGAGCGAGCTGAACTCCTTAGACAGGAACGCCAGCGTTGTGCCTACTACTATCTGCGAAATCTTGCGGCAATTGACTGTATTGACCTGCCCCGGGTTTCTGTCGATATGGCAGACCATGCATGGCACCTATTCCCTATTATCTTGAAAAGGAACGCTCCGGTGTCACGGGATCACTTTATCGAACTTCTTGGAGAGCGGGGGATTGGCACATCGGTCCACTACAAGCCGCTGCATCGCATGACCTATTACCGGGAACGCTACTGTCTGAAACCGGAGGATTATCCCAATGCGGAACGAATTTGGAAAGGTTGCGTCAGCCTTCCCATCTATTCTTCCCTCACAGACGATGAGCTCGAATACATCTGTTCAGCTGTGGCGGATATTCTCCAGTGAACTTCAACGATTTCTAATTTGAGGAAAGTCTGATTACAGGCATGGAAAGCGCCACAAGAGAAACTTCCAAAGTTCGGGCTGCCAGCAAAACCTCTCGGTTTCTGCTTGGATTGCCATTAGTTTTGTTGCCTTTGCTGCTGGGTGGGGCTCGACCCTGGTTTTGGTGCGGCGTTGCCGGGCTGTTTGCTCTGGGCCTGACGTGGTCCATCTGGTCTAACATGGAACCGCCGCAGACTGGAAACCTTTCCAGGAAATGGCTGTCGGGGCTTGGTGTACTTCTGCTCTATCCAGTGTTCCAGTGCCTGCCTCTCGCCGGCTCCTGGCTTGCCCATCTCAGCCCTCAACTCATGCTTTGGAAAGGCTACGCCACCGATGTTGCGCTGGCGCCGAGCCGGTACTTCAGCACCAGCTATGCACCGCTTGTCAGCTTCGTTTCAGGTCTGTGGTGGATTTTCCTGGCGGGATACGCCCTGCTTTTTCGGAAAACTCTGCGCGAACAAACCGATCTGGGTTGGTATTTTCATACACTCTTTTGGGTCGCCGGTTTTGAGGCTTTCTACGGGTTGCTCCAGACCCTCATCCCTTCGCTAGGAGGGTTTTGGGAGGCAGCAGGCCAAGGATTGGCCAGAGGGACTTTCGTTAATCGCAATCATTATGCGGCCTTCCTGGGGATGGTCTGGCCAGTGCTGCTCGCCTATTTATTGAGCACGAGAGCCTCCTCCGGGCGCCGCCAAGCCCTTTCCCATTCCGAACTGGAACAGCGAAAGACAATCCTACAGAAGAGCTTGTTCCTTGGTTTTGTAATCGGGTTGGTGCTGCTCGCCCTGTTCTTCTCCCAGTCCAAGGCGGGCATTATGGGAGCATTGATTTCCCTGACGGTGTTCGTAGCTTTCGGCAGAATATGGCGCAAGAGGGGAATGGTCGCCCTGCTGGTGGGGTGCTGGCTGGTGATGTTTGCCTACGGGAGCATCATCGGATTTCATGAAATCCTGGTGCGATTTGATACGCTGGAAAAGTACGCTCCAGTGCGCCTCGACGTCTGGGGGGACACCTGGCGGCTAATCCAGGACCACTGGCTCACGGGCACCGGACTGGGGACCTATCCCGAAGTGATACGTATCTACCAGTCCCACTTGACCGATCAATGGGATATCGTCCACGCCCACAACGACTACCTGGAACTCGCGGGGGATCTTGGGGTGCCCGTGGCGACGGCGATGGTGCTGCTGGCGTGGGGTTCCTGGTGGGTGTGCGCGTGGGGTATGGTCAGGAAAAGAGAAGCAGGGAGTAGGGACAGAGGAGCGAGGAGGGCTGGTGATGTGAAGCGCGAAACACCCGCTGGGAAAGGGCGGGACCTGGCACCCACCGAAACGGAAGAGGAGAGTGGAAGCGACCGGGTGGCGACGGGCAAAGGAGTGCCGAGAGGGCGTCACAGAACCTCAAGAGCAGCCAGCGGGGAGTTTGAACAAGGGACAATCAATAAGGAACAGGTAGAAAAGAGGAGGTTGCTTGCACTGGGAGCGCTGGCAGGAAGTGCGGCGTTTCTCTGCCACAGTTGGGTGGAGTTTAATTGGCAGATTCCTGCAAATCAGCTATATTTTATCGTCCTCCTGGTATTAATGAAAATTTAGCCCTCACTGTAGGCTGGCAGAAGCGTCTCCAATGACGTTTATGTCTCAAAACGATAAAGGAGTACTTTTGTGGACACGAGACGTATTCCATCCTTGATTTGCTTTTTGCTCACGGCGCTGGTGCTGGTGGGTTGCACCTCGGCACGTGGCCCTAAACCAACCGCCAAACTGGAAGATGTGATCACCAACACGGCTGGCGGCCCGGGACAGAGGGAGATTCAGGAGATGAATGATAAGCTTTTTGCCTCCCTGTCAAGCGCCCCACAGCCCGGAGAGTACGTAATCACTGCGGGAGATCTTGTTCAGGTATCGGTTTTTGAGACCCAGGAACTGCAGAAAGAGGCGCGGGTCGGAGCCCGAGGGTTCGTCACCTTGCCGCTTCTCGGGTCGGTCCAGGTGATGGGGCTCACCACCGCTGAAGCCGAAAAGAAAATCGAAGACCTCTATCGGGCTAAATATCTTCATGATCCGCACGTCAGCATCTACATCAAGGAGCAGCAGGGTCAAAAGGTGACGGTGGTGGGGGCTGTCAAAAGACCCGGGACCTATGATTACCCGGCGCGCCGCCGGTTGCTCGATGCGCTGGCGCTGGCCGAGGGCTTGGACGACAAAGCGGGAAAGACGGTGCAGGTGAGAAGAGTTATCGACGATCCAAACAATCCGACGACCTTTTTGGTGGACATGGACGCCCTCATTCAGAACGGCCGCACCGAGCTCAACCTGGAAATCAAAAGCGGAGATGTGGTCTACGTCCCGGAGGCCGGCACCGTTTATGTGGATGGCGCGGTGAAGAAACCAGGTTCCTATCCCATCAAGAAGCAAATGTCGATCAATGAGGCCATTGCCGCTGCCGGCGGCCTTACCATGTCTGCGGACCAGAATGATGTCAAATTGGTGCGTTACATGGATGGCGGCAAGCGCGAAGTGATCCAGCTTAACCAGGAAAACATCCAGAGCACTCCCTTCACCCTAAATGACCGCGATTTAGTCTTTGTTGAACGCAATGCCATGAAGTCGATCTTCAGCAGCTTCAGCGTCTATCTCGGTCCATTTGGCGGTGTCGGTATGTCGCGTCCTTCCGAATAATTTTTTCTAGTTGTGACCATTGGGGTGATGCGGGTTAATCTGAAATGTTCCGGGATTTTGAGAAACTGTAATTCATCCGCTTCACCCCAAAATCCCCACCATGTCGGACCAGCGTCAGTTGGATCGACCCCGTCGATTCCATTGGCACCTCATTCACAAATTGGACCGATAAGCTAAAGCTTCCGTCTACCTTCACGCCATCTTCCCCCACCTCCAACTTTCCAACATTAATCCGATAATGCAGTTTTTCTGCCCGCCGAAAATTGGTCTCGTAGACCGGGACCAGTTCCTGGATAGGCTTGCCGTTTTCAAGCGCATCCGGTTCAAAGAACCGCAACAGAGCAGCAAGGTTCCTCGTTTCATAGGTTCTGGCATAACGGGAGAGGAACATCCGGATCTCCTTGTCTACCTCTGGAGCGTGAACCCGTTGTTCCGGCGCGGGACCGGTGTCCGGCTTTGCTTTTGGTGTGGTTAGTTGAGCTGTAGAGGGGGCTCGGACCGGCTCAGCCGGCTTTGCCTCGGGGCGCGGGGGCCTGCCCTCGGTTTTACCTGCGGGCGCGGGGGCGCCGCCTGGCGAGGAAGCTGCGAGAGGCTTCGGCAATGCCTGTTTAGCATCCGCCATAACCTGGGGAGATTCGGCGGGTGGAGCGGGGGGAGATACGGCCGGTGCAGCAGCAGGTTTTTCATTTCGACTGAGGGGAGTATCGGCATTTGGCGACGCTTCCTCTCCTTTTGCCACAATGTTCGGGGACGGTGCTGCTTCAAGCGGCAGTGCTATCTCTCTTTCGGTTGAGGGCGGTTGAGGAGATTCATCTGGTTGCACCGCAGTTGGGAGCGTTTTCAAGGCTTCTGTCAGCGGCGCTGCGGGAGGAGACGGGGCGACCTCCAGGGCGGGCTCCCGTACCGGTTTGACCACAGCCGAGGGGGGGGGTGGCGAAGAGTCCGCAGCCTTCTGCGCGGACGGCTTCTGCACGTTTTCATAATAGCGTTCTGTCTGCCATTGCTTATAGTCAATCACAAAGATTGCCAGCATGAATATCAGGAACAGGACCCCCGCCGGCCAGGCGCTGCGCCATTTCCCCCACAAGGCGGATTTGGCCGCCCCTCTGCCCGGGATTTCTGCTTCTGTCCAGGAACGTGTATCCACGTTAAGATCGTAGCTTTGGCGAAGCTCATCGTCACTCAAGACTTCATAGGCATCCTGAATGTTCCGGAATTTCTCGGCGGCATTCGGGTCATCCGGATTGGTGTCGGGATGGTACAAAAGGCTCAGCCGCCGGTAGGCGCGCTTGATTTCCCCGCGACTGGCGGTGCGGCTGACTAAAAGGGTTTCGTAATAATTCAGCTCGTAGGGGAAAAGGTTGAGGATTCGGCCAATCAACTGTAGGCGCTCATGGAAATACTCAGGAAGAATTTTGTATGATCTGCAATATTCTTTGATACGCCCATTACCCGCGGTCGCAACACCGGGTATTTTCCGGCAAAAACGCTGCAGTTCTTTTAGCAACACGGCATCTGAGACGATCCGAAGCAGCAACTGGTGCGGATTCGGC
>JADGQM010000106.1 GCA_017881795.1 Syntrophobacteraceae bacterium
CTCTCGCTGCAGGCCTTCGACATAGGCCGCAATATGAACCGGGCGCACCTGACCCAGGGTCACTATGCCATGCTCTGCACACCAGGCCGCGAATTCGGCCGCAGCGCGCGCGTAGGCCTTCCGGGTGTGCGGATTTCTGATCTGCGCGGTGAAGAACTCTATCGTTCGCTCGGCCGCCCGGGCATCGGGAGCAAAGAGCGCCGGCAGCGCCCCCTTCATTCCTTTTCCTATTGCCATTAATTCCTGCGCCATGGCCCCCTCCCGGTGGTTGATTTAGTGTATGATAACGTCCTTTATCATGCACCAATAAGGGACACCGTAACATCCGGCATACCGTCATTAACACGGCGGCTAATCCGGCAGGGTTTGAGGGGCTGTGGGACAGGTCGTTTTTTTCTTTTGCGGATCAATCAATAGTCGCGGAGTCAAGCGCCTTCGTAGCAAGCGCAACGACGCGCGGAATAGGTTTCGTGCCCTGTTCATAATAGGCCACCATGCGGCGGCTTAACCCAAGCGCACGCGCCGCCGCGTCGAGCGTATAGGCTCTGCGTTCGCGCCAATGCTTGAAAGCGTCCGGCGACATGGTAATGCCCGCCTGCTCTTGCGCGAGCCGCCAAAGCGTGTCAGCGGCCATGTCTATTTCATCAGACCAAACAACGTCCGTGCCATGCTCGCCAACCCGTACGCGCCCGAACAATTCCGGCGAATGGCGCAACGGCTTATAAACGCGGAACGTCTCTACCAAACCCGAAACATCCACGCGGCTTTCATTGCCCCTGTCCCAACGGATGAGCAAAGTCAGAGGCTTCTTGTCCGCCGTCACGGCCACAATACGCGGTAAAGTTTTCTTTGGCATGATCAGCCCCTTTCGTTGAGCTCAGCCCATTTAAGAGCCAACATCTCTTGATGGGCTTGCGCCCATGCCAGAGTCTCGGCCATCTGAGTTTGGCGGGCTTCTCCGGCAATCACCGTCAGGTCCGAAATCCGCACCAGCACATGGAAGTCTGGCGCGACAATATGGAAGTGCGGCGGACGGTGATCGTCGGCGTACATCCGCACGCTGACGGAACCAAAGCGTTGCAATATCGGCATACAAACCCGTCAAGCATCACAGTGCAATAGTTGCACTATTGGGGACAAAAGTCAAGCCTTTTGGGGGCGATCCATACCTCAATAGCCATTGATATCACAACGTCGTGTCCTTGCGCCAAAAATCCTAATTTATGACACAATGACGGCGCGCCCCGTCCATTGACACGGCGGCTATCCGGCAGTGTTTGAGGGACTGTAGAGGTGGGCTGTTTTCACGAATTAGTGCGAGCCTCAAGTTTTGCGCCCCATAATATCCCACAGTCCATAGAGCCAATCGGTAAAAGGCTCTTTTCCGTTCTCATCCGCATAAACGATAACGCTCTTTGGTTTTGCTGTGCTTATCACCACCCCTTACCTCTCACATTACACTACAGCGAACCGTAGTTCGCAACCATGAGGAAAGCAAGGATATTTGGAGAGGCAGAGAGGTGTTTGCGGTCGTTCATTTTCTCGTGGCCTGCTTTCAGGCGTGTATTTCGTCTTGCGAGGGGGGATGACGTAGACGGGCACAGGTTTCTCAAGTGATGGGTTCTGGTGGTTTGGTCATGGGCGGGGAAGGTTTGGTGATTCCTGCCTGCCCCTGGGCGCGGGGCAGGCGGGGTCAGAAATTCCTTGGCCAGACGCGGCGAGATGCCCCATTCGCATCAATAGAGGGGGGCGAGCTCAATCAGGTTTCTGATGATCTCATTGGTCAAATGCTGGGCGCCACTGGCCAACACGGGCTCACGCATTTTCTTTTTGGCCGTCTCGTCCCAAAGCGAAATCTTCACCGGGCGGTGGGGATTTTCAAACCAGGCCAGCTCAACCATCTGCCGGGCCTGCCTGGCATCGAAGCGGTGATGCCCATTGGCAGCCACCGGCTCACGCATTTTCTCCTTCAGCGCCTCGTTCACCAGGCCCTGATCCATGAAATCATCGGCTGTGGTTTCGAAATATTCAAGATACATGGCTAAACCTCCCTTTTAGATTGTTGGGTTAAAATCCGCCTTTTTCAAAGTTGATTTCTGAGTACCATGCGGATGGTTGCAAAAAGGTTAAGCGGGAGGCTTATGGGGGAGCGGACACAAAGGGCTTTGAGGATTGGAGCTTTGTTTAAGACCATCCCCTTTCCCTTTACCCTGAAAGGGTTAAATAAAGCGTTGTGTCGGTACGTTTTATGTAACCCCTTCAGGGTAGATATTCGTGTTGTACTTGGTACCCCAGGGTGGCGCTGCCGCTGACCCTGGGCTAATTTGTCGAGCCCCTTCAGGGCAGAAAAGTTAGCTTGATGCATAGAGGCATCAAGCCCGCCCCTACGGTGACTTGAAAGTGAAGCTTCTTGAGTTAAACCATCATCGGAAGCGACTTCAGCCAGAGAGATCGCTCCGTTTGGGCATCAGTAATAGGCTTCCTCGGCTTCGGCCTCGGTTACGGGATCTTTGAAGAAGTTGTAGACCCAGGCCTGGTAGGCAATTACCACCGGCACAAAGGTCAGGGCAACGCCCAGCATGATCTTCAACGTCAGTTGACTCGACGCTGAATTATAGATCGTCATGCTGAAAGCGGGGTTGAGACTCGACGGCAGGAGGTTCGGGTAGAGCCCCGCCACGCCAAAAAGGGTAACCCCAACGATCAGAGCGCTCGAAGCAAACCAGGCGGACCACCAATGCCCCTTGCCCGCATAAACCCGCACCATTACGAGCGCCCCGACCACGATAAGCGGAATCAAGATGATCGGCACCACATACATCAGGGGATTCTGGATGTAATTGTCATAGAGACGCGTGGCATACCAGGTCGCGATAAGAAATCCCACAGCGATGACCGCCAGCGCCAGCCACAGTTTGTTGACGAGCGCCGCAGCCTTTTCCTTCACCGAGCCTTCCGTCTTGACCAGCAACCACAGACAACCGTGGAGCAGAAACATGGCCACAAA
Source organism: Syntrophobacteraceae bacterium (assembly GCA_017881795.1). Classification (GTDB taxonomy): domain Bacteria; phylum Desulfobacterota; class Syntrophobacteria; order Syntrophobacterales; family Syntrophobacteraceae; genus JADGQM01. The sequence continues at coordinate 3,008 of JADGQM010000106.1, forward strand.
CAGGACGCCGCCGAAGAGCCCATAAGGATTCAGCAGAGAGAACAAATTCCCCTGAAAAATCCCCTCGGCATCAAGGGGAATTCCTTCAAAGATGTTAGCGAACGCAACCCCGAGCAGCAGAGCAGGAAGGAAACTCCCGACGACCACACAGATGTCCCAGACCTTCCTCCAAGTCGGATGATCCATCTTCTCGCGGAAATCGATCGCCACTCCGCGCAGGATCAAGGCAAAGAGGATCAGCATCAGCGCCGAGTAGAGGCCGCTGAACATCACCGCATAGGTGGTGGGAAAAGCCGCGAAGGTCACTCCTCCTGCCGTAATGAGCCAAACCTCATTACCATCCCAGTATGGACCCATGGCCCGGTGCATGACCCGTTTCTCCGTTTCGGTCTTGGCGAGAAACGGCATGAGGGTGCCGATGCCCAGGTCGAAACCATCCAGCATGAAATAAACCGCCCACAACACGCCCCACAGAATGAACCAAATCGATTCAAGCATTTTCAGCACCTCCCGTTTCCGTGGCTACCTGATAAGGTTCCGGCCCTTTCCGTGCATGAGTGGCCATGAGATAAAAGGCAGCCGCTCCGAGCAATGAGTAGACCAGGATAAAAGCCACCAACGAAGTCATCACCTGGGGAACACTGATCGGAGAAACGGCAGTGCTCGTTTTCATTACGCCGTAAACCACCCACGGCTGTCGACCGACTTCCGCCAGCATCCACCCAGCTTCATTGGCGATATAGGGAAGCGGGATCGCAAAAAGCATGACCTTGAGAAAACCCGGATTGCCTTCAAGGTCCTTGCGCTTGAACCAGCCGTATAAGGTGAGCGCCAAAAACAGGAATCCCAGTCCCACCATGATCCTGAAAGAAATGAAGGGAAGCGTGACCGGGGGCCGTTCGTCCGCCGGAAAGTCCTTCAGTCCTTTCACGGTCGCCTGTGTATCATGGTAGGCCAGCATGCTCAGGGCCCCGGGAATGGCGCCAAATTCGACGAGATTCCGCTCGTTCTTTTCATCGGGGATGGCAAATAAATATTGAGGAGCGCTCTGCTTGGTCTCCCACAGCGATTCCATGGCCGCCAGTTTGGTGGGCTGGAGAGCGGCCACCTTGGCTCCGTTGGCATGCCCCTGAACGACCTCCACAATGGCAAAGATCAGGGCAAAGGCAAGAGCCAGGCGAAAGGATTTCGTGAAGAACACGGTGTTCTGCTTGCGCAGCAGATGGTAGGCGCTCACTCCCATAACGAAAAATCCTGCCAGGATGTACGCGCCGCTCACGGTGTGGATAATCTGGTGGCCTGCCGCCGACTGCGTGACCACCGCGACAAAATCGGTAAGTTCCGCACGACCGTTACGGATGACATACCCGACCGGATGCTGCATCCAGGCATTGGCGATGAGAATCCAGACCGCTGACAAACTGGACGCTCCAGCCACCAGCCAGATGGTAACCGCGTGAGCCTTGGGAGAGAGCTTGTTCCATCCGAATGCCCATACCGCGATAAAAGTTGATTCGAGAAAGAAAGCCACGGAAGCCTCGATGGCCAGAAGCGACCCGAAGATGTCTCCAACATATCGTGAGTACCGCGACCAGTTGGTGCCGAACTGAAATTCCAGAGTGATTCCCGTCACTACCCCGATGGCGAAATTGATCAGGAAAAGCTTGCCCCAGAACTTCGCCATTTCTTTGTATTCTTCATCTCCCGTCCTGACATAGATGGTTTCCATGATCGCAATCAGGATCGAAAGCCCCAAAGTAAGGGGGACGAAGAGAAAATGAAAAAACGTCGCAGCTCCAAACTGCAGACGTGAAAGCCAAAGCACGTCCATACGAATCTCCCCCGGTTTTATGCTAAAGAGGATGCTGAGTTGTTCTTGTCGCCTTATGCAGAACCGTCACCAATCTTCTAGGCCTTCCAAAGACCATGCAGATTACAGTATTCCCTCGCCGTCACCGGCCAGGCATCGATGCAGAATAAAGCCTCCGGGGTTTGACCCGGCTTCAGGAACTGTCGGTATGCCTTTCCCCCCGCCACGACCTCGATCCATTCGATGTAATGTTTTTCTTCCATGGGATGCGGTACGGCGCCAATCTTGACCATGACCCCGGCATCCGTCTTCTCGATGACCGGCACATGCTTCTCTTTGGCCGCATCGACCGTATTCTCTGCAATCAGCTTCATCGGTTCACCACAGCAGACCAACTCGCCTCCGCCGCCATGAAGCACTTCAACAATGTTTCCACATAGTTCACATTTGTACACCTGCAATTGTTCCGCCATAAAAACCTCCTTCTGTTTAAAGACTATCGTTTGTCCTGACATCCGATTGACCGACTAACACCTCCATGACCCCAACGGTCACAACGAAGCATGAGAATACGAGCCCGAAGACCCAACGAGTAGCTTTTGGATTTCATTCTGACTCCTGACTCCTGACTCCTGACTCCTGTCTTCTGTCTTCTCATAGTAAACAGACTACCGGGAAACGGTTCCCGCATCAGGCAAGCATTTTGGCAATCTCCCTGCCATAATCCTGGGCCATCTTAACCCCACCCCCAAGGGTTGCCGACTTCAATCGTAATGCGTCTCTCACCATCTTCATGTTGAACACGTTTTGCATCGTGTCAAAAATTCGCCCGGGAGCTTCTCCACTCCACCCAAAAGCTCCGAAAGCTCCGCCCACCTTGCCTTCCACGTTTGCCTTTTCGAACATAAAGAGGAAAGTTTTCATCGCCTGGAGCATCTCCCCGTGATACGTGGCCGAACCGAGGACGAAGGCATCAAAATCGTCCAAGTTGATACCCTTCTTTTCGACTTCGTTTGCATTCACGAGAGTCACATCCACATTCTCAAAGCGCATCCCTTCGGCGATGAGCTCGGCTATCCTTCTGGTCTGGTTCGTTCTGGATGCAAAAACCACAAGTGCCTTAGCCACTTTGACCTCCTTCTAGTCCACCTTAAAGAAAACCTTGGCGTTCGAGCTGCAGACCGGACATGTCCCCGGGGGTTCCTTTTCACAGGTGTAGCCGCAAACCGAGCAGACATAGTAATCAACCTGCTCCAGGGCGGCCATTTTCTCGAGCGCATTCTCGTAAAGCGCGGCGTGGTATTTCTCCACCTCATTGGCATAGCTGAGGCTGCGTTCTGCGGCCTTGTTGCCTTCTTCCTGGGAAACCGCGATCATTGCCGGGTACATTTTCTTGAACTCATAGGTCTCCCCGGCAATTGCATCTTTCAGGTTTTCGGCGGTATCCTTGATCTTCCCAAGCGTCCGCAGATGCGCATGAGCATGGACCGTCTCGGCTTCGGCGGCAGCTCTAAAGAGTTTTGCAACCTGAGCGTAACCGTCCTTTGCCGCCTGCTTGGCGTAAGCCAGGTACTTACGGTTCGCCTGGGATTCCCCGGCGAATGCGTCCAATAAATTTTGTTCCGTTCTGGTCATTTTGTCCTCCTTAAGGTTTGATTAATTATTCATGTGGTATTGGCGCTTCCGACTGCTGCCACCACCCTTTTTTCATGTGGGCTTCCTTTTCCTCTTCCGCCAGCTTCTTGATTTTGTATGCAGAATCCCGGAGAACTCCATACAGCACCCCACAGCCGGCATCTTCCCGAACGATATCGCCTTCGTCTGCGATATCGATCATGCGCTCAACCAACTCCAGGGTCCTGAGGATCTTTTCATTACATGGCCTTATCATGCAGCACACTCCGGCAGACTAGTCGATCCTGATTGCTATGCGCAGGTCCTTGAATGCAGCGGTCATACCATTTCTTTACGATTTCGGTAAAAAGTCATAAGCAATAATAATTTCCATTACTTATAGCAGAGCAATGGAATCAACCAGAAGACTATCGAGGATTTGCTGAGACACATGTGAAACACTTTGATGGGCAGGGGAGCGATGGACTCTCTCAGGTTCTTCGGATCCCCATTACTGTCGACGGAGAGCCAAGGGGCTAAAGGATGAGGTGTCTCACAAATTAATCATGAGACATAAGTGTATTATGAAACACCATGCATGTCGGCAAGAAAGCGGTACAGCGTCGCTCGGCCGACTCCGAGGAGTTTGGCTGCTTTGGCTTTGTTGCCTCCTGATTCCCTCAAGACCGCGATGACCGCATCCTTATCAAGCTTCCTTGAAGGTCCCGGTTTGGCGCAGCCGAGGGTGCCTTTGCGAAGCTCGATGGGCAAATTATCCGGATAGATCACTCCCCCTTTCGAAGTAACCAGAGCAAAATGAACCGCATTGCGCAACTCCCGGATGTTGCCGGGCCAGGGATAATTCATCATGAGCGAGAGCGCATCCTTGGAGAGTCCCTTTGAAGTCTGGCCTCGTCCCGCAGCCTCTTCCAGAAAATGGGCAACGAGCAACGGAATATCGTTTTTGCGCTCCCGCAGCGGCGGCAAGCGGATCGGTACGACATTCAACCGATAATAGAGGTCTTCCCGGAAATTCTGTTTTTCCATCTCGCGCTTGAGATCGCGATTGGCGGCGCTGATAACGCGCACATCGACGGTGATGGCTTTTTCCCCTCCAACGCGCTCAAAGGTATTTCCTTGAAGGACCCGGAGCAATTTTACCTGCATGGGTTTCGGCAGATCGGACACTTCATCGAGAAAAATCGTGCCGCCATGAGCGAGCTCAAAACGCCCTTTCTTATCACGGATTGCCCCAGAGAAAGCTCCCTTCACGTGGCCGAAGAGCTCGCTCTCGAGCAAGCCTTCCGGGAGTGCCCCGCAGTTCACGGGCACAAAAGGACCGCCGCTGCGGTAACTTTCATGGTGGATGGCGGCAGCTACCAACTCCTTTCCCGTTCCCGTTTCACCGCTCACGTGAACGGTGAAATCATTGGTTGCCAAATCCCGAATCTCTTCAAAAATCTTGAGCATTTTCTGGTCTTGACCAATGATTCCGGCAAAGCTGGCCAGTTCACCCAGGCGGGTTTTCAAGCCAATCAGGTCGGTCATATCGCGAAACGCCGCCAGCACTCCGACGAAACACCCCTTTTCATCGGTCATCCCGGTAACGGACATTTCGATGCGGCGGGTTTCTCCACTCTTGGTGAGGATGTTCAAAGGATAACTGGCATGGGTCAGACTATCGGGCGTCTCCGCACAAAACGAGCACTTGCTGCCGCAAAATGGTCCTCCCAAAACCTCATGACAGTCTCTTCCGATCACTTCCTGCTTCCTGAACCCGGTGATAGCTTCCGCAGCCCGGTTGAAAAAGAGGATACGTCTATTTTTGTCGTGAGCAATGATGCCTTCCATGAGGTTGTCAAGGATTTGCTCCAGGTTTCTTTTGTCGGCTAACAGGCCTTCCAGATCCAAATCATTCATCCTAACGCCTCTGTTGCTATTGGGTAGGGAGACTCTTCCTTGGAACTGCCTAAAACTACAGGTCTTTTTTACAAAAGGGAAGCAAAAAGGGTTTCTCTCGTCGTCAGCGTTCTGCTGAGGCTTGAAGAAGCAGGATCCGTCGGACCTCTTCGATGGTGTAGGGATTGCCCTGACACGAGTGGTCCGAATGCACCACCAGCTCGGACTCCGCATCGGCCAGATGGGCGCTCTGGTATTTCACGACTCCATCATCTCCGTTCTCGATATCGCTACTTTGTTTGACAGATATAATGGAGTTAAAAGCCACCCCCGGAGCCACCGGAATTGACGCCAGGACCTTGATGAAGCGGTGATTTGGGCTCATGTTATCCACACTGCTGGGAATATGGCTTTGGATGTCCATGGCGATAGCATCCCTTCCCCCTAAAAGAAGAATATCGGTGGTGAGCGACAGAACGGTCGTAGCGGGTTTCACCAGCAGATCCGTAAACCATTTGACGAAGCCCCACCCGGCGATGTAGCTGCCCCGTTGGGGGGTAGAGATAAAGATCAGCCGTTTGACGAAGGGAAGCGGTTTGACAAACAGCGCGCGGCGCAGAAGATCGCGTGTCTCTTCCTTCATTTCGAGCACATCAAGAGGTTTGCTGCTGAGGTTGTCCCAGAACCGTGTTCCAGAGTCGATAGCCGTCATCTTGGCCAGGAGACCGCCCTGGCTGTGGCCAATGATGACCATCTCGTGGAGTGCCGGATCTTTCCCCTCCGGATCAACACTTTGCACCGTCTTAGTCAACGCCTCCCGGAGCAGCATGGCCGAATAGGCGATAGGGTTCCCGGTATCGTAAAAAAAGTACCAGAACTGGAAATGTTCTCTTATCAAGGGGTCATTATAGAGCTCATTGGTCATTTCGCCCCAGCGGCCTGGACTGGAAGCAGTGCCATGCACAAGCACAACGGGTATGAGGCCGGGCTGACAGGGACGAAGAGCGGCGAGCTGGCTTTCACGCGAGTTTTGGTGCAGGATTTTTCGTATATACTCTCCGCCGAAGAAGGCTTTGAGCTCCATCTTCCAGATATCCGAATCCGCCAGTACCACGGCCAATGAAGCGGTAGGCTCCGCTTCAAGGGGGACACTGCGATCACCGATGCGCACGGAAGCCACGTCATCGGTGGCGTAAAGCCTCATCGAACCGATGATAACACCTCCACCCAGTTGGCCCCAGACGTCACCAAGGCGCAGCACCAGGGTCACCGGCACCCTGACTTTCGTTGCGATGAGGGCGTTGGAGTCACTGCTGGAATCGGAAAGCACCGCACTCGCCGCGAGAGGAGCCCCGATACCGGATTGGCGGTAACGGTTCCGCAAGCCACGCACCTCGAGCTCGGCAACGGGCGCAAAATTGACCAGTTTGCGGCCATACCACTGCAACGTGGTTTCGTCGAATTCTTCCTCCAGTTTGCCGAAGGGCAGCTCGAAGGTCCCGGAACTGAGCTCCACCCTCGAGCCATCCTCCAATTTGAATCCCGATGTCAGCCCCCGGTTGTAAAGATCGCAAGCCAGGCGAAAACGCGGGTCAAAGCAGCTGGGAGGTTTGCTTGCATCCTCAGGGAAGAGAAAAGCCCACGCATAAACCGATGCCGCGAGGTAGTAGGAACGCTTCCCGGTTTTCTCAGCGTGAAGAAAGGAGAGCTCTGCCAGGGCAAAGATCTCGTCCGTCCCGCCTCTCCCGGAAACCACAATCCGGTGAAGATCGGCAAGAGCGGTCTCCGGATCTTTGGCGAACAGTTCATGAAGACCATGGCGATTGAGCACAATTTCTGAAGGCCCGCTCGGCACCCCCGTGGAGAGGACATTGCCCGTCAGCTCCTGATGGACGATGCGGGGATCAATCTTGGTTACGCCCACCGGCGTCGCGCATGACGTGACCAGAAAAAGAAAGAGCAGAAGCTGGAGCATGCCAAGGTTCAGGTTTGTAGCGCTTCTTCCTGTTGTCATTAAGAAATCTAATCCCCATCCCCGTGCTTCAAAACGCCATCGTATACCCCGACGGAAGTCGGTAGGGGCGACCGGCCGGTCGCCCCTACACAATCGGGTTAAATGGCGGACGAACTGGTAAGAAAGTTCCGCCGAGGTGTAATAGTGGTATAATAGTTGTTTGCCCTCGGCCCTACCCCAACTCGTCTGACTCGGCCTGGCTCAGCTCAAGCTTCGCGGCAACAAGTTTCTTATAGAGCGCCGCGACTTTCTGAGCGTTGCCGGCGTGGGTTGCTTTCAGCAAATCACCCTCCAGTTCAGCAACCTCAAGGCGTTCATAGTAGTCCAAAGTTTCCTTGAAATGAGCCAGCACAATCTTCCCGTCAGGACCGGGTGATTATTGGTTACATTGGCGTCTTTAAAGCGTACGCCGTGCTCCAACTCGACCTCGAGTCCCCGGCAGAACCGCTCCAGGGTGATCGGCATCCCTTCGTGGTTTATCTCGGCAAGAATAACAGCCGCCTCTTCGGGCTGCACTTTAGCCTCAGTCAAGGCGGTCCAGTCACTGATTTTAAGGGCCTTGCACACCCTTTTTACCTCATCCACGGTGATGTATTCCGGAAGTTCCATTGCGCTCTCCTTCAAAAGTTACTTCTCGGCCGCTACTACCCGATAAACCACGCCGGCAATTGCTGCACCTACGATCGGGGCCAGCCAGAAGAGCCAGAGCTGCGTCAGCGCCCAGCCGCCCACAAATATCGCCGGTCCGGTGCTCCGCGCCGGATTTACCGATAAGTTGGTAATCGGAATTCCGATCAGGTGGATCAGGGTCAGACAAAGACCGATGGCGATGGGCGCAAATCCCTGGGGAGCGCGTGGATCGGTCGAGCCCAAGATGACAAACAAAAACATGAAGGTCAAGACTACTTCCGCCACCAAGGCAGACTGCATTGAGTAACCGCCTGGGGAATTAGGGCCATAACCGTTTGCTGCAAAACCGGCGCTGAGCGAAAACCCCGCCTTTCCCGTGGCGATCAGGTAAAGCACTGCGGCAGCGGCAATAGCCCCAACGACCTGAACGATAATGTAGGGAATCAAGTCGGAAGTCGGGAAACGCTTGCCAACCCATAATCCCACCGACACGGCAGGATTGAGATGGCAACCGGAAATGTGACCGATAGCAAATGCCATAGTCAGCACGGTCAATCCGAAAGCGAGCGATACACCCAGCAGTCCGATCCCGACATTCGGAAATGCAGCAGCAAACACGGCGCTGCCACAACCGCCAAGAACCAGCCAAACGCGAGCAGAAGCCCCCCGAGGACCGCCAGGAGCCTTCCGCACCGATCGCACCACCGCTCCCAGGTTATCTTCAACTCATTCCTCCCCGGCACGCAGGGCCAGCAACTCTCGCGCCGCGTGCGCCACAGCCTCGACGTCGAGGTCCCGCATGCATCGGTACGTGTCCGCGATCCGGCATCGGCGCTGCAGACATGGACTGCACGGCAGGGGGTGCCGCAACACCGTGCCGGGTCCCAGCGGGCCGGTCCGCGCCGGATCGGTGGGCCCGAACAGGGCCAGGACCGGCGTCCCCATGGCGGCCGCAATATGCATGGGACCCGAATCCACGCTCACCATGAGATCCACAGTCCCAAGCACCGCCGCCAGTTGCTTGAGCGAGAGCTTCCCGACCAGCAGCCTGAGCGACGGCTCCATCCCCTGCGCGATCGCCCCCGCCACCCCCTCGTCCGCAACGCTCCCGGTCAGGATGACCGCCACCCCATCGGCCGCGAGCGCCCCCGCCAGCCGCCGCCACCGCTCCGTCTCCCACAGCTTGGTGGGCCAGCGCGTCGCGGGGTGCAGCACCAACCGCGGGCGCGGGCAATCCGCCAGCAAGTCCTCGGCGATCTTCAGGTCCTGCGGTCCGATCGGGATCGTGAACTCGCGCACCGACTCCCCGGCGTCCACGGCGGCGGCCAGGGCGAGATACCGCTCCACCGCGTGCACCGGCTGGGGCGGCACCGGCACCCGATGAGTGAAC
>JADGQM010000395.1 GCA_017881795.1 Syntrophobacteraceae bacterium
GTTCGAACAGCTTGCTGGGCGCCTCAGACATAGCTTGACATTTCACTATGACGAAAGCGGAAGGCTTATTGATCGGGCAGTCAAAGATAGAGCCGGACGTCCTGAAACGAGAACATCAATGTCATCAGTGACAAGAGGGGATTGTCCTTTACTATGGCATTTTAAAGTTGCCGACGACGTTGTGGATAGCATCGTGGTTCACCAAATCTGGGGCGTTCCTCGTCAAGCTGATGTCTGCACTGAAGCTGATAAGGTTGCTGATCGAGTTCACCAGATACTATTGTGGTTTATGGACTTTTCTGGGGAGTTCATATGGAAATACTGCGAAAGCTGATGGCTAACCAAAGCCATCGAGCCGACGCCCGTAAAGCGTGGCAGCATTTCCTGTAATTCCTTGGCGGGCGCGTCTCAGGCTTGGCGTTCGGCTGGAAAGAGGGAAACTCCACACAGATTTCCTCATCCATGAAAAACCGAACATTGAAATTTTCAAGAGTTCCGGATCATATCGTCATGAATTCGCGGCGAGCAAGATTCTTTCGAATTTGGCAAGGGATGTTGAATTTCCAAGAGGGTAATATAGAGGAGAAAACCTCGGACTTGATTGGCGCAGACTCTACCTTAACTATATACAAGCTCCGGGCGGATAATCTATCCCCTTGGCGATTCTGCCGTACCATTAGAGCGAGCTACACCTGAATCGCCCAAAGAAATGTCCAAATCTTCAGCCTTTATCGATTGTCCCCTGCATCCTTTGCCGGAAGGTGTCCGATTGCCGACCAGTCGAGCCTTTCACCGCCCTGGGCCAGCAGCGACAGGAAGCGGTCGCGCAGCAGGCTCGCAAGAGGCATCGGCACACGCAGATTCTCCGCTGCGGAAAGCGTAAGACGAATGTCTTTCTGCCCCAGAGTAGCCGAGAACCCGGCGGGTTCGAACTTTCGATCAGCGATAAGTCCTCCATAGTTCTTGAAGACGGGTGCATTGAATAAGGGGATCGAAGTCAAAATGTCGAGATAATGCCTTAGGTCGAGGCCACCCTTGCCGACAAGCGCCATAGCTTCCCCGAGCGCCTCTATGACCGAAGCGATCAGAAAATTGCCGCTAAGCTTAACCAAATTGGCCAATACAGGCTTGTCGGACACGACAAGAGTCTTTTGGCCAATTGCTTCGAACAGCGGGCTGGCTATATCGATCGCACTAATGCCTCCTGCTGCGACTACGAGCAACTCGCCTGCCGCTGCTGCATCGGGACGACCGAAAACCGGGGCAGCTACGAAGCCTTGCTCCGCTTTCGCATGGGCCGCCGCGAGACGTTCCGATAAGGAGATGCTGATCGTGCTCGATGAAATATGGACGGCTCCTTTGGCGAGATGCCGAAGGATGCCATCTTCACCGAATGCCGCATTCTCAACCGCTCCGTCATCGGCAAGCATCGTGAAGACGACCAGGCCATCGCAGGCATCCGACACCCGTTTTGCTACCTTTGCCCCCTGATCGCGCAATGGATAAGTCTTTTCGGGGGAGCGGTTATAAACCGTTACCTCATGGCCGGCCTTGATCAGGTTTGCTGCCATGCCGGCACCCATGCGTCCCAATCCGACAAAACCCACTTTCATGGTGAGAATCTCCTATAGTCATTGATGGGCCGTGAACCGTCCCATTGCACCTTGGATGAGCGAGGCATGGCGAGGAAAAGGAACTCGCATACCAGCAAGTAAGCTTTCATAAGTTGTTAATTCTTACAATTCACGAATCAGACCCGGATTACAAAATTATCCTTTCTTGGGGCTGCGTTTGGATGTTCGCAGTCGGGATATCCTAAAATGCAGGAACCAACGCCTATATAGTCGCCGGTGACACCCCATGTCCTCAGTAAATCCTTGCCCGCCTCGGTTTCAAACATTTGCCTCTCACGGTGAACCCAGCAGGACCCGATGCCCAGAGATGCCGCTGCATTGAACATGTTGCCAAGCGCAAGACTCGCGTCCTCGACGGGCGTGACCTTGCTCCTGTCTGAAAAAACGAGTATGAGCGTCGGCGCCCCGTAATAAGGATCGGTATCCTTTCCCAAGACAGCTGCGTTCATAGCCGAGAGCTTTCTCAAAGTTTCCTTGTCCTGGACAACAACGAAAAGAGCGGACTGCTGGTTTGCACCGCTGGGTGCGTACATTCCGGCTTCGAGAATAGCGTTCAGTTCATCTTCTCTGATCTGCTCCGGCTTGAACTTACGGATGCTTCTTCTTTCAAGAAGAGTTTTGATCGTTTCATTCATATCGCTTCATCTCCTTTAGGTGATAAGAAATCGCTTTTCAAGGTTTTTGGGTAGCATTTGTCCTGGATACTGTCAATCGCGAAAAATGCCTCAGAATGGAGGATAGAGGGGTCGTTTCAGAGTTTCATTAAGGCTGAGACGTTGGTAGTGGGTCAGTTTGGGCGACACGGGAGTGTTTCAGCTTGATGGAGCGGTGATCTCCAATGATCGCCTTGCCGTAAACGTTATTCCTTGAACCAGGAATAGAGGGTGTACAGGCTGACCACGACGCCGATCACGAAAACCGCTTACCACGTCCAGATCATATGCACAGTAAATCGAGGCTGGCTATCGGTTCACCCCGGTGGCAAGACATCGCAACACTCCATGGGAGGAGTGGACGGGGATTTCTGAGGTTCGTGACATACATAGAGGCAAAGGATGCTGAGCATCGGGCTTTCCATTTTTGAGTTATTCTTCCATTCTGCATGATAGACAAAAGATGCGCACACAGTTTCGGAAAATCCTTGTAAAGACCTTATGCATAAAATATAAGGAAAAATTAGGACGATGTGGGAAGTCTTTCTCCATTCAAGCACCCACAGGACAGACCCCCCTTGCCGCGTTGAGAATTGAAGACCTGCTCCACGTCCTGGAGATATACAGAAACTACACAATCATTTGTTCACGCCCGATTCGGCCGATTGCCTTTGGATACAAAAGGGGCATTGTAGTTTTGTGAGACAGAGAATACTTCAAACGCTGAAAACATTTAATTGGCAACAGTGGCTGGTCGCCATGATGTTTTTGCTGGCCTTAGGGTTCACTGGACTGCACGCCGTCCGCACCATACGCGACGCGATCTATTGGCAATATCACCAAGATGAGCCGATCCACGGCTGGATGACTGCGGGCTATGTCGCGCACTCTTATCATGTTCCGCCCCACATTCTCTATCAGGCTCTGGGATTGCCACATAAGCCGCCGGACAAACGACCTTTGCGTGAAATCGCCAAATCTCAAAATCGTTCAATGGACGAGACCAGAACCATCCTGCAAGATGTAATCACTCACGCACGGCCGCCGTACCCGCCACCGGATGAAGGAGGGACGCCCTGATTGATCAGCTTTTGGTGTGGCTGTCTCTCTATGGCGTACCTGCGCTCTTTGGTATTCTTGTCGTCACGGCCGCAGGCGTCCCCTTCCCAGATACGCTGCTGCTGCTCGCCGTTGGTTCGTTTGTCGCGCAGGGTGAGCTGAAACTCTGGCAGGTTTTAGTAGTGGGGAGCGCAGGCGCAATCGTCGGTGATCAGATCGGCTATTGTCTGGGACTTTGGGGCGGGGCAGGGGTTTTCTTTAGCCGATGGTTGGTGGGTCCGCTCGGTCCTTGGATTAATTTAAGCAGTGGAATCACGGCTTACCCATGGTCTCGCTTTATTTTTTGGGACGTGTTGGGAGAGGTGCTGTGGGTTGTTTTATACGTTATGCTGGGTAACATCTTCAGTGACCGAGTGCAGGGCTTAGCAGAATTGTTGGGCAATCTGACGTGGGTTATTGTCGGCGTCATAGCGGCAACTATTTTAGGCTGGAAGTTGTTCCAATATTTCCGCA
>JADGQM010000396.1 GCA_017881795.1 Syntrophobacteraceae bacterium
CCGGTTGGTTACAGTTTGATCTCGATGTCGACACCAGCGGGGAGATCAAGCTTCATCAGCGCGTCAACGGTTTTGGAAGACGGCTGGAGAATGTCGATCAGACGCTTGTGTGTGCGCATCTCGAATTGTTCGCGGGAATCTTTGTACTTGTGCGTCGCACGCAGAATGGTAACGATTTCCTTTTCCGTGGGCAGGGGGATCGGTCCACTGACCTGCGCGCCTGTTCTCTTGGCGGTCTCAACGATTTTCTCTGCGCTCTGATCGATCAGAGAGCTTTCGTACGCCTTGAGCTTGATGCGAATTCTGTTTGCCATATTATTATTGTCCTCCTTCGTAATAGGGGCGGTACACAAAGCCGTGTGTTTCCTTCTTCATAAGGCAGGCCAGCCTCTCGGCTGAGCGCTATACTCGTTTGGGACTGCACGAATTGCTCTGAAGACTCACCCTCGCCCGCCTTGCGGACGTTGGGTCTGAGCGAGAATTACCCGGATGGCAGAACCGGCAACCTCCCGATCATCCCTTTCACGCGCAAAAACTTCGCCTTTGCGGCGCGAACAGGTTTATTCTACACGGTCGAGATGGGGATTGCAAGAAGAATTTTTAGAATTCCGACAACTATTTTCGAGGATGGTTGTCTCGGGGCGAATTGAAGGCGCTCTTTGCTGAAGCTCGCATTGGGCTTGTTCCGATCCATCCCCGCCTGAGTTATCTAAGTTCCTATCCCGTCAAGCTTTTCGAATATATGGCCGCGGGAATCCCGGTGATTGCCTCGGACTTTCGTTTGTGGAGAGAGATCATTGAGGAGGTGGGTTGCGGGCTGTTGGTGGATCCAATGGATCCTCACGCCATTGCCGACGCAATGGAATGGCTCCTGGAGCATCCACAAGAGGCTGAAGCAATGGGCGAGAGGGGGAGGCAGGCGGTCAGATCACGGTTCAACTGGATGAGTGAAGCGGGGAAATTGCGAGACATCTATGAAGTGTTGTTGGCGAAATAGGTTAAAGACGGCATGTGTGGTATAGCTGGCGCGTTCTCTCCAGCAAGGAGTGAGAACCCCATAAAGAGGGTTCAAGAAATCGTGGCGAGCCAACACCGCCGCGGTCCCGATCATCAGGCCATTGAATGTATCGGGGGCCCTCGGACTCAGGTGGTGCTGGGGCATAATCGCCTGAGCATCATTGATCTTTCAAGCCAGGCCAATCAGCCGATGTGGGACGGGAACCATCGTTATTGTCTGGTCTACAACGGAGAAATCTATAACTACATTGAACTCAAGGCGGAGCTGTCCCTTCTCGGACATAGATTTTTTAGCCGGAGCGACAGCGAGGTCATCATCGAAGCTTTCAAACAATGGGGCTTGAACGCGCTGAACCGGTTCAACGGCATGTTTGCTTTTGCCCTGTATGACACGGAGACTGAAACGTTGTGGTTGGTGAGGGACCGGTTTGGAGTCAAACCCCTGTTCTATTACTCCACTCCAAGCAGCGTAGTGTTTGCTTCGACAGGAAAAGCAATTGCCGAACGTGGGAAGCTTGAACCAAATCTGGACTATGCCGCACGGGGTTTGGTCTACAATATTTATGATGATGACACGGAGATTTCCCCCTATCAAGGTCTTAAAGCGCTGCGTCCCGGCCACTTCCTGCAAGTGAGGTCGATCCCTTCGGGAAAACTGGTTTTGCAACTGAACCCCTATTACGATCTCGAATCACGTGTGGGCGAGCTCCGGGAGGAAGTGACCGGTAAATCCCCCCTGGAGTTGGCTCAGTTGGTCAGGGAATACCTGGAGGATGCCGTTAGGATTCGGCTGCGCTCCGATGTGCCGATGGGAGTCTCCTTGAGTGGCGGGTTGGATTCCTCGACCCTGGCCGCTTTGCTGGCTCGCCGCCACGACGATATCACCGGGTTTACCTTTGGCGATCAGGAAGACCCCGCGACGGAGGGCCCTCTGGTGAGGGAATTGAGTGAGCGAACCAAAATCAGGGTTCATTTCGTATCCCCTCGATCGACGGAATTCATTCAAAGTTTTTGGGAGGCTTTGGAAGCTCAGGATGCTCCTTTTCCGGGCCTAAGCATTGTCGCCCAATATATGGTTTTTAAAGCGGCTTCGACCCATGGGGTCAAAGTGCTCCTTGGCGGGCAGGGCGGCGATGAACTCTTTATGGGATATCGCAAATTCCAGCTCTTTCATTTTCTTGAATTGGCTCACGGAAAGCATTACCTGGACGCTCTGGGCGTGGCGCTGGGGATACTTTCGGTGCTCGTGGCTGAGTATCATAAAGCATGGGAGCACCTGGGCCACATCAAGAGGTATCTGGGCGAACCCCATCTGAAAGGGGCACTAAACCTGCCCGAACCTTTGTCTTTATCCATGGGATATGACCCCGCACAGCCTCTCCGGGAACGACAAGTGAAGGATGTCACCTGTTTCAGTCTGCCGACGCTCCTGCGCTATGAGGATCGCAATTCGATGGGAAACAGCGTGGAAAGCCGTCTGCCGTTCCTTGACTATCGTCTTGTGGAACTGGCATTAGCCTTGCCCACGGCCGTCAAGATTCGCAACGGTTATGGCAAATGGATCGTTCGCAAGGCATTTCGAGGGATGGTTCTTGACCGGATACGCCTGGCAAGGTACAAACGTCCCTTTGATGTGGATGTAAGGCGTTGGGTTCAACAAGGCTTGGGAGCGTCAATCCGATCTCGGCTCCGGGACACTATTACTAGAACCCGGGATTTTTTGGCGCCGAGCATAAACCTTAATGAAACTTGGTCCGATTCTCAACTGATCGGGCGTTCATCAGCGTTGGCAGAAGCAATTACCCTGATTTGGCTGGGAAACCATCTAAGATGAATCTCAAAATAGCCACAATTGTGGGCGCCAGACCCCAGTTTATTAAAGCGGCAGCGGTCTCAAGAGCGCTCCGCCCTTTCAAAGGCGTCAGGGAAATACTCGTACATACCGGTCAGCACTATGATGACAACATGTCTGAAGTCTTTTTCAGGGAGTTGGAAATTTCCGAGCCGGATCACTACCTGGGGATCGGTTCCGGATCTCATGGAATGCAGACGGGACGCATGCTGGAAGCGATCGAAGCGGTGCTGATTGCCGAGCAGCCCCACTGGGTGGTTGTCTACGGAGATACCAACTCGACTTTGGCGGGAGCCCTTGCCGCAACCAAACTCAACCTTCCGAATGCGCATGTGGAAGCAGGCCTGCGTTCTTATAACCGCCGTATGCCTGAGGAGACAAACCGCGTGGTAGCCGATCATGTGGCCGATCTCCTTTTTGTACCCACGGTGACGGCAAAGCGGAATCTACTCTCGGAAGGGGTGGCGGAGGCCGCTATCCATCTGGTCGGCGACGTGATGTATGACGCTGCGCTCTATTACGGCTCCAAGGCGGAACGGGAGAGCAGTGTGCTGAAGAGCCTGGAGATAAAACCCAGGACCTATATCCTGGCAACCGTGCATCGCGCTGAAAACACCGATGACCCAAAGTGTCTGCGAACTCTTTTTGAGGGGCTTGTGCACGTGTCACGGGATGCTCCAGTAATTCTTCCCTTGCACCCACGCACCCGCCAGGCATTGGAGCGTGAAGGATTATTGTCCCGCGTCGGCAGTGCTTTGACGCTCATTGAACCGGTTGGCTATCTGGATATGGTAATGCTGGAGAGAAACGCTAAACTGGTTGTTACTGACTCCGGCGGCGTGCAAAAAGAAGCATTTTTCTATCAGGTTCCTTGCGTGACCCTGCGTGCAGAAACGGAGTGGGTCGAGTTGATCGAGCTCGGCTGGAACCGCCTCGCCCCTCCGCTCAGCGCGGCTTCTATCGTGGATGCGGTGAGGGAAGCCTTGGG
>JADGQM010000014.1 GCA_017881795.1 Syntrophobacteraceae bacterium
TATGGGGGCAGCCCCTCATCGGATGGCCTATCCTGTGGGCGTCCGTTCGTGTCCTGACTTCCAAAATCGCTTGGTTTTTTCAATATATTATGTGTCGGCTCTTGACAAGCGTTTTCTGATAGTTTGCTCTTACTATCAGTATATCATGTAATATGGAAGGATATCCCAGCTCAAGAGAACGCCAGATGCGCAAGATCCCTCCGGCGTTGCAGGCTCAATTTGAGGGGTCTTTGCACCGGGCATCGCCGCGAATAGATATGGAACTGATTGCGTCATTTGTGCATCACCCCTTGGCTATGCCGCTGTTCTTAGACTGACACGCGTGCCGGCTCTTGTTGCAAGCGTGATGAGCATTTCAGGTCTGAATTTCTCCCATTTACCTCCAATGAGATCAGAAACCCTGGACTGGCGCACACCCAAAGTTCCGGCAGCCTTAGCCTGCGTCAGTTTCTCGGCTTTAATGAATTTCCGGAGACCAGCCATAAGGTCAGCACGCATTTGAAGAACTGCTGCTTCATCAGGAGAAAACCCCAGATCAATAAATACGTTGCCGGAAGAGTTGAGGATCTCATCACTTATTGGTCACCCTCCAATCTGCTTGTATCTTTGTCGAGCCAATTCGCTATCCTGTCGGCTTGTTTTTCGACTTTTCTTCCCAAATGAATGAAACACGTGGACTGCGTGGCTAAAGTTCGCGACATAGATTACACGCCACTCCCCCAATACGTGAATACGAATTTCTTTTGCGCCATGACCGATGGCCTGTATTGGCTTCCAATCGCTCGGATCCAGTCCCTTGAATAGTGAGTCGTACCAAGTAGTTTCATGTTGCATCCTTTCAAAGTCTCGCTTTGATGCATCCCCGCTTGAGGTCCAGAGTAGGCTGCGTGTGGCCAAAGAAGTTCAAGTGACTTCGCCCCATTGTCTCCGCGCAGCCGCTTGACTCTGTTGTTCAGCCATCTGGGCCGCTTCAAGCGTACATGAGACGACGCCCTTTAGGCTCTGGAATGGGGTCGCCAAATTGCCGAGCGGTATCAATCCACAGTTGGATGGCCTCTTTTGTGTCCGTCCTGGGCGGTGATGAGCTGTGAACCCCACCAATCAGCACGTGCCTTGTATTTCGATGTCATCTAGCTCCGCGTCTTCGCTCTTGTCACTGATGCGCGTAACGCTCGGCCTGAGCTGCAAGCAACCACGCTGAATGATTGTGAGAATACGGATAAAGGCGTGCTATTCTTTGTCGTGTGGAGCAGTTTGTTCGGAGCTCATCAGGGATTCCAATGCCTCTGCGTCGGCCAAATCTTTGGTTCTTCCTGACGCTCTCTTGTTCAGAATCAGGTCGGAGATTGACGGAATATGCACTTCGATTCCCTCAATGTTCACAGGCAGTGACCGCCCATACGCCTCCTCAAACAGAAGTCCGGATGCCGCAGTGATTATGTCGATTCGTCTTGGGGCAACTCCGATCTGAAAGACGGTCCCGTCCTGCTGAAGGTCTTCCATGGTCAGGTTGTGCAGTGGGGTGCCGAAACGGCGCAATGCCCGCAGAACGGCATCAGCGTTCTGAGGGGTCGGCATGACCCAAATGTCGATATCCATGGTCGCCCGGGGATAACCGTGGGCTGCCAGCGCATACGCACCGACAAGGAGGAATCTAACCTTCTCGTCGGACAAGGCGCGTAACATGTCTTTGTAGTCTTCGTTCAGCATCGTGTTTTTTGCTCAAGGACGCAATTTCTCGGGTCAGCGGCCAGACGAGACCGATGCGGTCTGCTGGCGTGCCGGGAACGAAGTCATCGTTCCGACGGTCCGACATTCGGTATATGGCCGTGTGCTTCCTGTTCATGCTCTTAAGATACCATTCTTGCCTGAAACATCAATGAGATAGTTGCTCCATAACGACAGCATAACCGGCGCGCGGCCCGGGACTCCAGATGATGGCAGCACATGGCCTATCGCGTCCGGTGGTCGCACTGATTTCACCTCTTCGTAATAATAGGGATGTTCTCATTCGAGGGAATCCATGAAACTCTTGACCTCGTTGATGTCTTTGGGATTGTTGCTCTTCTTTTTCCACTCCTCGAATACCCTCACCATGTTCTCTCCGGGAGCGTCGACCGCCCAATCCTTGAACTCGGATTTCGATTCCTTCTCGAATCGCCAGATTCCTTTCAATATCCCCATGCACTGGTGTTTCGCCTGCTTCACCAGGGAGAGCTCCTGGCACTTGTGAAGATGCTGCTCGAACGGTTCCAGGGCGTCCTCGAACAACTGCCATGCGTATTCTCCGGGATCAACGTACCCATCACGAGTCGCCCCTGAATGGTCCCATACATCTTCCACGGCAATGGAGTCCAACTCAAAGAAGGCATCTTCGGCAACGGAGTCAATGTCGACGTCACTTACCACCGCAAAGGCAATCTCTTCGGCCCTCTTGCGAATCTCGGGGTCCTTCACCAATTCATTCAGCACCACAACTGCTTCGTCAGGGCTGATAACCGCCAAAATATCTTTCTTTCTCGTCATTGGTCTTTCCTAAGTACAGCTCCGCCTAAATGAGTGTCCGAATTCCAGTCGTCATGCTCGCGAAGGCGGGCATCCAGGCTTTGTTGCTGGATTCCCGCTAAGAGCATGCGGGAATGACGACCGGGGATGATGGATACTTTATTCTGCTGTGATATACTAAGAGGCGCTCCTACAGGGAAGCGGTGGCTCCCACAAAGTGGAAGATCTCAACCTTAGCCGGTATAGTAGGTTCACGGTTTGAGACTCAGCAGCCTTTTCAGGAGAAGGTCTTCGACGTTCTGTCGAGAATCCAATACTGACAAAACGTAGACGGTTCCCTCCGATATCCTGCAGATGATTCTCCACGGTGCAACGCTTAGCTCACGATACTGGGTGATTCCTTGATCCTGAAGCTCAGGGACAACACGGCCTCTGCCCGGAAAGGAATGAAGGCTCGAGACCTTTGCTCTGATATTGCTGAGTACTTCATATGCGCGGTTGGGGCTGTCTCCGGCAATGTATTCGACGATGCCTTTGAGGTCGTTTTCAGATGTTTCCGACCATCTAACAGCGTAGGTTTTCTTCATTTCATTTTTTCTTTGAGGGTCTTCTCAATCTCCGCGAATACGTCTTGCTGGGCTTTGGACTTCCCATTCTTCACGTCCTCCTCACCTTGGGAAATCAGTTTCAAGATCCCTATGGCATTTCGCATGTTCTCATAGCTTTCCGGGTCCTGAAGCACAGCTCTTGGCTCGCCGTTTTGAGTAATGATAACGGGTCGGCGGGTTTCGTTTATTTGCTTTAACAACTCGGCAGCGTTTGCTTTGAGGTAGGTAATCGGTTTGATATCTCTTGAAATATTCATTTTATTACCTCCAGTCTTTATGTGGTACCATAATCGGACCGGTTGTCAAGCTGTGCACTGGTCGTGATTGGCGCCTGCCATGATCCAGCAAAGGAACGGCAGCACCATCAGTATCTGAATATGCACTCAAGCTCCCTGCAACCGCATGGGTCTTTCTTCAGATTTGGGAAGGAGCCACTCGCTCAGGAGGCGACGCTTTCCTTGAAGAAGTGAGAATTATGATTAGCTTCAAGTCCTTAAGCGATGTCGCCAAATGCCTAACAATCCTGATTGAGGGAGAAAGGTGTCGGATCGCATGTCCACGGGAAAAAAGGAAGCTGCAGCCACTCAGGTCGAACTAGACATCATCGTGGTGCATATGGAGCTGACGCTTATCGCCATCATCCAGGGGGTAGCGCTCACTTTCCTGGTTGATCGTTCGTACGAGGTCCTCGTCAGTTTGCGCTTCACCTTCTGGCCATATGTCCTTACCGGACTGCTGACGATTTTAATCTTCTGGTCGCGATCGTTAGTCCACACCCTGACCGTTATTCGCTGGCCGCTGGATTTCACTCATAACTTTATGTACATCGCCTGCACTCTGGCCGAGGCTGTAGCTTTTACGCAATTGACCAATCCGTTGTATTGGTATGCATTGACGGCGCTGTTCGCCCTCACCGTCTGGGCGCTATTTGTTTTAGACCTCCGTATGATCCGGCGCCGCATCGGCGATAGTTCCGGGCCGACCGGCAGCAGACTGTATGCGCTTGTTGAGCGGGAACAGCTTCTAAACATCAGGTTTTTTCTGCCGGCAACCGTCGTCTTCAATCTTCTTGCCATGCTCGCGCTGCAAGCATGGCCGGCAGCTCTGATCCAAGGCGAAGGCCATGTTATTATCGCTTTGGTACAACTGGCGACAGCAGTTGGTTACCTGCTCTACGGGATAAGGTTTTTTTCCCGAGTGATTCCTCTCATTGCCAAAACCCGCCAAGAGTGGAGCGAAGAGGTCCTGCCTTGAGACATCTTCGGCAACTGAGTCAATGTCGACGTCACTTACCACCGCAAGAGCAATCTCCTCGGTCCTCTTACGAATCCGGGAGTCCTTCACCCATTCATTCAGTACTACAGTTGCTTCGTCAGGGCTGATAACCGCTAAAATATTTTCCTTTCTCGCCCGAGGTTCAGAGAACAGGGAGAGAAGGCTCTGTGTCCTCGCAGTTGGCTGTTGCAGAAGAGATGAAGGGAGTCTCGATTACTGCCGGTGAGAAAGGTGTATCAAGAATGAACAACATGGAAACATTTTACCTTCTGGAGGATCTTTGAAATGGAACCGAACGCGAGGCTGTCAACCGCTGCTGAAATAATGATCGAATTTGCCCGTTCGACCGGACTTTCGCCGACTGCGAAGGCGCCGCGGCGCTATTTATGGACCGACGCTTTTGCCGTGTGCAACTTCTTGGAACTTTATCGTCAAACGGGCGATGAACAATACAAGGATCTTGCCCTGGTGCTGGTGGACCAGGTTCATGACATTCTCGGGCGCCACCGCGAGGACGACGCACGAACCGGCTGGATCAGCGGCATGGATGAGAAGGAAGGCCGCAACCACCCGACCAGAGGAGGGTTGAGGATCGGTAAGAAAATGAACGAAAGCGGGCCTGCTGATCGTTTTGACGAGGACTTGGAATGGGATCGTGACGGGCAGTACTACCACTATCTGACAAAATGGATGCACGCTCTCAGCCGTGTGGGCCGGGTCACTGGAAATCCCTCCTACAATCGGTGGTCTACTGAGCTTGCGAAAACGGCCCACGCCGGATTCACGTATCTGCCATCTCCCGGCACCCAGAAGAGGATATATTGGAAAATGAGCATCGACCTCTCTCATCCTCTCGTACCGTCCATGGGGCATCACGATCCGCTCGACGGATTCATTACCTACAACGAACTTCAGGCGACTTTGGCCAATGAATTGCGAGGCTCACCGGAACTGGATCTATCCGTCGAGATTACCGATATGGCTGCCATTTGCCGTGGAAAAAACTGGGTCACAGAGGACCCGCTCGGTATCGGCGGACTCTTATCCGACGCCTACAGAGCAGCCCAATTGATCGTGAGTGGAACTTTTAAAGCGGCTGGCTTGCTGGAGACCCTCCTGGATGCCTCTCGACTGGGTCTGAATTCCTGTCTGAGGATAAATTTCATGAAGGATCCCGCTGGGTACCGCCTGGCATTCCGTGAATTGGGACTGGCTATCGGGTTAAGGGCTGCGACGAGGCTCGATCAATTGATTGCAGGAGAGCCGCGGCTTCTCAAAGGACAACAACAACTGAGCGAATTGCTTGCAATGGTGATGCGGTATGCACCATTGATCGAATCAATCGAGGAATTTTGGCTCAAGCGCACCAGCAGTGAGGCATCCACCTGGACGGAACATCGCGACATCAATCTGGTTATGCTGGCGACCAGCCTGGTCCCTGATGGCTATCTGACCATTTAAACAAACCGGGCGCAGCCATATTTTTCACATGATTCCCCCCAAATCTCTCCCTCATGGACTGAACCCTATTTACGGCCCTGAACGCGCTCCTTTACCGTGGGGAAGAGGTCCATCTGCGTGTGGGGCAGGAATAATGCGGCGGTGTAGTGGTTCATGAAGCCGGGAGTTTCCGACAGTTCGAAGTTGGTCATCATCGAGGCCACCCGGCGTTCCTCCGCCAGCAGTTCGCGCGATAAGGCCAGGAGCGTGGCGCCCTGGAGGGAGCCGTTGCCGACGAATTGAAAGCGCTCACGGGGAAGATCGGGGAGGAGACCAATGGTAATCGCATTTTCGATGTTGATGAAATTGCCGAACGCTCCGGCAAGGATCACCTGTTCAAGGTCCTGCAGCGTGTACCCGACATTTTGGAGCAGCGTCACATAACCGGCAAACATGGCCGCCTTGGCGCGCATGAGGTTGTCAACGTCCGATTCACTCAGCGTGATGTCCTGACCGCTCTGGGTGTCGGGCGCGGTGGCCAGAACATATTCCCGGCCATTTTCTCCCATCCGAATCCGGGGGGTGTTTAAATCGTCGCGGAACCTGCCGTTGGGTCCGATGAGATTGGCCTCCATGAGAGCCGCCAGCAGGTTGATCAATCCTGAGCCACAGATCCCTTTGGGTTTGACCATGTCGATGGTAATGATCATGGGTTCGTAGGTGTCCGGATTGACGCTTGCATCCTCGATCGCCCCGCTGGTGGCGCGCATGCCGAAGCGGATGCCGCCGCCCTCGAAGGCCGGCCCGGCCGAACAGGCGGCGCACGCAAGCCAGTCTTCGTTGCCGATGACAATCTCGCCGTTGGTCCCGATATCGATGTAGAGGGTCAATCGGTGGTCTTTAAAGAGTCCGGAGGCGAGCACCCCGGCCACAATGTCACCCCCCACATAACTGGAAACGGAGCTCACACAGTAGATGAAAACATGGGGCGGCAGGTCCAGCCCCAGATCGCGCGCCCGCGTCAGGGGGATGCTGCAGGCGGCGGGAGTATAGGGCGCCAGCCGGATATATTTTGGTTCGAGACCATAGAACAGGTGCGTCATGGTCGTATTGGCCGCCAGCGTGAAATGCGAAATCTCCTCCACTGGCAAATGGTGTCGCTTCAGCAACCGGTGCATGATCTGGTTGATGGAAGCCGCCGCCGAGCGCTGCAACTTCTGCAGTCCCTGGTCAGTCTGACTGAAGAGGATACGGGTTATGACGTCATCCCCATAGCTGATCTGACCGTTGTAATCGGCAGCATGATCGAGAATTTCCCCTCTGGCCAGATCGACCAACTGGACCCAGACCGTGGTGGTGCCGATATCTACTGCCAGAGCGAAGTGACGCTGTGTGGTGTCGCCGGGCTCGACGTTCAGCATGTGCGGAAAGCGATAGCGGCGGCGCGAATAATCGAGAGACGCGGTGACTTGATAATTGCCTTCGCGCATCACCTGGGCAAGCTTCCGCAAAAGGAAATAGTCTATGGTGACGGTACCCAGAGCGTGCTGGCGCGCCAAACCCTGCTCCAGACGGGAGAGATCGCAGACATTGTCATGCAGGGTTGGTGGAGACAGGCTGACGAAGCGCTTTTGGAAAGCCGGATGATAGTACCCTGACGCTTTAAGGGCGTTGAGGTCGAGAGGGCTGGGGCGGAGAGCAATCCCTGAGCGGCGGCGCGTGAGCGTGCGGCGGTCCAGGAGGGACTCGGGCGGAACGCGGATTACCACATCGGACAGCAGGCGGCACTGACAGGCCTGACGATAGCCCAGATTCCAGGCTTCATCGCTCAAGAATCCCGAGCGGGTCGTATCCACTTCCCCTGATTCCAGAAGAATTTTGCATTTGCCGCACACGCCTTCGCCTCCGCAGGAGGCATTGATATGGATTCCCGCATCCGAAGCGGCCCGGAGCAGATTCTCTCCCTCCGGGACCTCGATGGTTATTTCATAGGGATTAAAAGTCAGTCTGACGGTCATGAGCGAGTCCTGTTCCATAGAAAACAGTGGTCAGCGGCCAGTGATCAGTGGTCAGAAGTTGTGACCCTCGAGGTCATGATGGCCAGTCGGATATTATCCCGACCCCGGGGTCTGCCGGATGAGGCCGTGAGGTCCCAGTATGCAAGCGCGTTAGCATAAGGAGCTGGAGGAAAAATTGCAAGATCACGAAAGTGGTGTTGATGAAAAAGTTTGCGGAAATCTTCCTTGAGAGTCCACTCGAAATTCGTTAGTCTAAAAGCCTGTCTGAAAAGAGCCTCTCAGACCCTCATTCGTCATCGTCCAGCAGGCTGGAAAGCCTGCTCTCCGGCTACCCGATTACCGACCAATGTGGGGCAGGCTTTCCAGCCTGCCAGATCTTCCTTCAGACGGGCTGATTTCCCAACTTGTCCAGAAACCACCAAGTGATCCTTTGGAACAGGTGAATACGACATGTGGCTAAAGAAACTTAGCTGGTACCAACGCATCGGCACCAAAATGAGCGTTCTGAGCAGTCTCCTGGTGATCGTTCTCATTACCGCTTACACCTACTTCGCCATCCAGAATCAGCGCAAACAACTCATCGAAGAAGTCATTCGCAGCGCCAATATCCTGAGCGACACCGTAAAACTGAGCACGCGCAAGGACATGCTTCTCTACGCTCCCGACCGTCTTCACCAACTGGTGGATACCCTGGGAAGTCAGCCTTCTCTTGACAAGATGCGGATTTTCAATTCCCTGGGGGAGATCATCTATTCCTCCGACAAGTCAGAGATGAACATGGCGGTGGATAAACGGGCCGAGCAGTGCTACGCCTGTCACGCCGCTGAAAAACCGCTGGAAAGGCTGAGCTCGCCCGAGCGTACCAGGATCTTTCGTGCGCCTGGAGGATACCGGGTGCTCGGCATCATCAATCCCATTTACAACGAACCCGATTGTTACAACGCCAGCTGCCACGTCCACCCTCCGGAGCAGAAAGTGCTGGGGGTGCTCGACATTGACGTCTCGCTGTTACCAACAGATGAACGGATTGTTGCAGCGGAGGTGAATCTCATCCTGATCGGTCTGGCGACTCTCGTTTCTCTAGCTTGCCTCATCAAATTCCTGATGAATCGCTTTCTCAATCAACCGGTAAGACAGCTCATCGAGGGCACTCATCGCGTGGCCCAGGGAGACCTGGATTTCCAAATCCCGATTCGCTCCGAGGATGAGTTGGGCCTTTTCGCCCAGTCTTTCAATCAAATGACCCATGATTTGAACCGAGCCAAAACCGCGCTCACAGAGTGGGGCAACCGCCTGGAACATCTGGTGGATGAACGCACCCGCGACCTGAGAGAAGCGCAGGAACGGCTCGTGCGGAGCGAGAAACTGGCTTCCGTCGGGAAGCTCGCGGCTGGTGTTGCCCATGAGATCAATAATCCCCTCACCGGTGTCCTCACTTTCAGCCAGTTGCTCATGGAAGAATTCCCGCCGGAGAGCAGCCAATACCAGGACCTCAAAGTAATCCACCAAGAGACCCTGCGGTGCCGGAAGATTGTGCGCGGGCTCCTGGAGTTCTCACGCCAGACCGCTCCCGAAAAGCGTTCCGTAGACCTTCGCGTGCTCCTGGAAGAGGTGCTGAACATCGTGGCAAACCAGGAATCCTTTCAAAATATTCATTTGGTGAGAGCGATGGACGATGAGGTGCCGCCACTGATGGCGGACCGAGACCAGCTCAAGCAAGTCTTCTTCAACATTGTGGTCAACGCCTCGGAAGCCATGTCCGGCGGGGGGGCCATTACCATTCGCACGGAGCACCTCCCGGAACGCTCCCAGGTGGCCATATATTTTGAAGACAATGGCCCCGGGATAAGCCCGCAAAACCTGGACAAGCTTTTCGACCCGTTTTTTACCACCAAAGAAATGGGCACGGGACTGGGGCTCGCGGTTTCCTATGGAATCATTAAAGTCCACCGGGGCAATATCGAGATTAAAAGCAAGCCGGGCGAGGGCTGCCAGGTCGTGGTCACGCTTCCCATTGAACGAGCGTAGCCGAGAGCTCCGGCAACCTTCTGCAAGAAGCTGAAACTCATTTCTCCTGAAGTTTGGCGAGTGCGAGGAGGCTGACCGTTGGGGCGTGAAAGAAGCTGGCGCGCCGAACCATTTCCATCTCTTGAAGCCTAAAGTTCGAACCGTTCTGAGTAGATCTTCACCTTGGTTTTCTTTGATGAAAACGCCCCGATCTCTTCCAGAAAGCTGAGATAGCCTGCGAGATCACGGTCCTCCTCGCGAGGAGGCTGACCCATGGTCTGAAAGTCCACCGGGGTCAGTGGGAAAGCGGTTTCCAGGGCGAGCAGCTTCCTATCCTTTTCCGGTAAGCTCATCGAATCTCTCCAGTTGCCCGAACTTTTCAAAGTACCCTCGAACCTCATCCCTATCGATTCCCGGCAACTCCAGGAGGTGCTGAATATCCGCCATTTCCCGAAAGGACCTCTTGGGATCGTTTTTCAGCGCAAAGACCTTTAATGCGATAAGGTGTTCGGGTCTGACGACAGGGATGGAAAGGTCCTCAAGAACGAGAAGGTCTCTAGTCCCTGAGAATATGATCTCGGCGGTCTCACCTTCCACGTATACAAAGTCGATCCGACCCAGACCTGCAAGCTGGTGAAGATGATTGGAAAAGCCTTTGGAACGGTAAAGAGTCTCATACCCGAGCGTTTCCAGAAATTGACCGATCTTTTCCTGGTCTTTTCCCCTCACCAGAAAATCCACATCCTGGGTGGCTCGCATGTAACCATAAGCCTTGAGCGCAAAGGCCCCAATAAGCGCGAAATCAATTTCTTCTCGCGCGAAGAATCGGATGAGATTGGTAAGCACCGCTTTGAGATTCATGATGTGTAAATTAGACCTCGGAAACTGCAAGACAGCGGCAGATTTTCTTTGCCAGTTTGTCAGGGATCTCAGCTTGGCGGGGAACTGCCTCAACATGGCCGGTAGCCGGGTTGCACCACAGGGAATGAGACCGGCCCTCCCTCTTGAGGTAGCATCCATACCGTCGAAGATGTCTCAATAAAGCCTCACGTTTCATCCGACCGTGACCACTTCCCGGAGGACATCGGACGGCGCTCCGCGCAGAGCATCCTTCCGGCGATCATCGAGAATCAACAGGATGGCCTCGCGTAGGCTTTCCAGGCACTCTTCCCTGGTTCCGCCCTGGCCGTTAGCCCCGGGGATCTCCGGACAGTAGGCGATCCACCAATCACCCTCCCGTTCTAGGATGGCCGTAAACTCATTTCGCATGGTAGTTTTCCCTCTCTACTTGCAGCTCTAGGCGGCGCAACAGGTTACATATTGGAAAAACCATCTCTTCATAACACCTTATTGAATCGGGCTTCAAGATGAGGAGATAAGTGCAATTTGGGCCTAAATGGGAGAGAACCCCAAATACTTTTTGAAGTCTCGATCCATGCCCAGTTTCTTTTTGAGGATCACACGACCATTGTCAAACTCGAACAGCCTGTTGAAAATAAGGACTTTTCAACAGGCTTTAAATGGGTGCATGAAATAAAGGGCTCGGAGCGATCCGGACCTTTTGTATTTCTGGATTTTCGTCTTTTTCGTGCACAGGACGTGCACAGGAAAGGGGGCATGGCCTGTAGATTGGCACGCCTGGCAGGATTCGAACCTGCGACCTACGGATTAGAAGTCCGTTGCTCTATCCACCTGAGCTACAGGCGCGCATGGTTTGTTGCATCGACAGCGATCGGTGCTGAATCTAATAGTCGTTTTCCCCCGGCATTGTCAACAAGCTTCTCTGTTCCGCCGGTTTCTCATCAACCCCCTTTCAGGTCATTTTTCTTTTGTGTTTTCCTGGGACAAGTCGTAAAGGATCAAGAGCTCGAAAGGTAATTTTAGGAAGATTTCTTGCGCAGAGGAGGAGCGTGGGTTATGACGCGGAGGACACAGTGGCTGAGCTTGTTCGGGGGGTGTGTCGTGGTGGTGATTGGGCTCATTGAGCTCTTCAAAGAGGGAAAAGGGATCTTGCTGATTCTTGGTCTTCTGATCGTCGCCTTTACTATTTCCAACATCATCAGAAGCAAACGGGGGAGCGGTGAGGGAGAGTAATTCTCAGGCCAGGGTGATTGCCCTTGACGTCTCCGGGCAAATCATCTAATTTTACGCGCTTGATCGGAGTTGATTATCTGAAGCTGCAACTGCCCACGGAGAAGAGCGTCTGGTATGGAAGATCTCAACCTGGTGATGCGGGAACGGTTAAAAAAAGCGACGGAATTGGAACAGGAAGGGGTGGCACTGTTTCCGAACCGTTATCCCGTCTCTAATCGCATCAAGGACCTTTTGGCGACCTTTGGTTCCAGCCCTGCTGAAGAACTCGAGGGGCAAACTGACGCCTACACTGTTGCTGGACGGATCGTTGCGATTCGCTCATTCGGTAAGTCCATTTTTATGCATCTCCTGGATTCCGGACAGAAACTCCAGTGCTACATCCAGCAGAACCAGTTGGACGAAGAGAGCTACCGCCTTTCGAAGAAATTGGATATCGGGGACATTATCCGCGTCCAGGGTCCTCTCTTCCGAACCCGCACCAACGAGCTCACCCTGCTCGCCAAAGAGGTGGTTCTTCTTAGTAAGAACTTGCGTCCTCTTCCCGAGAAGTACCACGGCCTGAAGGATGTCGAGGTCCGTTATCGGCAACGTTATGTTGACCTCATCGTCAATGATGAGGTTCGAGAAACGTTTAGGAAACGCGCGGAGATTATTCAGACCGTCCGTCGGTTCCTCATGGATCGGGGCTTTCTGGAGGTCGAGACGCCGATGATGCAGCCGATCCCCGGCGGCGCTACGGCAAAACCCTTTAAGACATTCCATAATGCTTTGGGGATGGAACTGTTTCTGCGTATTGCTCCGGAACTCTACCTCAAGCGTCTGCTTGTGGGCGGATTCGAACGAGTCTTTGAGTTGAACCGGAACTTCCGCAATGAAGGCGTCTCCACCCAGCATAATCCAGAGTTCACCATGCTGGAATTCTACCAGGCCTATGCCACGTTTGAAGAACTTATAAGCCTGACGGAAGAACTCTTCGGTGCGGTGGCGATGGCCGTAAACCACGGCAGCCTCTCGGTTCCGTTCCAGGGCCAGGTGATTGACCTCACCCCACCGTGGGCGCGATACCGTTTCAACGAGGTGCTGGTTGAAATAGGCAATATCCCTCGCTCCGCCGTCGAAGATCCGGACCAGACGATGAAGTTGGCCGGTTCCATGGGGTTTGAGCCAAATCGTCTGGAGGGCCACGGTAAGTTGCTTACCAAGATTTTCGACCTGGTCGTTGAGCCAAAGCTCATCCAACCAACCTTTATTACGCATTACCCGCTGGAAGTCTCGCCGCTTTCCCGCCGAAACGAGTCGGACCCGACCCTGGTTGACCGTTTTGAGCTGTTTGTAGCCGGTAAAGAAATGGCCAATGCGTTCTCTGAGCTCAATGATCCGCGCGATCAACGTGAGCGGTTTCTGCACCAACTGCAGGCACGCCAGGCAGGGGACGAGGAAGCCCATTTGATGGATGAAGACTACCTCCGGGCTTTGGAATACGGAATGCCTCCCGCCGCGGGCGAAGGCATTGGAATCGACCGAGTGGTGATGCTTTTCACCGATTCACCGTCGATTCGTGATGTGATCCTTTTCCCGCACCTTAAGCCGGAAAAAAAGATGTAAGCACAATATGAATTTTGAACTCTTCGTCAGCTTTCGCTATCTGTTAGCAAAGCGGCGCCAAACCTTTATTTCCCTCATAACTTTTATCTCTATTGCCGGCGTCGCCGTCGGCGTGACCGCGCTCATAGTCGTCCTGGCTGTGATGAATGGTTTCCAGGATGACTTGCGCACCCGCATCCTCGGCATTACCTCTCACGCTGTCGTTGGCAGCTTTAGTGGGGCCTTCTCCGACTACCAAACGTTGATGAAAGAAGTTGAAAGAGAGCCCGGGGTGGTCGCCGCTACTCCCTTTGTCTACGCCCAGGTCATGATCAGTTCCGGAAAGAACGTATCGGGCGCGATTCTCCGTGGGATTGACCCGCAGACCGCCGCAAAGGTCATTAACATTCAAGAGAATATGCTCCGGGGAAGTCTTGGAGATTTGCGCACTGAGCCACCGTCGGCCTCGGGTTCTGCGGCGCAACCCGGAATAATCCTCGGCGTGGAGCTCTCCAATAATCTCGGTATTCGTCACGGGGAATGGGTCACTGTCATTTCACCCTCGGGGCGTCTTACGCCGATGGGGCAGGTCCCCAAGAGCAAGCTGTTCCAGGTGGTCGGGATCATCCAATCGGGAATGTATGAGTATGATAATACTCTCGCCTACATCAGCCTGACGGCGGCGCAACAGTTCCTGGGTATTGGGGATACGGTGTCGGGCATTGAGGTCAGGCTCGACGATATTTACCAGGCTCGCCAGATAGCGGAGGCCCTTCGGTCTCGTCTCGGCCTTCCTTATTGGGTGCGCGATTGGATGCAGATGAACCGCAACCTGTTCTCCGCCCTGAAACTGGAAAAGGTCGTCATGTTCATTATCCTGACCTTGATCATACTGGTTGCGGCCTTCAACATCGTCAGTTCCCTGAT
Organism: Syntrophobacteraceae bacterium; assembly: GCA_017881795.1. GTDB lineage: Bacteria > Desulfobacterota > Syntrophobacteria > Syntrophobacterales > Syntrophobacteraceae > JADGQM01. The sequence continues at coordinate 14,459 of JADGQM010000014.1, forward strand.
CATGCTGGTCATGGAGAAAACGCGCGATATCGCCATCCTCAAGGCCATGGGGGCAACCACTGCAAGCATCCGCAAGATATTCGTGATGGAAGGTTTCTTGATCGGGACATCAGGGACTCTCCTGGGACTTTTGGGAGGATTTATTCTTTGCAGTTTGCTGAAGAAGTACCAATTCATCGAGCTCCCTCGAGACGTCTATTATATTTCAACGCTTCCCGTTAAGATGGAAGCACTCGATGTAGGCATGATTGCTTTGGCGGCGATCTTCATCAGTCTCGTGGCGACGCTCTATCCCTCTCGTCAAGCTGCAAAGCTCGATCCGGCGGAAGCACTGCGTTATGAATAGTGAGCAGCAGCCAGTAGAGGTCCAGGCGTTGTCCCTCACCAAGGTTTTCGGGGAGGGCGCCCATACCATTGAGCTTTTCCGGAGTCTGGATCTGGTGATTCGCCGCGGCGAGGGAGTTGCCATTGTGGGTGCCTCGGGAGTCGGCAAATCGACGCTGCTCCACATTCTTGGAACCCTGGAGAAACCCACAAGCGGTAAAGTCCTCTATGGTGGGCAGGACATTTTCCTGTGGCAGGAAAAGGAGCTCGCACAGTTTCGGAATCGTCATATTGGTTTTGTGTTCCAATTCCATTACCTGCTGCCGGAGTTTAACGCCGTCGAAAATGTAATGATGCCCGGTATTATCGCCGGCCTTCCGCAGCGGGACGTCAGAGCTCAGGCGCTTTCTTTGCTGGAAAGATTGAGCCTTACCGACCGACTTCAGCATCGTGTGGGTGAGTTGTCGGGCGGCGAGCAACAGCGCGTGGCAGTGGCGCGTGCCTTGCTTTTGCGGCCGAAGATCTTTCTCGCCGATGAGCCAAGTGGAAACCTGGACAGCCGGACCGGGCGGAGACTCCATGAACTATTGGTGACTCTGAACCGCGAACTTGGCCTGACGATGGTGATTGTGACTCATAATCCGGACCTTGCCGCGATGATGCACCGGACCTTGCGCCTCGTGGACGGTCAACTCCGTTTGGAAGCAGCGAGTTAAGAGGAATCACTTGTGATGAGAAGCGCAGTGGGCTATAGAGGATAGGCTGAATTGGCTTAAGCTTGTCCTGCCCGAGAGTGAGCTGGATTGAAGAAGCTTTTGAATTTCGAGAGGTGGAGGACCGGACTATGTTAAACGGTAAGAGGATCGTCCATCGATTATGGATCCCTCTTTTTCTCGTCATCCTGGGGTCGGTAACGTGGGCGCAGGAGCAGAATCCCAGAGTTGCGATTATGCCATTCACGGTGCGCGGAGCGCAGGAGCCGGTGAAAATTCAAAAGACTATCGAAGAGCTCTTGATCGGCCAGCTTACCAACGAGGGGGCGAGGGTTGTGAGTCCCCAGGATCTCGAGAAGGTGGTGAAGCCGGGAGAGCCTGTGCAAACTGAGGAACAGGCCAAGTTGGTCGGGCGCAGGCTGCAGGCGGAATATGTTTTGATTGGAAGCTATAGCCAGATCGGGAATAGCATCAGCCTTGATGCCAAACTTGTTGATGTCTCGGGACAGAAGAAAACCGAGATGATCTTCGCTGAAGAAAAGGGGCCGGAAAATCTCGCGGCTGCAACCAAAGCTGTCGTTCAGCGCATGACGGTTCATCTTCTGGCAAAAGCTGTGATTGCTGAGGTTCAGGTTCGAGGGGCCGATCGGATTGAGCCGGATGCCATCAAATTAAATATCAAAAGCAAAAAGGGAGAAGTCCTTCGACCGGAGCAAGTGGCAGAAGACATAAAGTCCATCTACAAGATGGGATTCTTCGAAAAGGTGGACGCCGAGGTTTCTGATACCCCGGCGGGCAAAGTGTTGACTTTTGTAGTCGAGGAAAATCCCACCATTCAGGAAGTGCACATCGTCGGCAATAAAAAGATCAAGGAAAAAGATATCCTGGCCGCCATCTCCACAAGACCCTTCAGTGTTGTGCAGAAGAACGTCATTGCTGAAGACGTCCAAAAAATCATCAAACTGTATCATCAAAAGGGGTATTTCAATGTTGATGTGAAATCTTCCATTGACTTTCCAAAAGATCCCCGGAAAGCCGTGGTCACTTTCACGATCAATGAAAACAGCAAGGTTTACATAAAAAAGATCAGCTTTACGGGTAACAAAAGCTTCTCTGCAAGGAAACTCCGGAGCATTATGGAAACCAAAGAGAAAATGATTGTGGTCTCATGGTTTACCGACCGAGGCATCCTGCAAAAAGACGTACTGGATACGGACCTTGACCGTCTGACCATTTTCTACCACGATAAAGGCTTTATGGATGCCAAAGCGGGCACTCCTGAGATTACCATGAAGGATGACGGCTTCACCATACAAATTCCCGTGGAAGAAGGAGAGCGCTACCGGGTGTCCAGTGTGGAAATCACGGGAGATCTTTTGGAGAACAACGATCGCCTCGTCAAGCGACTGCAGTTACAACCGAAAGATTACTTTGGGCGCGAAAAGCTGCGCGAGGATATGGACGGAATCAGCAAGACCTACATGAATAAAGGCTATGCCTATACCACCGTCGACCCGATTGTAAAACACGATAAAGAGGATCAGACCGCAAGCGTCGATTTCGACGTGAAGAAGAAAGATATCGTCCATATAGGCAGAGTTACCATCACAGGAAATACCAAAACACGAGATAAGGTTATCCGCCGGGAATTGATGCTGGCGGAGGGAGACCTTTTCAGCTCAAGCAGGCTTGAAAAAAGTATTAACAATCTAAGAAAGCTGGATTTTTTTGAGGATGTTCAAATCGATCCGACCGATACGGAACAATCAGATATCATGAATCTGAATGTAAAGGTCAAGGAGAAGCTGACCGGCACCATCAGTGCAGGGGGTGGATACTCATCGGATGACGGGTTGTTCACCAGCGCTGAGGTGACTCAGCGCAACCTCTTCGGATCTGGGGAATACCTGGGGGTGAAGGGGTATCTTGGACAAAAAGCTCAGCGTTACGTGGTGAGTTTTACAGAGCCGTACATGTTTGATCGGCCGGTGAGTGGTGGCATCGATCTTTATAACTGGCTCAGACAATACCCTGACTTCACCCAAGATAGCACTGGGTTCAGGCTGCGTTCAGGCTATCGGCTTGGCGCCTATAGTCGCCTCAATGCCTTCTATACGTTTAGCGATGCTCTTGCTACCGCCGTGCCGATTGATGCCCCACCGATTATCCTGCAGCAGCAAGGCCGCATGCTCACGAGTAGTATTACCCTCGCCATAGAGCGAGACAGCACCGATCATCCTTTCCTCCCGACGCGCGGAATGGTCAGTGTGGCTTCGGTGCAATATGCCAGTCCGTACCTGGGAGGTCAGACCAACTTTCTCAAGGCGGAAGTTCACCATGGTATTTTTATCCCGTTGTTTTGGAAGTTTGTGGGCTATATGCGGGGAGAGTTTGGCTACATTAATATTTTGGGAGAGGACGATAATACTTCGCTCCCGTTGTACGATCGGTACTTCCTGGGTGGCATCAATTCTCTCCGGGGTTACAAATGGGCGACCGTCGGACCGTACGACGGAACGTATATCATAGGTGGTACATGGTATGGGTTGGGCACCGCTGAACTGCTCTTCCCCCTGGTCGAGAGCATCGGCATGCGGGGCGTGGTTTTCTATGATGCTGGAAACGCTTTTCTAGCCTGGCAGAATCCATTAGTGCCTTCAGGAGACCCGCTTATCCGCACCGATGCCGGCCTCGGTATCCGCTGGAATTCCCCCATGGGACCGTTGCGGGTTGAGTGCGGTTATGCCTTACAGCCACTGCCAGGTCAGAGCAGGATTCAGTGGCAGTTTTCAGCAGGAGCGTTTTTCTAAGGAGCGAGACACATGAAGCAAAGAAATCTGGGATGGGTGCTTTTGGCATTGGGATCGATCATTTTGTTCTCCACGACCACAACCTGGGCCGCTGGGTCTCCGAAGATCGGGATAGTGGATGCGGTGGGAGCGTTGCAGCAGTCTCAGTGGGGCAAAGCCGCGACCGAGGAGCTCAAAAAGGCGGCCGAAAAGATGGATGCGGATCTCGATCAGAAGCAGAAAGCGTTTGCCGGAGCGAAAGAGGAATTCGATAAGAAGAAGGATGTCCTCGATCAAAAGAGCAAGACAAAGAAGGAACAGGACCTTCGGGACATGCAGCAGGAAGGGCAGAAGTATCTTATGGATTCCAAAGGCAAGTTGAATGACCTCCAGGCGTCCCTGGCCAAAAAGGTCCATGAAGTTGTCGAAAAGCTTGCCAAGGATGAAAAGTACGATTTCATATTCGAAAAGACTGGGCTCGTCTACGCTACGGACAAAGAGGACATAACGAAGCAAGTGGCTAAAGAACTGGACAAACTGCCGCCCTGGAAGCCCTAGCCAAGGCTGGTGCAGCCTCCACGTCATCTCGACCTCAGCACGACACCCCTGTGCTGCCCTGACAGGTGGGTTCGTTCATGAACATCACGCTCGCTTGAGGTATGGTCGAGATGGCGTTCCAGCCGTAATCATGGAGGATGTGAGTTCAGGCAAAAGTACCACCCACAACACAGCATGGTCATGACCACGAATCAGGATCAGAGTTCGCCACCGTCCTTTTTGCTGGAAGAGCTTGCCAAGCTTATGGGGGCAAGGATTAAGGGAGATCCCGGCATCCGCATTTGTGGGCTGGGTTCAATCGAAGATGCGCAAGCCGATCAATTGAGTTTCGTCAGCGACAAGCGTTACCTGCCCTTGGTCTCACAGTGTAAAGCAGCCGTTCTGATAGTTCCGCCCGCTCTCGAACACCTCGACCGTCCCCTGCTCATCTCGGCTCAACCTTACCTCGCCATGGCTCGCGCGGCGCAGCTTTTTTGGGAGCCGCCGTATCTGCCCGTCGGCGTCGCCGCCACAGCTTTTATTGGAGAGGGTGTACACCTGGGAGGTGGGGTAAGTGTCGGCCCCTTGGCCCATGTCGAACGCCATTGCCGGATCGGACAAAGGACGAGGGTGTATGGCGGGGCTTATCTGGGTTGCAATGTAGTGGTCGGTGATCATTGCTTTATCTATCCCGGCGTGACCATACTCGACCGATGCAGCATCGGCAACCGGGTTATCATTCATAGCGGTACGGTCGTCGGCAGCGATGGTTTTGGTTTTGCCCAGGATGAAAACGGGCGCCACGTCAAAATCCCGCAAACGGGAATCGTCCAGATTGACGACGATGTGGAAATTGGGGCCAACTGCACCATCGATCGCGCTGCCTTCGGACGGACCTGGATCCAGCGCGGAACGAAGATCGACAATTTGGTCCAGATTGCCCACAATGTGGTCATCGGGGAGGATTCTATCCTGATTGCTCAGGTGGGGGTTTCCGGCAGCACACGCGTGGGTAAGCACGTTATCCTCGCGGGCCAAGTGGGGGTGGTGGGACATATCGACATCGGGGATGGGGTGAGGGTTGGCGCACAATCGGGTGTGGGTCGATCGCTTAAGGCTGGAGAAGATATGTCAGGCAGTCCGGTGATGCCCCACAAAGATTGGCTGAAGATGAGCGCTATTCTCAGACATCTGCCACAGCTTCGGGAAGAGCTCAGACAGCTCAAAATGAAGGTCCAGGAACTTGATCAAGTCGTACATGAGGAATGATTATGGAAAAGGACATCCATGAGATCCTGAAAATGATGCCGCACCGATATCCGTTTCTCTTGTTGGACCGGATTTTGATCTATAGTGAAGACGAAATCGTGGGGCTGAAGAATGTAACCATCAATGAGCCCTTTTTTCAGGGCCATTTTCCATCTCACCCGGTCATGCCCGGAGTCCTTATCATCGAGGCTCTGGCTCAAGCTGGAGGTCTCTGGGCATTTGCCCATGCCCCTCAGAAGGAACGAGCGGCAGTCTATTTAATGGGACTCGACAAGGTGCGCTTCCGCAAGCCCGTTCGACCCGGTGATCAATTGATCCTGAAGCTCAGCCTTATTAAACAAAGGGGAGCGGTTTTCAAAATGAAAGGGGAGGCTTTCGTCAATGATCAATTGGTGGCGGAGGCCGAAATTTTGGCGACTCTTGAAGCTGGCAAGTCGGAGATGGAAGATTGATTCGTTAGGAAGGAGCAGGGCCCTCATATGGAGATTCATTCCACCGCGGTGGTGTCGCCCAAGGCTGAACTGGCTGAGGATGTGAAGATAGAACCTTATTCCGTCATCGGCCCACGGGTTACAATTGGTTCCGGTACGGTCGTCGGACCTCATGCCATAATCGATGGCTGGACGATAATAGGTGAGCGCAATCAGATTTTTCCTTTTTCCACCATCGGCTATCCTCCTCAGGACTTGAGCTACCGTGGTGAAGAGACTCAGTTGGTGATCGGAAACGACAATATTATCCGGGAGAGTGTTACAATCAATCGTGGCACTCAGCGAGGTGGCGGTGTCACTCGCCTTGGCAACCACAATTTACTCATGGCTTATGCTCACGTTGCCCACGATTGCGCCATCGGCAACTACGTCATCCTGGCGAATGCATCAACCCTGGGCGGACACGTGCACATCGATGATCACGCCATATTGGGAGGTTTGGTGGCCATCCACCAGTTTATTCGCATCGGCGCCTTCGCTTTCATTGGCGGAAAGTCCGGTTTAAGGATGGATATGCCTCCCTACATGCTTGCTTTCGGAGCCCCGGCCAAACTTTATGGCCCAAACCTAGTCGGATTGCGGCGGCATGGTCTCCCAAGGGCTACCATCCAGGCCTTGAAGAACAGCTATCAGATCATGTTTCGGTCGGGACTCACGATTGCCGACGCGATCGCAAAAATTCGTGAGGAGGTTGAGCCGGTCCCGGAAGTGGAAAACCTCATTCAATTTATGCTGGGTCGTTCGAAACGGGGGGTTACGAGGAGGTAGCAGATGACCGATGCCTCTTTGAATCCTCAGAGGGACCTTCAAAAGATCGGACTGATTGCAGGGAGCGGACAATTTCCGCTCCTTTTTGCACATGCTGCTGCCCAAGCCGGTATTCGGGTGATTGCCGTTGCTTTCCAGGGTGAAACCGACCCAGCCCTGGCGGATTATGTCGAAGAATTCCATCTGCTTAAACTGGGGCAGCTCAATCGGCTGATTCGCGCGTTTCAGAAAGCAGGAATCACGCGTGCGGCGATGGCTGGCGCCATCAACAAGACCAGGCTCTATACCCGCATTCGCCCGGACTGGCGGGCCGTCAAGCTTTTGAACAAACTTCGAAACAAGAAAGATGACTTTATTCTCCGAGCCATTGCCCAGGAACTGGAGTCCGAAGGAATCCTAATAGAACCCTCCACAATGCTGCTCCCGGCACTGCTCGCCCCCGAGGGCATCTTGACGCGCCGCAAGCCAAATCGACGAGAAGAAGAGGACATTGCCTTTGGCTGGCAATTGGCCAAGGGTATGGGACATTTGGACGTGGGCCAGTGCCTTGTGGTCAAGAACCAGTCGGTATCGGCCGTCGAAGGGATCGACGGCACGGATGCCACGATCATCCGCGGCGGCGAGTTGTGCCGAGAAGGTGCGGTGGTCGTTAAGGTGAGCAAACCACGTCAGGATCTTCGGTTCGACGTTCCGGCCGTGGGCCTGGAGACCGTTGAGACGATGCGGCGGGTTAAGGCCAAGGTGCTGGTCATCGAGGCCGGCAAAACCATCATCTTCGATCAGGAAAAGATGATTGACACCGCTGATGCTTGTGGAATCAGCATTGTGGTTCAAAAAGATCTGCCGGGGGAAAACCAGGAGCCGCCGCCACCGCTTGACGCCGTTGGAAAGCCGGCTGACGTCCTGCTGCGGAAGCAATGTACCCCCACTCCGGTGCCGCTACACGCCCTGGTGAGGAGCGCCAGGCCGGATGCCGTGAAGGTCGGTGTGGTGGGAGTCGGTTATCTCGGTCGGTTTCACTCTGAGAAGTATGCAAGGCTTCCGGAAGCTCGACTCGTTGCCGTTGCCGACCTGGATGGTGACCGCGCAAGAACCATTGCCGCTCCACTTCAAACCGAATTTATGACAGATTATCGGCAGCTTATCGGCAAGGTTGAAGCGGTGAGCATTGCCACGCCTACCCCGCTCCACTATTCCGTTGCGAAGGACTTCCTTGAGGCTGGCGTGCACGTGCTTCTGGAAAAACCCATGACCGAGACCGTTGCCGAGGCCGACCATCTGATTGCTCTGGCTGAGCGCAACGGTTGTATCCTGCAAGTCGGGCACCTCGAACGCTTCAATTCCGCTTTCTCTGCCATCCGTCCCCATCTCCGGAATCCCATGTTTGTGGAAGCCGACCGCCTTGCGCTGTTCAACGAGCGGGGCCTGGATGTGGATGTCATCCTCGACCTCATGATTCACGACATTGACATTGTTCTGCATATCATCGATTCGCCCCTGAAGGAACTTCACGCCTCCGGGATTGCCGTGCTGACTGCGTTGCCCGACATTGCCAGTGTCCGGATGGAGTTTGAAAACGGCGCCGTCGCCAATCTCACGGCAAGCCGCATCTCCACCAAGAATATGCGAAAACTCCGCGTGTTTCAGGAGAATTCCTATCTGGTCGCCGACTACGCTGAGCGCCGAGCTTATGCGGTCTATCGCGAGAAAGAACCCGATGAGGAGGGATACCCTCAGGTTTCGATGGAAGAGATGGAAATCGACGAGCGTGACGCTCTCGAGGAAGAGATTTTCACGTTCCTGAACACCATCAAAGGCGTTGGTGCGCCCGCTGTAGATGGCGTTGAAGGCAGGCGCGCCCTGGCTGTGGCACTGGAAATATCCTCTCAAATTGAGGGCCGGATGCGCGAGGGGTGGCAGGTCTCAGGAGGCGGGTCATCAGAATTTTTTTGAGTGCCGGCGAAGCTTCGGGCGATCTCCATGGCTCCTATCTCGTGCGGGCTCTTATGGCCCATGCTCCCGATACTCACGTTACGTGCATGGGCGGGCCTTTGCTCGAGGCAGCGGGGGCTGCCGTTCTCGTAGACCATCGCCAGCTCTCTGTTGTAGGTCTCTCTGAGGTGGCAGGGCATCTTAAAGTACTTTACCAGGCGTGGCGAACCATCACCTCTCACCTCCGCAAAAACCCTCCTGATGTGGTTGTTCTCATCGATTTTCCGGATTTTAATTTCCTTCTCGCTCGCGCTGCCAGGCGTCTTGGCATCAAAGTGTTTTACTACATCAGTCCACAGATCTGGGCTTGGAGAAGCGGCCGAGTCCGGACCATAAAACGGTTGGTGGATCGGATGGCGGTGATCTTGCCCTTCGAGACGGAGTTTTACGCCCGGTATAATATGAAGGTGCACTTCGTCGGGCATCCGCTCCTGGATGTCCTGGCGACCCCCCCATCGCTTGAGCAGGCGCGAGCGCGATACCGGACTCCGGACGTAACGACGCTCATTGGGCTCCTGCCGGGGAGTCGCCAAAGCGAGATCCGGTCTCTTCTTCCCATTTTTCTGGACACCGCGGAAATCCTTCAAAAACAGTTGCCCAAGGTCTCATTTGTTATTCCCGTTGCTCCTTCGCTGCATCCTTCTTCCTTTGAAAATGCCATCCTCGATCGCGACCTGCCAGTGCGGTTGGTGACGGGCGACACGTATGGCGTAGTACGTGCCTGTGATCTGCTCCTGACAGTCTCCGGAACCGCCACCCTTGAAGCCGCCATTCTCGGGACTCCGATGATCATTATTAACAGAGTGTCCGAGCTGAGTTACTATCTTGGACGGCATTTGATACGGGTCAACTATATCGGCCTTCCGAATTTGGTCGCCGGGCGGCAGATCGTGTCAGAATTTGTGCAGAATGATGCGCGACCAGAGCTTGTTGCCGCCGAGGCGCTCAACCTTCTGGAACATCCGGAACGTTTGGAACAGCAACGGAAAGACCTTGCGCGGGTTAGAAATGAGTTGGGAGAGCCTGGGGTGGCAGACCGGGTCGCGAGGCTGGTGCAGGAAATGTCAGATTTCGGGTAAGGCGCCAGGCAAGAATAAAATATCCGCCCCAACTCTCAAATCGTCATTCCCGCATGCTTTTAGCGGGAATCCAGTTAAGAGGAGGATCTCCATGAACAACGCCCATGCAGAGTTTTTGGTTAGAGAGGACTGTATCCTGCTCCTTGTGGACATTCAGAAAGTCATGCTGGACCCTTGTGTAGAGCATGATCTGGTAGTGAAAAATGCTGCTGCGCTGATCGATATCGCCAGACTCTTTCAAATCCCGATCATGTTCTCGGTCCACAACGCTGAAAAATTGGGTGGCTTCCTGCCTGAATTGCTGGAGCGAGTCCCACAGCCGACGATATTGAAGAAACTTGAATTCAGTTGCTTTGAAAACGAAACGATCTTCCGTGCCCTGCAGGAATCCGGGCGCCGCACCTTGCTGCTCGCAGGGTTGGAAACGCATGTCTGTATTTTTCATACCGGCACCCATGGCTTACGGCTGGGCTACCGCGTGCATCTTGCTGCCGATGCCGTTACTTCGAGAAGCTCGAGCAACCGACAGATTGGATTGCGGCGCCTGGAGCAGGCTGGAGCCGTAATCAGTTCCACCGAAATGATTATCTTCGAACTGCTGAATCGGGCTGGGACGCCGGAATTCCGCTCGGCTTTGCCTTTGCTCAAAACTCTTTGACTCTGAGATCTTTGTACCTCCGGTAAACAACTGTTTGGACTTCCGTTCTCGCTATGGTCTTACCAGGCATTGGCGCACATTCGCCATCGGGAAGCGCTTGCCCGGGCAATCCGTCGCTGAGCCTGGGGCATCACGATGGCCGATGATGTTGGTCACCGGAATGTGGTAATATTGAGTCAGAGTCATTAGGAGATAGTTCAGCGACTGCAGTTGATTGGTCGTTGGAAGCTCCTCATTGAAGTTGCCAACAAGCGCAATCCCTATACCCTTTTCGTTCATTCCCGCCGTATTGCAGTGAGCTCCGCTTTGTTGTTTAATCCAGCGAGGAGCCACTTCGATTTGACCGTCACCTTTTCCTAAGGTGCCATTGTCTATTAGAAAATGGTATCCCAAGCCGTTCCAGAAACCGCGATCGAGGTGCGAGCGGTTGATGAGATAGGCCTTGCCGACATCGGTGGCAGTGTGGTGGATGACGATGTATTTCCAGCGAGAGTTGGGATAAAGAGCAATAACGTTACGGAAACCTTTTGCATTCGGGATGATCAGCTTTTGACCTTGACGGATGGGATCACCAGGTCTTAGGAAATTGGCCGCATAAATTGCTTCGGGGGAAACGTCATACATCTTCGAGATTCTCCAGATGGTTTCCAGAGGAGCGACCTCATGAGTGATAGTTTGAGGCGTCCCAGGATCGACGAAACAGTGTTCCACAACCTTGGCGGATGAGTCCGGGGGTTGAGAAACTCTGGGGGAAGGCTGGACAGACCGGGTTGAAGCAACGGACCCAGTGGGCGGTGCTATTGCAGCCTTGTGGCTGCAGTTGACCAGAAGCAGTGCCAAGAAGAGAACCAGCCCAAAACCGGGAACCTTCCTGAAACATAAGGCAAGAAAAGTCTTCGTCATAAGGATCTCTTTAAGGCCAAGACCATGATTCATATTCGTTGTTCCATCTTAAGGATGTTTCCGGTGTTTTCAAGTGTGAATTTTGACCAACATCCCTTTGTCAGTTTTCTGAAATATGGTCGTTGGCTCTTTTGTCACTGAATCCCTCATTGTGGAAGTGGCTTCCGTTTCCAGGGGGAACCATTCCAGATGGAAAACTTCTTGACAAGCTCGTTGCCTTTTCGTTACTGTTGCAGGCGATACTCGAATCGGGGAGAGCTAATGGTTACGAAATATTATCGTTATTATTATTGCAGCGGACCCTAGGGAGCGCTTGGGATATGTGAGGCTGCCAATTTAGTTTGAGTGAGTGCATCGAAGCCGTGGGTATCCCGAAGTGGTCCCGCGGCTCTTTTGTTTTCCGATTCAGCGAAAAATGTGGGCCGTGGGAAGTGATCTCCTGACGGCCCTTTTATTTTGGCAAAGCATCCGGTTGGGGAGGTGCCTTTGCCCTTCTTTCAAGGAGGCAACGAAAGTCATGATTATTGTTTTGAAACCGGGACACGAAGATGATGATCTGCATCGCATTGTAAGGCGCCTGGAGGACCTGGGATTCCGTGCTCATATCTCAAAAGGCGAACACCGGACCATCGTTGGGGCCATTGGCGATGAGCGGATTTTGCGAGAAGTTCCCCTGGAATCCATGCCCGGCGTCGAGTCTGTGCTGCCAATCCTCAAGCCTTACAAACTGGTCAGCAGGGAGTTCAAACCTGATGATACCATTATCAGAGTAAACGGTCAGGAAATCGGCGGTCATAAGATCCAGGTGTTTGCAGGACCTTGTGCCGTGGAGAGCCGGGAGGTTTTGGAGGAAATTGCTGAGGCTCTGCTGCCTTCGGGGGTTCATTTTCTCCGGGGAGGAGCCTTTAAACCCAGAACTTCTCCGTACGCGTTTCAAGGCTGGGGTGAAAAAGGCCTGAAGTTCCTGGATGCTGTGCGCGAACGAACCGGCATGCTGGTGGTGACCGAGCTCATGGACCCAAGGGATACGGTCCTGGTCTGCCGATACGCAGATATCATTCAGATTGGCACCAGGAACATGCAAAACTTCAGATTGTTGACGGAAGTGGGAAATATTGAAAAACCGGTGATCCTGAAGCGCGGAATGAGCGCCACCATAAAGGAGTTTCTCATGTCTGCGGAATATATCCTTGCTCAGGGGAACGAGAGAGTGATCCTCTGTGAGCGGGGAATCCGGACCTTTGAAACCGAAACTCGCAATACCCTTGACATCAGCGCCGTTCCGTTGCTGAAGCTGTTGACCCACCTGCCGGTAATAGTGGACCCCAGCCATGCGGTAGGCCGGGCGGATCTAGTTCCGGCGGTCGCAAAAGCAGCCGTGGCAGCGGGCGCCGATGGTTTGCTTATCGAGGTCCATGTGAGGCCGGAAGAAGCATTCAGCGACGGGCCTCAGTCAATGCGCCCCCAGGCCTTTGCGAGGATGATTGAGGAATGCCGACGGGTGGCGGAGGCGGTGGGGCGGACTCTGTAGGATCGTTTGGTCGGCTAAGGACTTAAGAGCCTAATTGATCATCGCCCCACATGATTTCGGTATTCAGAAGGACGACTTATGGAGTCACAGCAAGACCTCCCTCATTTTTTGCCTGGACAAGAAGATGGCGATTCGCAGCGCTGGGGTCGCGGAAAAAGGATTGGAATCATCGGCGGCAGGGGGCAGATGGGGCGATTATTTGGCCGCTTCTTTGAGGCCCAAGGATATCAAGTGGTTATTGCAGACCACCATGCTGGTGAGGGCAATGAAGAAATCATCAGGATATCGGATATGGTCCTCTTTGCCGTGCCGCTTCATGAGACGGTGAACGTTATCCGGGGTCTCGTTCCGTATGCTCGCCCCGAGCAGCTGCTTATGGATTTGAGCAGCCTCAAAGTTGGCCCTATTCTGGCAATGTTGCGCTCTCCGTCTTCCATTGTGGGGTTGCACCCCATGTTTGGAGGAAGCATCCCATCCTTTGCGGGGCAGACCATGGTGGCGTGCCCGGAGCGCATTGATTGTCGCGAGTGGGGCTATCTGCGGCAACTGTTTGAAAACCAGGGAATGCGCATTAAGGAGTGCACCCCGGAAAAACACGATTACATGATGAGCATCATCCAGGTGTTGTTTCATGTGACCACGATGGTGACGGGCAGGGTGTTACGGGAACTGGAAGTGGATGTTGCCGAAACGATGGAATTTACAAGCCCCAGCTACCGGTTGGAGATGAATCTCCTGGGCCGGATCTTCGCTCAAAACCCGGCTCTCTATTCGGCGATTACTCAGATGAACCCATTCACCCGGGATGTTTTGGACCACCTCGAAGCGGGCCTGAAACGCTATAAGGAATGGTATAGCGCGGACGATTTGTCGGCCTTCGTGAGTGACTTCAAAAGGAGTGCAGAACACCTGGGGGATTTTTGCGGGTTGGCTTTCGAGGAGAG
>JADGQM010000397.1 GCA_017881795.1 Syntrophobacteraceae bacterium
CTCATCGGCTCTTTCCGAGCCTCGGCCTATCTCGTTGAGTGCGCCGGAGGGCGGCTTCCCGGCGGTAACGCGCTGGCCTGGGAGTGGCGCACTGCCGCCGGCATTTCCGAAAAGGAGCCGGTGATCCTGGCGGGAGGCCTCAACCCAGAAAACGTTTCTCGGGCCATTCAAGAAGCCTTGCCGGATGCCGTGGATGTGAGCTCAGGAGTAGAAGCGACACCCGGGAGAAAAGATATGGACAAAGTCAAACGCTTGCTCGAAGCAGTTGCACTGACTGACTGCGGCAGGAAGCCAAGGAGGATCTTTCAATGACTCACTCGCAACACGCATCACCCGGTACTCGGCAGATGTCCGCCGGTACTCAACACGCGTCTCTCGTTACTCATCACTCATCGCTCCCCCCATATCCTGATCTCATGGGGCATTTCGGCCCTTATGGCGGGCGCTATGTCGCGGAAACCCTCATGCCGGCGCTCCTCGACCTGGAGGAGGCATACCAGAGGATCGGCAAGCAGGAGCTGTTTGAACAGGAACTTCAGGAGCTCCTGCAGCATTATGCGGGTCGACCCACGCCTCTGTTCCATGCCAGGCGGTTGAGCGCGAAAGTGGGAGGAGCATCCCTTTATCTCAAGCGTGAAGATCTCGCTCACACGGGAGCCCACAAGATCAACAATACTCTGGGGCAGGCGCTTCTGGCGAGGTGGATGGGAAAGCAAAAAATCATTGCGGAGACCGGCGCGGGCCAGCATGGCGTGGCCACCGCCACGGTAGCGGCGCTCTTCGGGATGGAATGCCGAGTCTTTATGGGCACCGAAGACATCCAGCGCCAGGCCGCCAACGTCCAGAGAATGCAGTTGCTGGGCGCGGAGGTAGTGCCGGTCGCTTCGGGCACCGGCACCCTCAAAGATGCGATGAGCGAAGCCATCCGCTATTGGGTGGGTGCGGTGCGGGATACCTTCTACGTCATCGGTTCCGTGGCAGGTCCGCATCCGTACCCCATGATGGTGAGGAACTTCCAGCGCATCATCGGCGATGAGGCCAGGGGGCAGATGCTTGACGATGTGGGCCGCCTCCCGGATATGCTCGTAGCCTGTGTGGGAGGGGGCAGCAACGCCATGGGACTCTTTTACCCGTTCCTGGAAGATGATGTCGAGATTGTGGGGGTCGAAGCCGCCGGTCTTGGCGTCGCCACCGGAAAACACGCGGCCACGTTGGGGGCTGGCTCCATTGGCGTGCTCCACGGCTCGAAGTCCTATGTGCTGCAGGATGGTGACGGCCAGATCCAGGAGGCGCATTCCATCTCCGCGGGCCTCGACTACCCGGGGGTGGGGCCGGAACACGCTCATCTCAAGGACTGCGGTCGCGTCCGCTATGAGGCTATTGACGATCACCAGGCGCTCGCAGCGTTCCAGGAGCTCTGCGCCCTGGAGGGTATCATCCCCGCCCTGGAAAGCTCGCATGCCGTCGCCCAGGCATTGCTTGAAGCCTCACAACGACCGTCCTCATACATCATCCTCATCAGTCTTTCCGGGCGAGGAGACAAGGATCTGGGCATCGTATCCGCCCACCTGACGGGCACTGGCCTGAAGTCTTAAGGGAGAAGCAGCAGCATGAATCGCATAGCGAGAGTATTTGACGAAATGCGTCGGAAAGGCGAAAAGGCCCTGGTGGGATTTGTAACCGCTGGAGATCCGACCGTAGAAGTTTCCATGGATATCGTTAAGGCCATGTGTGAAGCCGGGCTCGACATCTTGGAGCTGGGGGTGCCATTTTCGGATCCCACGGCAGACGGTCCAGTGATCCAACGGTCCTCCGGGCGAGCCTTAAAGGCAGGCGCGAGCCTGACCACGGTGCTGGAAATGGCGAGGGAACTTCGCCATACCACCCAGATTCCCATCGTTCTCTTCAGCTACTACAACCCCATCCTGGCTTACGGGGTTGACCGATTTTACACGGCCGCCCGAGAGGCCGACGTGGATGGCTTGCTGGTCGTGGATCTGCCTCCCGAAGAATCAGCGGAAATGACCTCCGCGTGGACCGGAAACGAGTTGGCTCTCATTCGGCTTGTGGCGCCCACAACGCCACCCGAACGGATGGCCAGCATTGCTGAAAAAGCTTCCGGTTTTCTCTACCTCGTTTCCATGACCGGAGTCACCGGCAGTGCCGGTTTGAATCTGGACGAGGTGTCCGGGGTTGTAGGATCGTTGCGCACGCGCGCCAGAGGCATACCGATCTGCGTGGGGTTCGGCATCTCCACGCCGGACCAGGTTCGAGCCGTCGGCAGTCTCGCTGATGGGGCGGTGGTGGGCTCTGCCTTTGAACGACTCATTGAAGAGCACCTCCATGATCCTGCTCTGGCCCTCCGCATGGGTGAGGCAGTGCGGTCATTGAAGGCAGCAACGCTAATATGATGGATTTGCTTCCTTTTTCCTGCATAGCCTTTCCTGTGCAATTGTGCTAAAAAATAGCTGGAGGAAACAGGATGTTTTTCTTGATCGGGGGTGTCCAACCCAAGACCGTGACCCTCGACGACACGCCGCGGCTATGTCCGGCGTGTGGGTTGGCCCAGGCCAGGTTAAAGCGGATTGATCATTACTTGAGCCTCTTTTTTATTCCGCTATTTCCTGTAAAGCGCGGCGAGCCTGTGGTAATCTGTGATCGCTGTGGCGCCGTCTCCTCACCTGATCGGGGTTTCGGCCCATCACCTTCGAGGCCCGATAAAACCAGGTGCGCCCGATGTGGCCATTCCTTGGAGCCAACGTTTCAATACTGTCCTCATTGTGGGGGCAGAGTGTAGAGAAAGAGTGATTAGTGGCTAGTGGGGACGACGGGCCGGACGCCCCAACACAATCGGGTTAATTTGATTGGCAGGGAGATTCAGGTTGATTGACAAGATGAGAGACACGGGGAAGGTTTTGCCCTTTCCAACTGTTGCTCAACCAAGCATCGCCGATGTGCTTGAAAGGTTTCTCAAAGATCAACGAAAACGCTTGAAACCAAGGACCTTTCATCGCTATGAAGAAGTTATAGACCTGTTACAGCACTGTCTGAACGGTTATGGGCACCACGATCTGGACCGGTCGTCCGAAGTCACTCTGTATGAGAGGCTCTATTTTCAGAAGAACCTCGAATTTTGCGCCATCTTCGGGCCAGACAAAATTCCGTCGGCTCTCTACAATTTCTTGAACTATTTCATGATTCGCAAAGTAATGGCTTCGGAAGCTCTCCTTCAGGCGGCCGGGACGGTGATGAGGAAACTGGTCAACTGGCTGGGTGAGCATGGTCACATTGGCAAAGAAGAGGCCCTGAACGGCGATAAAGTAGCGTCCGAAGCCACCAGAGAACTGCCCGCCGCCGAACGGTTGGCAAGGCTGCTGTACAACTTTGCCCAGCATTACGCTCCGCGCCATTGGACGGACGAGCTGGATGACTATTTCACCATCGAAGAGGTTCAGCCTGGCGTATTGATCCTCTCAGGCGCAACCATGTCCGGCGTGGTCGAAGTGAAAGTTCCTCTCGAAATCAGCGATCACTGCAAAGAGGGTTGGATGGTCAATCTGCTCCTGGGTAAAACGCCCCAGGGCTGGAGCATCCTGGAAACGGGAAATGTCTACCCGGGATAGGTTACAACGAAAGGAAGAAGCCACGGATGAACAGAGACGGACACTGATTTCTACTTATCCGTGTTATCCGAGCTAATCCGTGGCTGAAACTTCCAACACCGCAAATTCTCGACTCAAAGCCTCGCACTCTTTCAGCCAAGGCAAGAATTAACAAAATCCCAATTGATCAGCTTGTCGATAACAGTTGCCAGGTAATCGGGCCTTCGATTCTGGTAATCCAGGTAGTA
>JADGQM010000398.1 GCA_017881795.1 Syntrophobacteraceae bacterium
CTCCTGTCCCGCGAAGCGAACCAGCAATGACGGGTGACGACGCGACTCAGACCCCTCACCTGATTTTGGGAGGCGCCAAAAGCGGCAAGAGCGCTTATGCTGAAAAGCTCGTCACCGTTTGTCCTGCTCCTTATGTTTATGTCGCTACGGCCCAGGTGCTGGATGAGGAGATGGCGGATCGGGTCCGAGCGCATCAGCAAAGGAGAGTCCGTTCGTGGGAAACCGTCGAAAGTCCACTCGAACTGGTGGAAACCCTTGCCAACCTGCAAGGGCGAAGGCATGCGGTTCTGGTTGATTGCTTAACCCTTTGGCTCACCAATCTCTTGCTTCGGCCGTCGGCGGAACCCCCGGAAGAAGCGGTAGCGGCCTTGGTGAAGTTCATCCAGGTTGCCGATTACCCGTTGTTCCTGGTGTCCAATGAAGTCGGTGGCGGCATTGTCCCGGAAAACCCACTGGCAAGACGCTTCCGGGATCTGGCGGGCTTCGCCAACCAGCAGGTAGCTGCAGCCTGCCGCGCCGTCACTCTGGTTGTCGCCGGGCTTCCTCTCCGGCTGAAATGAATGGCTCATAGGGATACAACTCCAACGTGCATGGATAGTGGTGCTGGAACTTACTACAATGCCACATAAATGGGTGTCCGAACTGAGCTCGTCATACCGGCGAAAGCCGGTATCCAGGCAGTTTTTCTGGATTCCGGTTGTCACCGGAATGACGCATCAGGATTGTGGTCACTTTATTGTACGGGGCTGTACTCAGTGATGTGGAAGCATTTCGCCATAGCCGTCTCGTTCCTTACCATTGCTCGCCTGCCCTACACCCCTTCGCAAGCTATAACCCCTGTCGATCTGGCGAGGAGTTTCTCCTGGTTTCCCCTGGTCGGACTTTTGCTCGGTCTGTGCCTGGTTGCGGTTGCATCTCAGCTCCAGAATGTCCCTCCGCTGCTGCTTGCCGTCGTCATCACAGCCATGCTGGCCATTTTGACGCGAGGCTTGCACCTCGACGGCCTCGCCGACCTGGCCGACGGCGTTGGGGGAGGCTATACTCCCGAGCGCCGGCTGGAAATCATGAAGGACAGTCGGACGGGCGCTTTCGGCGCCCTCGCGCTCATCTTTGCCGTACTGCTCAAGAGCGCTGCCATGTATACTCTGGTGCTTGGCCACTGCTGGTCCGGAATCCTCGTGGCGCCCGCGTTGAGTCGTTATGCCATGGTCCTGGGCGCTTACAAAATGCCCTATGCGCGGAATGTCGGGGGATTGGCGAGACCCTTCCTGGAGCACATGGATTTTCAACAGGTGCTGGGTGCTTCCTTGCTTTCGCTTATGTTCCTCGTCTTAATCAGCCTGAAGTTCGCTCTCCTCTACCTGGGCCTCACCCTGGCGTGCGTGGGACTGCTGCGATTCTTGGCCGGCCGATGGTTGGGAGGCATAACGGGAGACGTGTTAGGCGCTCTCAATGAAATCACCGAGGTCGTTCTGCTGGCGGTCTCGGCTTGTTTTTTTTGTGGCTGATTAGCGTCCACAGGAGTCTGGACTCATGTCAAGAGTGGATCGAACGCATCTGCAGGTCTTGCGCTTGCTCAAGGAAAAGCAGGGGAACTTTGTTTCCGGGACGAGTGTGGCATCCCGGTTGAGAATGAGTCGAACGAGTGTCTGGAAGCATATCCAAAACCTCAGAGCGCTGGGCTATGACATCATCAGCCATCCCAAAGAAGGATACAATCTGAGGGAGATTCCCGATCTCCTGATTCCGGAGGAAATCGTTCCCCACCTCGAGACCGCCTGGCTTGCCCGGACCTACTGCCATTACCGGCAGATCGGCTCGACGAATGACGAAGCCCTGCTTCTGGCAGCGCAGGGAGCAGAGCATGGCACCGTGGTGGTCGCTGAGGAACAAACCAAGGGCAGAGGCCGTCTGCAGCGGTCATGGTTTTCTCCCGCAAGGTATGGCATTTACCTTTCGCTGATTCTCCGAAGTCCTTTGCCCATACTCGAAGCTCCCCAGTCCGCAATGGTGACGGCTCTGGCGCTGGTGAAGGTGCTCCACGAAAATTATGGGATCGAGGCTTCCATCAAGTGGCCCAATGATGTCCTGGTTGCGGGTAAAAAGCTTGCCGGAATCCTGGCTGACATGCAGTCGGATCAGGACTATACGCGTTTTATCGTGATCGGGATGGGCATCAACGCCAACCACCGGGAGCGTGATCTGAGGGAGCCTTTTCGCTACCCCGCGACCTCTCTTGCCATGGAGCTCGGTACTCCGGTCAAACGCCAGGATCTTCTTCTGCATTTCATCCATCGGTTTGAGACCGAATACGAACATTTCCTCAAAAACGGCTTTGGTGCGATGCTCCCCGAATTCGAGAAGGCCTCGGCGATCCTCGGAAAACAATTGCGGATCCAGTCCGGAAGGGAAGAAATCTCAGGAAGGGCTCTGGGATTTACCCCGGAAGGGGCGCTCCGACTCCTCAAAGGAGACGGAAACGAGGAGGTCATCTGGGTTGGGGACGTGTTGCGCGTGGAGGGGTCTTATGACACCAGTCTCTCTTTGCAGAGGTGACCCGGCAGATTGAAAAGGAAGCTACAGCCCTCTGGCTCGCTCGTTCGCTTCCTGCCTGCGTTTACACTCAATGCAAAGGGTCGTCACCGGCCGCGCCATCAGGCGATCAATGCCGATATCGTCACCACACACCTCACAAAGACCGAAGGTGCCGTCTTCCATGCGCTGCATGGCCTCGCGGATTTTCATAATGAGCTTCCGCTCCCGATCCCTGATCCGAAGGATGAAATTTCTATCCGATTCCAGAGTCGCGCGATCGGTGGGATCGGGGAAAGTCTCCTCCGTATCAGTCATGCCAGCCACGGTCTTTTCAGCTTCTGAGAAGAGCTCGTTCAATCTCCTGGTCAGAATTTCTTTAAACAAGGCCTGAGTCTCTTTGTCCATACGGCACCCCCCGTCGATTTATCAAAGTGATGTCGGTACCACACTCGCGCGCAAGAGTAAAGTAAAAATCGCTGTCCAAGAGTCGCTAAAACCGCTGATAAGTTCCGCTTCTGCCGCCGCTTTTATACGTCAACTGAATGTCGGTGATCTGCATGCCCCGATCAACCGCTTTGCACATGTCATAAATGGTCAGTGCGGCGTGGGTCACGGCGACCAGCGCTTCCATCTCGACTCCGGTCCGGTCTCTGGTTTTGACCTGAGATGATATCGAAATTTGGTCCTGCCTTGAACTTGTTGAGAAATCAATCTTGATTTCGGTAAGCTGAATCGGGTGGCAGAGGGGGATCAAATCAGATGTCTTCTTGGCGGCGAGGATACCCGCCAGGCGCGCAGCCTCAAAAACGTTCCCCTTTGGCATTTTCTGGTCCAAGATTCGCTGAAGAGTCTCCGGTGCAACGATAACCGTGGCCTCCGCTCTCGCTTCACGGTGGGTCACTTCCTTCTCACCGACATCCACCATGCGCAAGCGACCCTCAGAATCAATATGGGTAAATTCGCGCTCACTTTCGGTCATATTCTAAACTTCCTTTGAAAGACATCCCCGTCAAGCTTGGGAGCTTTCCTACGCCAAAAAGAATCTTGGGGTCGGTCCAAAAATAATTTGCCCTCATTTTGAACTTGTTTCGAACCACGAAGGACACGAAGAGCACCAAGAAATCACTTCGTGTCCTTCGTTTTCTTCGTGCTCTTCGTGGTAAAAAAAGAAGTTTATTTTTGGACATCTTCTTACCCCGGAGGTCCCAGGAACAGGCATTGGCAGAAGCCCTCGGGGCACCAGGCTATTTCCCTTCAACAATATGCAGGCATATAACCAAATCGCCTGGAGAAACCTGCGGGCT
>JADGQM010000399.1 GCA_017881795.1 Syntrophobacteraceae bacterium
AAGCGCTGCCCCGGATCCAGCGCATTGGACTTTACGGCAATGCCAAGAGCATTTTGCGCAAGACCCCGGAGGAACTGGAGACCCTGCGGGAGCTTGGACTGGGAATCGTGTATCTAGGGTTGGAAAGTGGTGATGCCGAGGTCTTGTGTGAAATCAAGAAGGGAGTTACTCCTGAACGCTTGATCGAAGCAGGGAGAAGAGTGCGCGATGCGGGCTTGAAGCTGTCGGTGACGGCGCTCCTGGGAATTGCCGGGCGCGACCGTTCCCTGATTCACGCCCGCGCGACCGGCGCCGCGCTGACTGCCATGAATCCAAACTACGTCGGAGTGCTCACGCTGATGGTCCTGCCCAATACGGAAATCGGTCAACAGGTTGGAGACGGCGGCTTTGAGCTCTTGACGCAACCGGAATTACTGTTGGAGCTTCGAGAAATGCTCTTTCACACCCACCTGACTCGCGGCATTTTTCTTTCCAATCACGCTTCCAATTATTTGCCCCTCAAAGTCAAGATGCCTGCCGACAAGGAACGGGCATTGCAGGCCATCGATGCCGCCATCAGCGGGACAATTCCGCTCAAACCCGAATGGCTGAGAGCTCTGTAACGCCGAGGATTTAAGGAGCCTGGCAATAACCAGTCGTCCAAGCTTGAGAGACCGACGCGGTTTCAAAAACCCCGTCGGTCTGGATGTCACGGACGAATATTTTTCGCCTGGGGCCTAAAACTGACCCCATTTCAGCTTGGTCCTGAGGATTCTGAAGTATTCGATGGACGAAGTCCTGATGAGCCTCAAGGGGTTGGGCGCAACCGAAATCAGGAGTTGATCGCAAGAAGCCAGTTCACAGCCGACCTGACCATCGCAGGTGAGGGTCACGTGTTCGACGGGCTCGGTCAGCTCGACCCGGATGGTGACGTGGGGAGGCAGGATAATGGGCCGGTTGGTGAGGGCAAAGGGGCAAATGGGAGTGAGAATGATGGCGTTGGTGGTCGGATAGACAATGGGACCCCCGGCGGACAAATTGTAAGCCGTGGAACCCGTGGGCGTGGAGACGATGAGACCATCGGCCCGGTAATGAGTGAGGTAGCGGCCATCGATCGTGGTCTTGAGATCGAGGATGCGAGCCAGGGCACTCTTGCTGATCACGACGTCGTTCAAGACGCTCTGCGAGAACATTTCCTCACCTTCACGCTGAATCAATACCTGGAGGCGCACGCGCTCCTCTATCTCAAAGTGGCCGTCGAGAATTTCTTTAATCTCCTCAAAGCAAGACGTGGTGCTGATTTCAGTAAGAAAGCCCAGCCCCCCGAGGTTGATCCCGACCAGCGGAATGGTAAGATCTTCGAGAGAGCGAGCGACACTCAGAAAGGTGCCGTCCCCTCCGAGCACCACCACGGCGTCCACCGTTGTTGGAATGGTGATTCGGGAGTAACTGCGGCAAAATTCGGAAGTGTCGATATTCTCCTGCAAAGAAACGCGAACCTGCCGGCTTTCGAGCCAAACCCTGATTTCCTCTGCCAGGCTGGCGGCTTCCGGCCGGGCATGCTTGTAAACGATGGCAATGTGATGCATGGTCATCCCCCCTTGAATGAGACTGGAATGATAGGCAATTCGGCCTCAAAAATGCAATGGCAAATATGCCTTGCCGCTGCCTGGTCCCCCAAAGCGGTTGAATTGAGGGATTGAGGGATTGAGGGATTCTTGCGGCGCAAGCTAGAGGATGTCCTGGTCTGGCAAATCCAATCCCTGAATTCCTCAATCCTGAATTGTTAATTCAACAACATTTGCCTGGTCCCGTGGTTAGGGTCTTGATGCAACAATTTTGTGTCGCAGGTATGGTGTGGGCTTGTAAACCTTAACTTATTGTTGTTAAATGCTTTTATCTAGACAAGTGGGTATTGGAGGTAAAACAGACGCGCGCGGGGCTGCCGGAGAGCAGTGCAATTTTGTATCATTTTACTGATTGCATAATGAAAATTTCCTATTGGGCGAGCCCGTTGGATGCCCGTCTTGAGAGGATCGGGTCCAATAGGGTCAGTGTATGGGTCAAGAAGAGCTGGTTGGCAAGAAAATTGCTATGAGCATTCCGATACCCTTTTGACGACAAACACTAAAAGCATAGAGGAGGAAGCATTATGACCCCGAAGAAAGTACTTGCCTTTGCCAAAGAGCAGGGCGCCAAGATGGTGGATTTCAAATTCTTGGATTTTGTCGGCACCTGGCAACACTTCACCAATCCCATCGACGAATTGGGTGAGGCGGATTTCGAAAACGGCTACGGATTTGACGGCTCGAGCATCCGCGGGTGGCAGCCCATCCACGCCAGTGACATGCTGATCGTTCCTGATCCCTCCACCGTGGTGATGGACCCCTTTATGGCAGTCCCGACGGTGACCATGATCTGCAACGTCGTCGATCCCGTCACCAAAGAGCGGTACACTCGGGATCCCCGCTATATCGCACAAAAGGCCGAAGCGTATCTGAAGTTCACGGGTATCGGCGACACGGCCTTTTTCGGACCAGAGGCAGAGTTCTTCATTTTTGATGAGATCCGCTTCGATGACGCCTGTCAGTACGGGTACTATTTCATTGATTCGGTCGAAGGAATCTGGAACAGCGGCCGCATGGAAAACCCCAATCTGGGCTACAAACCGCGTCACAAGGAAGGGTACTTTCCGGTGCCCCCGATGGACTCCCAGCAGGATCTCCGCACCGAAATGGTCATGATGCTGCAGCAGGTGGGGTTAGGTATCGAATGCCAACATCATGAGGTGGCTACGGCGGGTCAGGCCGAGATCGATATGAAAGCGGCTCCTTTGGTCAAGATGGGAGATAACCTGCAGTGGTACAAATATGTAATAAAGAACGTAGCCCGGCGCAATTGTAAAACCGTAACCTTCATGCCGAAGCCCCTTTTCGGTGATAACGGTTCGGGAATGCATATCCACATGAGCATCTGGAAGGAAGGGCAACCACTCTTTGCCGGCGACAAGTACGCCGGGATCAGCGAAATGGCGCTGTTTGCGGCTGGCGGCGTCCTCAAGCACGCCAAGGCGATTTGCGCGATCACCAACCCGACCACCAATTCATACAAACGGCTCGTACCAGGCTATGAAGCCCCGGTAAATCTGGCCTATTCCAGCCGCAATCGAAGCGCCGGCATCCGCATCCCGATGTATTCTCCGGCGCCGAAACTGAAACGGTTGGAAGTCCGCTTCCCGGATCCCTCATGCAATGGCTACATGGCCTTTAGTGCTCTGCTGATGGCCGCCCTCGACGGGATCGAAAATCGCATCCATCCGGGCGAGCCCCTGGACAAAGACATCTATGCCCTGGCCCCGGAAGAACTGGCCAAGGTTCCTTCGACACCAGGATCGCTGGATGAAGCCTTGAAAGCCCTTGAAGACGACCATGAATTCCTGCTCAAAGGCGATGTCTTCACCGAAGATGTGATCCAGACCTGGATTGAATACAAGACCTTGAGTGAAGTAGACCCGGTGCGGATGAGGCCTCATCCCCACGAGTTCAAACTCTACTTCGATATCTAGTGGCTAGTGGCTAGTATCTGGGCCAAAGTTTCTCGTCAGTCCGGCCACCTTTTAACCCGATCGTGTAGTAGGGGCGACCGGCCGGTCGCCCCTACTGGCTAGATTGCCCCGCTCAATCGCGGTTTGCCGCATTTGAAGATCCGAGTAGGGGCGGGGTTCACCCCCGCCCCATCAAGCGTTCCCTCTTTTTCCCATCCCATTTCGCTTGATCTGAGCGAGAGGTTTATTGTAGCCTGACCTCCACGTAAGCTGGTGGTTCGTCTCTCGCGACTTCTTTCAAGCACATCCCGGCCAG